>JAFUAW010000125.1 GCA_017460485.1 Lachnospiraceae bacterium | reverse complement strand
AGTGCCTTCTGCATCTCCGGGCTTAATTCCCTGTACAGCTTGAGCATATGGGCCTCATCTTCTCTCTGATCTTCTAGTGCCGCCTCTGCTCCTAACTCATCACTAGGCTCAGACCACGCTGAATCATCTGATGTTCCAAAGAGATATGCGAGTGGAACCCCAAACAGTTCTGCCAAGCGGATGTATTCATCATCACCTTTGGGTTCACGTTCATCCCGTTCCCATATGGCCACAGTGTTGGCGGCAACGCCGAGCTGTTCAGCAACTTCTTTCTGTGTTAGATTGTGTTCTTTTCTTAGCTCTTTTAACCTCTCCCCGAATGTTGCCATGTTCTCCTCTGTGTGTTCGATAATTGAGCCTTGAGCCTGATCAAATCATGATCATCAGCTCATGCCTGCCCACAATAATATGAACATGAATCAGATGATGATCTTGTTTCTTCCGGCTTCTGTGCCTGCCAGTTTTCTGTAATGTCAGCAGGTTTCTATTTCGGTGCAATATGGGTTGCTTATCTCCTGTCTTCCCAGGTTCCCATTTTTCAAAATCTAACCTCGATAACGCACTCTCTACCTTATATCAGCGGAATTTTCAGTACATGTTTAAGTGCTTCAAACCCTTGATTTTACTGAATTCTTAGCCCCTTTTCTAACAACGCTACTGCAACCATTACGGGCGACACATCCGCCGGTTTTCCGCAAATTTTGAGTCATTTTCTGGAAAAAACCTCGATATTTAATTTTTTTCGGAGCTAAACCACAATATATTGTGTTTCTATCTCACCTATCTTCATATATCTATGAAAAGTCCTTTTCACCTCATCCATCTCCTCCAGTTTCTATATCATTTAACGGCACTCCAAGAAATATTGGGAAAACTCCCCTAAACACCGGTAAAACTCCAAGTTTCACCAACATTTCTTATAGCGCTCCTTCAATTTCTGGTGCTGTCAAAAAGCTTCCATAAACCCTGGTGTTCTTTGTCTATTTCTTACAAGACTTTTGCATATCTTCACAATCCCTGTATCATAACTTTTTTCCGCAACATTTCTTAAATTTCTTACCACTCCCACAAGGGCACGGATCATTCGGATAATTCTTTTTCTCACCATGGTCAATGATCTCCCCGTCTTGCATCCTCCATGTAGGCAATTTTGTCGCTGTTGCATCAAAGTCTACCTGAAATCCAAGTTCTTTCATAAAATTCGGGGCTTCTGACATGAGCTTCGCCGTGACCATGTTTAATGGACTGACCGTGGCAGGCCTGTTTTTCTCCCAATTTTCACGTTTTGCCCGATAAAATGATGCTTGGAGATGGTTGCCCAGACCCTCATATATTTCCTCTGCCCGCCAGAACAAGATGTTGTTTTCCTCTGTCACATCTATGTCTGTCTTCAAGTGCCTTTCTAAAAGCAATTTTGCCTCTTCGTAAGCCTTTCTGCCACACAGGCAGTTCAAATACATGTTGATATATTCCACTTTCTCTGGCTCATCTCTTAATAGTGTCTGAAAGTAATTATCACATTCTTCCCTTCTGCCCAGCTTCTCCAAGCATTCCCCCATATCCGCCCTAATGCCTGCCTCCCCTTCCGGGTCATCTTTCCAGTTGAAGAATCCCAGCATATCTTCACAAAGCTCCAGCCGCTCTTCATACATCCCTGCATTCAGCAGCAGGATATCCGCTTCCATCATCGCATCGTTGATATCTACGGCATTTATTACCTCATCCTCGATATCCTCCAGTGCCCTTGTGCCATGCTGTCCCTGCTCCTTCATCCATTCGCGCGCACCGTCATTCCAGTACTGCCAGAAAATCGCTGCTTTCTGCTGCTCCGCCCTATGCAGCATCTCCCTGCGGTATCCGAGCGTCTGAATTTCATCCATGGCATTCATCATACAGCCGAAAGGATGCTCTGCAATCCTACGTTCCCAATATTTATCTTCCTCTTCTAATGAATTGAATTGATTCATCACAAACCTCTTGTCCTTTCCTCACATATGCCTTATCATGGAGATATAGCAAATTATCTATCACATGGATAAGGTGGTTTTATGGCAAAATAAAAAAGGACATCAGGAATGTCCATTCGTCCTACTCTTTACCGGTTGAGGGTAACAGCCGGAATATGCAATTATAACAGCCCGGGAATGCCGTTTTTGGCACCGGGCTGGATGTCTACTTATAAACATGTCATTTTTATCTTTCCTACCATCTCCTTTCCTTATGAAACTACCTATTTACAAAGCTTTT
>JAFUAW010000124.1 GCA_017460485.1 Lachnospiraceae bacterium | reverse complement strand
TTCATCCCGCCTTTCCTATTCCATACAACTAACAATATGATCAACGCCGCCGTTAATACTACAGCAGTGATAACACTCGCTTCGATACCATATAATCCGCCATTTATAATATTGCTGCCGACTGACCGCATATCAAAAACCGCCGCCGTCTTTTCATCATTTCCACTCAAATTGAGTCCCAGAATATTATATAGAATGAAATTCCATATCGAATGAAGTCCGCAGGCTGCCCAAATACTCTTAAAATAAAGTGTGAGGAACGAGAAGATCAGTGATATCAGTATGAGATCGACGATCGCGAAGACAACAATACCCGCACCCGCTCCTGACATATTATTAAGATGAGGTACAATAAACAACGCTGTACTGACACCTACAGCAACAGGAATCGGAGTCTTTTCCTTGAGAAGCTGTAAGACAATTCCTCTGGTAAGCACTTCCTCCATAGCTCCCTGACAAATGAATCCGCCAAGCATAAGCACGATGTAGCGATAATCAATGTCACGGAACACACCATGACAGGTTATCGTACCGGTAAGCACGACTGAGGCAGCAGATACTGCTACAAGAGCTGTCCCAACTAGTACTCCGATCACATACGTTCCGGCCTTCTTGGTAAACCCGAGTTCACCAACCGTCTTCTTCTGAAACAGCTTCCAATAAAGGATCATGATCCCGACCATGAGACCATAACCATAATAGGATATCAGCGTTATTATATTGTAATCGAACATTTCACCTTGTAACGGATTCTTGCCACAGGCAAAATGCAGCGCGAGGACAACACCTTCGCCAATAATCTCAGATCCGAATTTCACAAACCAGAATATTATGATGACCTTGACGACATATAGTAGTGCCGGCATTTTCGTCCGGTTGTTAAATGGACTAATGTTTCTGATAAATTGTATAATCTTACTCATGATCAATACTTCCTCCTTAAAGATTATTGTTGAATCAATCGTAAGATTATTGACATCATTACTCCACCAATCAGCCTTGGCAATCTGTCAACGCCGGTTGACAATCCTGTTAAAAGCCGTTGCAATGCCTGATTTACGGCATTTTCTGTGGTTATTTTACGATACTGCCTGTGGTTGAATATATCCTTCCTTTATCAATCACATCGGTAGAATGTGCAGCACCATTTCCGTAAATGATTCCGATATCATAATCTGAAATGTCATCAGAAGCAGAAGTAAACCTACCCCTGATACGGGATTGCTCATCCAGATAGAATTCAAGTGTATCTCCCTGCTCATCCTCGAGAACCATACCTTCAAAGCCCTGCCAAGTGATATCATCTTTCAACTTGTCCGGTTCAATGTAAAAACACCTTTGTACGAAACTTAATTCGATTATCGTATATGCAGGTATGTCTGATATTGCGGTTGCATAGAATACACCTTCCAAGTATTCAAACAACGCATAATTATCGACAGCTACACCTGCTCCTGATACAGCTTTCGGAGGGTTATTATGATAAGCCGTAACCGGTCCCCACACCGTTCTATCCTTTGGGAAAAGTACGGAAATCAATGTATTTGTCGAGTATCCTTTGGTTCCATTATCATAAGTCATATGAAGTTTCGGTGTTTCAGATGATATGTAGAAGACAGCATCGCATTCATCGGGGTTCCAACAAAGGTCTTCTGCATTCATGGTCTGCGGAACAAAAGCAAGAGTTTCATCACTGCTTCGAACGAAAACAGGTTCTTTATTGACGCTATCAACGATTACAAACATAACATTCGAACCGCATCCGGGAAACTCTTCAGATTCGATCTGTGTGTACTGCGAATCTGCAAGAGCATCAAGATTAGATATCAGAAAATCATCAACCGCTTGATAATCATGAGTGTTAACTTCAATCTCTACCTCTTCGGAGTCTTCCCTTTCGTCATCGTCCACAGATTCAGCTTGTGGCGATTTGATATGCCCGCATGCAGACATACTGATACAGCCAATAATCACAAAGAACAGTAATATCCTTTTTGATAATAAATTCATCTCATTATCCTCCTCATCGAGATTCATGTTCTAGGATTGAAAGTCTCAAAAACCGTGTTCGTAGTTCGAGTACACGCACTCCAAAAATCCATAGAATCGTCCTCAGGCTGAGGACAATTTTCTAATGCATCAAGATATATTTCATAACAATACCACATATATCTTAATCCGTCGTCGATAATAATTGGATACGCATTCATTTTATCACAAATTGCGATTCTCTACATCTAAGTCATATCTGTCGAAAACGAAATGCGCAGATCCAAACCGGGTTCTCCCCCTGCAGCATATGATGAGCTCCGATCTCCCGTACTCGTGTCACGCCCACCTGCACCAGCGAGTAATCGGTAACCTGATATTTCTGGGTATGGTTCTCTATCGCCATACACTCCTGCATGGTCTCCATACTTACCGCATTTATCACTACCTGCATCGCCGGATTCTTCTGATATAGGGTGGTCAAG
>JAFUAW010000123.1 GCA_017460485.1 Lachnospiraceae bacterium | reverse complement strand
GTAATCGAGGCGACCTTACAGGATCCGGAGCATTATCTGATGCTCTGGGGAGCCGATGAATATCCGTATCTGGCAGAAAGCGAGAACTTTCCGGCTTCTAATCTGTATGAGGACGCGATGCAGGGGGAGAGTCTTGCGGATTACGCGGATCGGATGAACAAGGAGATTCTCGGGGTATATGTAGATACGGCACGGGACGCTAAGCTTAATCCTATGGGAGATTATGCTGTGGACTCCTTGGATTACAGGCAGGAGGATGCTTCTCATGCCGCGTTCTATCTGAACTGCTCGACATTTCAAATGAATTCGGATCGGATTGTATCAGAAGAGCCAACCTTATATATTACGAATGTCGTCCGGACTTATACGATTGATGGGAATTCTTATACCAGTGAAGAATGTATGAATGAGACAATCACAGTGAATCTGGAGAATGTTGCGGTCAGTGAAGAAACAGCCGTCTATGCATTCCCGGATGAGGCAGATATGCGGGTAGAGGACAGTTCTGTTCTGGTGAAGAATGTTAGGATTACCAATACAGAATTGGAAACAAAATATACCATGGATGTGGTGAATGAGGATCTGGAAGTGGGCAATATGATCGGCTGGTCTTTGATCCATGATGATGGTAGCTTTTGTCTGCCGGGAACTACCGGAATGGGATCTGCCGGTGTGCCGGATGATCAGGGAGCATTCCGGATTAAAGGCTCTGTTCAGAAGATGGAACTGCCGGATCATGTGAATGTATGGTTTAGCGATCCTTATACCGGAGAGCAGTACATAATATGGAATATTCCGCTTACGGAGGAAGAGTAGGGGATTATAAAAGAGAATAAAATGAAAGCGTAGAGGATAAGATCATATCATACTGCCAAGCGTCAGCGAACCTCCTTTCGTTGACGCTTATTTAATGTCTTACATTCGCTCATCTTTTATGATAAAGGGAAGAGTAATTATTCAGCTGGTATAAAACAAGTTTGTTAATTCTCCGGATATAGTATACAATAGAGTCATATAACCAATGAAACAGAAGGACAGTTAATTATGGACAGCTTAATCTACAGCCTGAATGCGACAGTGCCGGTCTTTGCGGTGATGATCGCGGGCTATCTATTTCGGAAAATCGGATTATTGAATGACGCATTTGTATCGGTGGCGAATAAGTTCGTATTCAGGGTGGCGCTTCCCTGTATGTTATTCTTGGATCTCTGGGAGACGGATATCATAGAGAACTGGAACGGCAGATACATTGGATACTGTGCAGCCGTGACGCTGATCAGCATTCTGGTGATCTGGAGGCTTGCCAAATGGCTGCTGAAGGATAAGACAGAGGTGGGAGCCTTTGTTCAGGCATCCTATCGGAGCAGCGCGGCTATTCTTGGAATTGCGTTTATTGAGAATGTGTATGGGAATTCAGGGATGGGACCGATGATGATCATTGGCGCGGTTCCTCTCTATAATATCTTTGCCGTAACCATTCTGACATTGGAGAGTAATGAGGAAAGTGATAAGAAGAATGCCGGACGGATTGGAAGTGCATGTATCAATATTCTGAAGAATCCGATCATTATCGGAATCGCAGCAGGTGTGATTGCGGCACTGATCAAGCTCCCATTACCGGTAATGGTGACAAAGAGTATTGATTATCTGGGACGGCTGGCGTCCCCGCTTGCCCTGCTTGCAATCGGAGCCGGATTTGAAGGAAGAAAGGCGATTGCCAAGCTTAGACCGACGCTTGTGGCAACATTCTTAAAATTATTCGGACTGGCTCTTGTCTTCCTGCCGGCTGCGGTGTGGCTTGGCTTTCGGGATCAGGAGCTTCTGGCACTTGTCATTATGCTGGGATCTCCGACAACACCGACGGCATATATTATGGCGAAGAATATGCACGGGGATGATGTGCTGTCTTCAAGCGTGATCGTGCTGACAACACTGTTGTCTGCATTTTCACTGACAATGTGGATCTTTATCCTGCGGTATCTGAATCTGATCGCGGGATAGTATGGATGATCTTGTAACGGAATTATTCGTATAGAATAACAGCATAAGAATCGGGAAGGAACAGGAGGAAGATACAATGCGGATGTATGACCTGATTATTAAAAAGAGAAATAGTGAAGTGCTTTCAAAGGATGAAATTGACTATATCGTAAAGAGCTATACCCAGGGTGAAATCCCGGACTACCAGATGTCTGCCTTTCTGATGGCGGTTTATTTTCAGGGGATGAATGAGCGGGAAACGACTGATCTGACACTCGCGATGGCGAAAAGTGGAGATCTTCTTAATCTGTCCGAGATCCATGGGGTGAAGGTGGATAAGCACAGTACCGGCGGAATTGGGGATAAGACAACCCTGATCATCGGACCGCTGCTTGCAAGCTTAGAGATACCGGTTGCCAAGATGAGCGGACGGGGGCTTGGCTTTACCGGAGGGACGATTGACAAGTTAGAGAGTATTCCGGGTTTTCGGACGGCACTTTCCAGAGAGGAATTCATTCGGAATGTGAATGAGCTGCATATTGCGATTGCCGGACAGACGGCGAATCTGGCTCCGGCCGATAAGAAGATCTATGCGCTGCGGGATGTGACCGGTACGGTGGAGCAGGCTTCCCTGATCGCCTCGAGTATCATGAGTAAGAAGCTGGCGTCCGGCGCGGATGTGATCGTGCTGGATGTTAAGACCGGTTCCGGTGCATTTATGAAGACGGAGGAGGCGGCGGAGGATCTGGCAAGACGGATGGTATCGATCGGGAAGCTTTCCGGCAGGAAGGTGACGGCAGTGCTTACGGATATGAATGAGCCGTTAGGACAGATGGTAGGGAATTCTCTGGAGGTGCAGGAGGCCATTCAGGTGCTTCGGGGCGAAGGCGATGTAAGACTGAATGAGGTTGTCTATACGCTCGCAGCCCATATGATACTTGGGGCGGGAGCTGCGGACTCTTATGAACAGGCAAAGACGAAGCTTATCGATGTGATCCGGTCAGGTAAAGCCTTGCAGCGATTTGCCGCTTTCGTGGAGCGGCAGGGCGGAGATCCTGATTATATTCTTGGTAAGAAATCCTTCGCGAAGGCGAAGTATATCGAACCGGTCTGTCCGGAGCGGGACGGTTATCTTGCCGATTGTAAAGCGGAGGAAATCGGTCATGCGGTGCTGATCTTAGGCGGAGGGCGTGAGACGAAGGAAAGCGTGATCGATCATACGGTTGGAATTCAGATCTGTAATCATCTGGGCGATTCCGTACACACAGGGATTCCATTTGCCTATATTCATGGGAATTCTCCTGATCAGGTGGAGGAAGCGAAGCAGTGTATCCGGCAGGCGTATAGGATCAGCGAAGAGAAACCTTTACTTAAGCCGGTTGTAAAAATGATCATAGAATGAGGAACAGGTTCGGAAGAATATGTCGGCAGGGACAGGCATAATTCATGGAGCTATAAGAATATAGTAGCAATAAGAAGGTTTTTGGAGTCTTATATGTTACATAAATGTCGTAACTATCTTTGCGTGATCGCAGCATTTCTCTTAGGACTTGGTTCGGTTCTCGGTTCTTCCGGTGGTTCTTCGGTTCAATATGGTAATCATAGGAGTATGGATTGGGATAGTTCCTTATATCCCGGTGGAATAGAGACCGTCTATGCAGAGGATATTCTGGAGATTCAGTCTCCATCCGTAATTCTGCTGGAGCCTCAGACGGGGCAGATCCTATATGAAAAAAATGCGGATGAGAGGCGGCATCCGGCCAGTGTAACGAAGGTGATGACGCTGCTTCTTACTTTTGAACAGATCGGAAGCGGCAAGATGTCGCTGAATGATGTGGTAACGGTGAGTGAGCATGCTGCCTCTATGGGCGGATCACAATGCTTCTTCGAACCCGGTGAGACACAGACTGTGGAGGATATGATCAAATGTATCGTGATCGCCAGCGGGAATGACGCAGCAGTCGCTATGGGGGAGCATATTGCCGGCAGTGAGGAAGCCTTTGTTCAGAAAATGAACGAGAAGGCGGCAGAGCTTGGCATGGAGAATACACATTTTGAAAATGCCTGTGGGCTGGATGCGGAAAACCATTTGACGACAGCCAGGGATATTGCTATTATGAGTCGGGAACTGATCACGAAATATCCTGCTGTTTTTGATTATTCAGGCATATGGATGGATACCATCACACATGTGACAAGGCGGGGAGAATCGGAATTCGGGTTATCGAATACGAATAAGCTGTTAAAGGCGTATCCGTACTGCACCGGACTGAAAACCGGTTATACCAGCGAGGCGGGCTTCTCGATCTCCGCAACTGCAGAGAGGGATGGAATCGGGCTTCTGGCAGTTGTTATGGGAGCACCAACCAAGGATGTTCGGAACAGTGAGGTGTGTAAGATGTTTGATTATGGATTTGCGAATTGCACCTTGTATCAGGATGCTGCGGTATTGGAGGATGCGGTTGTCTGTCCTGTACAGGGTGGAAGACAGGATACGGTTACGGTAATTCCTGAAAAGAATTCGTATACCTATCTAATGACGGCTGGACAGACGGCAGAGCAGATCACAAAGGAATGTCGGTTTTCAGAGCTTGCCGCTCCGATCAAGAAGGGTGATGTGATTGGTGAGGCAGTCTACTATTATGATGGAGAACGGATAGGTGCTGTTCCGCTGCTTGCAGGAGAATCGGTAGAAGCAAGATCCTATGGGAGCAGTATGATGAAGACAATTTGCAGATTCTTCCTACTGACTGAGGAAGTGGAGGATGGAAATAAGGATTCGGTGGATGAAACGGATACATTGATGAGATAAAAGGAGTTATATGATCTGGTTGTGGATAGCACTGATTGTGATTGCTGTACTTGGACTGACGGTAATCCTGATCAGCATATATGAGAATCGAACATTGACGGTCAGCAGGTACCAGATAGAATCGGTCAGAATTCCGGAAGGTTTTTCGGGTAAGAAGATCGTTCTTCTTGCAGATCTTCACAATGCCTGCTTCGGCAAGGAGAACGAACGCTTGATCCGGACAGTAGAGGCAGAGACTCCGGATTACATTGTGCTTGCCGGAGATATGATCGTGTCGGATGTGAACAGTGATTATTCTTCTACGGTAGAATTACTGCGGGAATTATCAAAGATATGCCCTGTATATTATGCCAAAGGCAATCATGAGCTTCGTGTGGCAACACATCTGGATGATTACGGTAACTTCTGGGATATATATAAGGATGCGGTCAAGGATTATGTAACATTTCTGGACGATGCATCTGTAACTCTGTTTTCAGATGACGGGAAAGCTGTAAGAATGACAGGTCTTGATACCGCTCCGGAATACTATAAACGTTTTCGAAGAGCTCCCATGGAATCTGAATATCTGGAACGGGTGCTGGGTAAGACTGATGAGAATACATATGAGATTCTGATCGCGCATCATCCGGCATATTATCCGGATTATGTGAAATGGGGAGCTGATCTTGTGTTGTCCGGACATATTCACGGAGGTATGGTCAGACTTCCTCTGCTTGGTGGGATGATCTCGCCAATGGTACAGTTCTTTCCAAAATATGACCGGGGCAGATTTGATGAAGATGGAAGTACCTTACTGCTCAGCGGCGGGCTTGGCAACCATACGCTTAGGATCCGGGTCAATAATCTTCCGGAAATTGTGGTGGCAGATTTGCATCATGCATCCCCGGAGCGCAACAAAAATATTGGATAATCCCTCTTTTTATTGACTACTGATTATCATTTAATGATGATTCTTTAAAATAAGTTGTAAAATTTGGAAAATACAACTATAATATTATAGATTGATTTTAAATAAGAGTAATTGTATCAGCCAGGCTGATAGAAAGTGCAAGGCTATTATTATGAGTAAGAAACACAGAAAGAAAAAGAATGTTTCTTCTGCAACACAGGGGAAAGATAAGGAACTGAATGTGAATACGGTGTCAGAATCGGAAGATCAGAAGAAAGATTCGGAATCAAAGACTCTTCAGGCGGAAGACTCAAAGGCAGAGGATACGTCAAAAGAATCCGGAACGGAGAATAAGTCTGATCCAAAAGAAGCAGCGGCAGAAGAGAATACTGTGAAGATGGAAGAAGCTGTGCCAACTGATAATAGTGAGACTGATAATAAGGACGAGCAGGTTTCAGATAAGAAACCTGAAGAGAAAGAAGAAGTAAAGGGCAGGCCAGAGTCTGACAAGAATTTTGAAGAGAAGAGAGAATCCACGGTCAAACAGGAGACAGACAAGCAGTCTGAAAACAAAGAAGAATCGAAAGATTCTGAGGACAGTGGGCAGAAGGACGAATTAAAAGCTGATGAGACTGCTGAGAAAAAGGCGGATGATAAGGCAGAGGTCAAGCCGGAAGAAAAGCTGTCAGAAGATACTCCGTATGTTGTGGATGTATCTATTAAGAAAAAGAGATTTCCGGTATGGGCGATTGTATGCATTGCCTTTCTGGTTCTGCTTGCCTGCGGATATGGATATGGTGTCTTTTATTTTTCCAAGCATTTTGAATGGAATACAACGCTTAATGATATTGATGTGTCAGGGATGACGATCGATCAGGCTCAGACCGAGATTGACCGTGAGTTCTATGATTATGTTTTAATGATAGAGGAACGGAATGGTCAGAAGGAACAGATCACGGCCGAAGATATTGATCTGGATTATGAATTAAAGGGTACAGTAAAGGATGAATTGAACAGTCAGAATTCATGGCTGTGGTTTATGAGTTACTTTACGGAAGATCCACGTTATCTGGATTCGGAAGTCAGCTATGATCAATCAAAGCTATATGCGATCATCGATCAGATGGATCTGATGGACAAAGATATGATCATTCAGCCGGAAGAACCAAAGATCGTAAAAAAATCTATGGAATATGTTGTTAAAGACGGTATTTCAGGGAATGAACCTATTGAAGAAAAGGTCCGGAATGTGATCAAGGATTCTATTGAACGACTGCGGGGAACCGTAGATCTGGAAAAAGAAAGATGCTATGTATCTTTAAAATATGACAGTAATGATGAGGAAGTACAGGACGCATTACAGTACATGAATACCATCCATGATCTGGTCATTACATATGATTTCGGTGAAGAGACTGCAACTTTATGGGGATATCGGATTGCCGGCTGGGTCACATTAAATGAAGATTATGAGATTGAATTTGATGAGGAAGCAATGCTTTCCTATATGAATTATTTAAAAGAGAATTATAAATCCAGCAGACAGCAGGTGGATTTTGATACATATTATGGCAATACGGTTGAGATCACTTCTTATGTGAAGACGGCAGTAATCGATTCTGAATCCGAAGTGGAAGAGCTCCAGAAGATGATAATGGATGCCTGTGAAACAGGTCAGACGGAATATATTAGACCGATTGAGAAGATGTTCTCAGTAGGTAATACTTATATTGAAATCAATCTGACGGCTCAGAGGATGTTCTGCTATAAGGACGGCGAAATCATTTTAGAGACGGATATTGTATCCGGACGGCCTTCTACCGGATGCGCAACCCCTCCAGGAATTTATAATATTCGGTCAAAATCATCTCCGGCAATTCTGGTTGGTGATACTTACCGGACACCGGTATCTTATTGGATGCCGTTCAACGGTGGTATCGGACTACATGATGCTACATGGCAAAGTGCGTTTGGCGGTATGCGCTATTTGACAAACGGTTCTCATGGATGCATTAATCTGCGTCTGGACGTAGCTAAATTCCTGTATGAAAATTATAGTGCAGGCGACCTTGTGATCCTTTATCATTTGGATGGAACAGAATCGGATGAGACAACACCGGCAGGTAAGGCATCATCGTCTCCGGTTCCTGTATATACTGAGGCTCCGACGGAAGAGCCGCCAGCAGAAGAACCGCCAGCAGAGGAACCACCTGCTGAAGAGCCGCCTGCGACAGAAGCTCCGCCTACAGAAGCCCCTGCAACCGAACCGCCTGCGACAGAAGCCCCTGTCACGGAAGTGCCTGCAGCAGAGGTGCCCGCTGAATAGCTTTCTGCAGTGGAGGAGTCTATCGAATGGCAATTGATGTTAAGCTTCAGGTGTTTGAAGGTCCTTTAGATCTTCTTTTGCATCTGATTGAAAAAAACCAAGTGAATATATATGATATTCCAATCGTGCTTATTACGGAGCAGTATTTAAATTATGTGAACGAAATGCAGCGTCAGGATCTGGATGTCATGAGCGAATTCCTAGTCATGGCCGCTACTCTGATCAATATAAAAGCAAAAATGCTGCTTCCAAAGGAAGAAGCGGCAGACACGGAAGAAGAAGAGGATCCTCGGGCAGAGCTTGTCCGGCGTTTGCTGGAATATAAAATGTATAAGTATGCGGCGTCCGAATTGAAGGACATGGAATTAGATGCCTCTTATACGTTGTATAAGAAACCAACTATTCCCAAAGAAGTCGCTGCGTATAAGCAGGAGATCGATCCTATGGAATTATGTGATGGAATGACCTTGAACCGGTTAAATGAGATCTTTCAGATGGTCATGAAAAAGCAGGTTGATAAGATCGATCCGATCCGAAGCAAATTCGGTACGATTGAGAAGGAAGAGGTCAATATTGAAGATAAAATGGAAGAGATCCGGACACAAATCTCCGGACTTCGTGGTATCAGCTTCCGCACGCTCCTTGAGATTCAAGCGTCTAAGTTAAATATTATTGTAACCTTTCTGGCAGTACTGGAATTGATGAAAATGGGCGTTGTGACGGTAAGACAGGAGACATTATTCGGAGATATTATGATTGATTCTACGGAAGAGTGAAGATTATGGAACAGGATATAACTAAACTGAAAGGCGCAATCGAAGCAGTATTATTTGCCATAGGGGAACCGGTCACGGTTGAACAGCTGTCATTGGCGTTGGAACTGGATGAAGATACCATCCGCTCGATCGTACATCAAATGATGGAGCAATATGATGATGAAGAGCGGGGGATCCGGATCATAGAGATTGAGGATGGATTTCAGCTGTGTACCAAAAATGAATACTATGAAGAATTATCCAAGATTGTCAATATTCCAAAGAAGCATATGTTGACAGACGTACAGCTGGAGACCTTGTCGATCATTGCCTATAAACAGCCGATCACCAGAACGGAGATTGAGGCAATCCGCGGCGTATCCTGCGTTCATGCGATCAATAAGCTGGTGGAATACCATTTGATCGAAGAAGTTGGAAGACTGGATGCGATCGGAAAGCCGATCTTATTTGGCACAACGGAAGATTTTCTTCGGGGATTCGGTGTCAAATCAACAGATGATCTGCCGGTAATCACTCCGGATAAGATTGCCGACTTTGAGCAGCAGGCGATCGCCGAGGCAAGTGTCGCACTGGATACATAGTCATAAAAACCTGAATTCTGTGATATAATATGGTAAGCAGAGTTTGGGTTTTTTATTATGAAATTATTTGCAAAAGCAGTTCTCCAGAAGATATTCGTTTATTTAATTTTTGGTTGTTATATTTTTGTAAACTTCGTTTTATATCCATTCGTGACATACGGAGCCACTGCGGGTGAGTTTTTTTCTGATGATTTAAATCAACAAATACATAATGAAGATAGAATAGAAGAACTGCTTCCATTATATGCATCATCTGCTGTACTGATGGATGAAGGATCCGGAAGAATTCTTTATAATAAAAATGGGAGTGAACGTAAAGCAAATGCCAGTACCACAAAGATTATGACCTGTATTCTAGCGTTGGAATACGGAAATGAAGATGACATTGTTACATTTTCTGCTAATGCCGCAAGACAGCCGGATGTTCAGATGAACGGATGTGAAGGAGAACAATATTATCTGAAAGATTTGCTTTTTGCTCTGATGCTGGAATCCCACAATGATGTTGCGGTTGCTATAGCGGAACATATAGCCGGAGATGTAGAAACATTTGCGGGTTATATGAATGATAAAGCACAGGAAGTCGGAGCATTCGATACTCATTTTGTCACACCTAACGGATTAGACGCCGACGATCATTATACAACGGCGTGTGATCTGGCAATCATAGCGCGTTATGCATTACAAAATAAAGAATTTCAGGAAATCATCCGGACGCCGGCTCACACATTTTCTGAAATTAGCGGGAAACGGAATGTTGCCGTAGTTAATCGGGATGGATTTTTGACGCAGTATGAAGGTGCGATCGGAATTAAAACCGGATTTACGGGGAATGCCGGGTATTGCTTTGTGGGTGCTGCAAAGAAGAATGGTATGACATTGATCTCCGTTGTGCTCGCGTCGGGATGGCCGCCGCATAAGACATATAAATGGACAGATACGAAGCAGCTGATGGATTATGGTTTTTCCAATTATTCCGTACATACAATTCCGGATGTTTCCATAATGGTTCCGGAGATTCCTGTGGATCGGGGGGTGGATGCGGATACCGTTTGCGTGTGTTTGAAAGAGGGAACAAGCATCTCCGTTCCGATGCGGGAAAACGAGACCGTACGATATGAATGGAATCTTCCTGATGAGACAAAAGCACCGGTTCAAAAGGGCTGTATAGCAGGGACGGTAGATATCTATATTGATCAGGAGCTGTTTGCCAGTGAAGTCTTATATTATGCGGAGAATGTGGAAGCAATCACATATTATCATGAATTGATATATGTCTTCCGTAGATTATTTATGATATAATGATGCAGAAATGCTTGCTTGCAAGAGCATTTCTGCGAATTGGATCATGAACGAAGTTCATGATAATGAGCGCATAAGCGTTATATGAAAAACAGAGTTTGAAGAAAAGGCTGTAATAGTAATATGGAGAAGATACTTCAGAGAATTTTTTTGGTATATATTATTCTTGTATTCGGATATCTTGCGTTCGGAGAATTCTTTTTGCCTGAGGATGATCTGGGAGCGGATCAGGAGGTTGTGGAATACGCCGGAAGCTGGGAGCGGATCATGCCGGACGGTACCAGAGTTCCACAGGAAATCCCTGGAAGCTGTGAGGTTGAAAAAGGAACGAAGATCGTAGTAGAAACGGTGCTTCCGGACGATATTAACGAAGATACCTATCTGTGCTTCCGAAGTGGCAAGCAAGATATGGAATTCTATGTTGATGGTAAGCTGCGGCAAACATACAATACGGATTCTACCAGGATCATTGGAAGCTATAGTGCCGTTGCGTATATATTTGTGAAAATCAATGCGGAGGATGCAGGCAAGACGCTTACGTTTACTTCCCAGACAGCATCTTCTTATTCTGGTATTCTGTATGAGGTCTACCAGGGCAGCCAGATGGCGATCTGGTCTCATTATTTTATGATCTATGGTTCAGAAATGATTGTCGCCATGATCGTCCTTTTGCTGAGTGCTATTGTGATCATAGCCAGTGTTTTTTTACAGCATGTCTACAAGCGTAGTATTGATCTGGAATTTCTTGGCTGGGGTGTTGCTTTTGCTGGAATCTGGATCATTACTAATTCGGTATTCCGCCAGCTGCTGTTTCCGAATATGTCCGTGGTAAATGATATCGCGTTTTATATGGTCATGCTGCTTCCGATTCCGTTTTTATTCTATATAAATGGGATTCAGAAGGGAAGATACCGTATCATCTGTTGGATTTTAGAGTTGTCGGCTATTATAGATTTTGCCGTATGTATGGTTCTTCATATTACCAGACTGGTTGATTTTGCGGAAAGCATAGTGGTAATGGCATTTATCTGTGTCCTGACGATCGTTACCTTGTTTGTCACACTTATCATTGATCTGTTCCGGGGATATGTAAAGGAATACCGTCTGGTATCCTGGGGCATGGTGGCTGCTTTTTTATCCGCGTTTGTTCAAATTACGGTATATTTTCAGCGAACTAAGACCTATAGCGGTGTATTTCTCGCGATCGGATTGATCCTGTTGATCATATTTGCTACATGCAATACTGTTGTTGATCTGGTTCATGCAGAACGGGAAAAACAGAATGCGCTCATGGCTAATAAATCCAAAGGCGAGTTTCTTGCAAGAATGTCCCATGAGATCCGCACACCGATCAATACCGTTCTCGGATTAGATACGATGATCCTTCGGGAAAGCAAGGAGGAGACGATCCGGGAATATGCGGTAGATATAGATAATGCCGGTAAGACTCTTCTTGCCCTGATCAATGATATTCTGGATTTGTCCAAGATTGATTCCGGGAAAATGGAAATCCTGCCGACGGAATATGATTTCTCAAGTCTGATTCTGGATGTTGTCAGCATGGTTGCCATGAAAGCGGATGAAAAAAATCTGCAGGTGGAATTGGATCTGGATTCGTCCCTTCCGTCCGAATTGTACGGGGATGATGTCAGATTAAGGCAGATTCTGGTGAATTTGATGAACAATGCGGTAAAATATACGGAACAGGGATCTGTACTTCTGCGGATCAACGGGAAGATCAGCGGCGAAGAGGCATTGCTCCATTTTGAAGTCCGTGACACCGGGATCGGAATTAAAAAAGAAGACCTTGGCAAATTATTTGAGGCATTTGAACGGATAGAAGAAGAGCGGAATCGTAATGTGGAAGGTACCGGTCTGGGAATGAGTATTGTTGTACAGCTCCTGGCAATGATGGACAGTCAGCTGATGGTGGAAAGTGTCTACGGAAAGGGCTCTATATTTTATTTTGATTTGAAGCAAAAGATTATTAACACCGAACCGATCGGCAGTCTTCAGGAACGTATTCTGAATCATGGTGATCATTATAATTACGAAGTATCCTTTACGGCTCCGGATGCCCGGGTTCTGGTGGTGGATGATAATGCAATGAACCGCAAAGTGTTCTGCAGCCTGCTGAAAGATACCGGGATTCAGATTGAAGAGGCAGGAAACGGCACGGCAACATTGGAGTTGGTTTTCCAAAAGCAATATGATATAATCTTTTTGGATCATATGATGCCGGATATGAACGGGATCGAAGTTCTTCAGAAGATGAAAAGCCGTGACGATCATTTCAATGTCAATACACCTGTGATCGCTTTGACAGCCAATGCGGTAACCGGTGCGAGAGAGATGTATCTGGATGCGGGATTTGATGATTTTCTGTCAAAGCCGGTGAATCCGGATAAGCTGGAGAAAATGATACGGGATTATCTTCCGGATTCCAAGATGTTGGAAGGTATGATTTCCGATCCGATGAATGGTAATATATTATCAGAACAGCTTAACGGAAATACCGGTGCGTTGGATAAAATGTCAGACGAACTTCCGAATGTGGAAGGGATCGATTGGGATTATGCTCTGATGAAATTAAAGAACACCGATCTGTTACTCGGATGTGTGGAAGATTATTGCGCAGTGGCAGAGTCTGATTCCAAAGAGCTTGCCAGACTATGGAAGGCTCTGGATACGGCTTGGACAGATGAAGGCAAAGAACAAGCTTTACAGGATTATCGAATTAAAGTGCATTCCATGAAGACATCTGCGGCAATGATCGGAGGGACCGGTGTATCAGGTCTGGCAAGAATATTGGAATATGCTGCCAAAGAAGGGGATATTTCCAGAATCCGGGATTTGACGGATGTGTTTATGGATGAATGGAAAGCGTTGACATTACGCTTAAAGCAGGCATTTTCTGATCAACAAGGTCCCGGATCGTCAGGAGATGACAGTGTTTCTTCTTCAATCGATGATTTGCCGGAACTGCCTGCAGAGATGATCCGCCAGTATATGGATATGCTGAATACGGCAATGGATGAACTGGATATAGATACAGCGGATGCCATTATGAAAGAATTATGTAATTATCGGCTTCCTGTCCCGGTTACTGATAGAATGGAGATGCTTCAGTCTGCCGTCCGGAATCTGGACGAAGAACAGGTTCGCGAGATTACAGATTCAATCAAAAAAACAATGATGTAAACATGAGATAACTAAGAGGTTTTGAGGAATTATAACTATGAAAAAGATATTACTTGTCGGTGCATTGAATGAAGTAATCCGCAGTGTGAATGAATGTCTGGCGGATCAGTTTCAAGTACAGCTTTGTTCCCTGCAATTAGATAATATTAAGGGTATGGTCAAGATCTATCGGCCTAATCTGCTGATCATATGTCAGATCGGAGTGGATGAGATTGATCCTTCGATATATGAATGGCTGAATCTGAAAGCGGATTATATTCCTACTTTGATCATTACATCCAAAGAAGTATGGAATGCATTAAAGGCATATTGTGAAAACCGACATTATGAGACCTTATTCCGGCCGATCACCAGTCAGGCTATTGTTATGAAATGCAATGCGCTCCTTACTCCGGACGGAGAGTCTGATTCGGACAAGGACAATGCGGATGAAAGTGAAATGTCTTCCGTTAAGCCGGACCGGATCTTTCATATTCTGGTTGTTGACGATAATCCCATGGTGCTTCGAAATATCAAAGGAATTTTGGAAAAACATTATGATGTGACGCTTGCCAAATCCGGAGAAGCCGCTTTGGCATTGATTGAAAAAAAACGACCGGATCTGGTACTGCTCGATTATCTGATGCCTGGTATGGACGGAAAGGAAACCTTTGACAGGATATTGGAAATGGAAAACGGAATATTATTGCCTGTAGTCTTTTTGACAGGTGTTTCGGAAAAGCAGAAGATACTTGCGGTACTGAAAAACCGCCCGGCTGGATATGTATTAAAGCCGCCGGATCGGGAAAAACTGGTAGAAGAGATTGAACGCATTTTGTCAGAGTATTATAACGGTTAGTATATGACCGCATTATCAAATGTAATGTGGTTTGATATAAATACATAACAGTAAAAATGGTTTATAATAGGAGGAATTATTTATGGCAACAATGAGATGTAATGTTTGCGGAGGTCTGCTTGAAGAAGGGGATGCTTTCTGTCCGAACTGCGGAAGTCCGGTAGCTGTTGTAAAAGCGGAGAAAGCAGCAGAAGCAGCGCAGCCGGCAGTAGAGGAAGCGGTAGAACCAGCGCAGCCTGTAGTTGAATCCGTTCCCGAGGCGGTACAGCCGGCAGCAGAGGAAGTAACAGAAGCAGCCCAGCCTGTAGTAGAGGAAGTTGCAGAAGCAGCGCAGCCTGCAGTTGAGGAAGTTGTAGAAGCAGCCCAGCCTGTAGTAGAGGAAGTTGTAGAAGCGGCACAGCCTGTAGTAGAGGAAGTTGTAGAAGCGGCACAGCCTGTGATGGAATCAGCCCAACCGACAGTATCGGCAGCACCTTCTTATGCAGAGGAGAATGTATCCCAGGAAACAACCGTATTAAGTAATAATCCTTATGCGGAGAGTGCTGCTCAGATGTACAATGCGGAGCAGAATGCTGCTGATAATTTCCAACCTGTATATACTGAATCAACAAATTCACAATCAACTTACACACAGACTTATGAGGAACCGGTCGAAAAAGAAAGCAAGATCTTCGGCTTGATTGGTATGATCTGTGGTATTGCTTCTATTCTTTGCTGTGTGGCGGGACCGGTTCTTGCAATACCGGGTGTGATTTTGTCGATCGTAGGAATGGTCAAGAAAGAGAAAAAGACATTCCCGATCGTTGGTATTATTACCAGTGCACTAGGATTCATCATAGGAATAATTGTAATAGCGGTATTAATTTATGCTGCAAATGAGATGTGATTATATTAGGTTATTATTGATCAAGAGTTAGTAAGAACCTTAAGCCTTGAGCCTTACCGGTTGTTATAATAAGGAAAGATATTCGGTAAGGCTCAATTTCTTTTCATTGATACAAATAATTCCAAAAAATCATTTACTGATCATTGATTATGTGATACACTATAAAAAGATATTGAGATGAATCTCATTTTCTGCTTCTGGATTCTATATCGAATTCCGAGATAAAACCCTGATAACATTTCAATAAGAAGAGGAGAATTATATGGATTATAGTTCAATGACTTTGGCTGAACTTCGGGAAATAGCACGGAGCAAAGGTATGAAAAGTATTACAGGCTTGAAAAAGGCAGAACTGATGTCAGCACTTATGGCGGGAGAATCTGCTGATAAAGAACCGAAAAAGAAAAAAACGATTAAAACTGACAATAAGCCTGAAAAAAAAGATGTTCGTTCGAATAAGAAAGATAGTTCTGAAATATCTTCCGATTCAGCCAAAGCTGATTTGACCAAGGCTGATTCACTCAAAGAAGAAAAATTATCCCCAAAACGCAAATCCGAAAAACAACAATATGAAAGAAAAAACGTGACCAACCGCGCTTCCGGTTCTGTTGTTTCCTCAGAAGGGAAAGGATATGAACCTTCAAAGACAGAAAAGAAACCATTTAAGCAGACAAAACCGATCCGCAATAATGATTACCGTATGCAAAAAGGCGGATACCAGGAGAAAAATAATAAGCAGGATACATATCCGACAGAGGGGATTCGCTATGACAGCCGGCCTCCTAAAAATGAGGCTCATACTGAAGGCAGACCGGATGCGGGGATAATTCGCAGTGTGACGCTGGAAGTGCAGGAAGCTCCGGGATATGAGGCAGAACGTGAAAAGGAACGGACAGAGGATAAAAAACCGATCAATATCCGAAATGAAGCATTTACAAAGGATGAATTCATGGAACTAACGAATCCGGATGTACAGGCTATGGATAGTAAGACTTCTGTGAATGGTATATTGGAGATCATGGAGGGATATGGTTTTATCCGGAGTGCCAATTATCTTCCGGGCGAGAATGATATCTATGTCTCACCGGCTCAGATCAGACGGTTTAATTTAAAGACCGGCGATATACTGAAAGGTAATTCACGGGTTAAGAATCAAAACGAGAAGTTCGGAGCCTTGTTGTATGTGGAATCCGTGAATGGATTTCATCCACTGGAGGCAAGTAAGCGCAGACCGTTTGAAGAGCTGACTCCGATCTTTCCGGAAGAGAAGATACGATTGGAGCAGGTCGGAGCGGGTATTCCGATGCGTATTATAGATATTATTGCTCCAATCGGTAAGGGACAGAGAGGAATGATCGTATCTCCGCCGAAAGCAGGTAAGACCACTCTTTTAAAACAGATTGCCAAGACGATCAGCCGGAATTACGAGGACATGCATCTGTTGGTTCTTCTGATCGATGAGAGACCGGAAGAAGTTACCGATATCCGTGAATCGATAGAAGGACCGAATGTAGAAGTGATCTATTCTACCTTTGACGAATTACCGGATCATCATAAGCGTGTGGCGGAGATGGTTCTGGAACGGGCAAGACGTCTGGTAGAACATAAGAAAGATGTTGTGATCCTTCTTGACAGTATTACGAGACTTGCGAGAGCATACAATCTGATCGTTCCGCCAAGTGGACGTACACTGACCGGCGGTCTGGATCCTGCAGCTCTTCATATGCCTAAGAAATTCTTCGGTGCAGCCAGAAATATACGGGAGGGCGGCAGTCTTACCATATTGGCTACGGCACTTGTTGATACCGGCAGTAAGATGGATGATGTGGTATTTGAGGAATTCAAAGGAACCGGTAATATGGAGCTTGTTCTTGACCGGAAGCTTTCTGAAAAGCGGATATTCCCTGCAATTGATATAGCCAAGTCCAGCACCAGACGGGATGATCTTCTTCTGACGAAGGAAGAACAGGATGCTATGTATCTCATTCACCGGGAATCCAGCGGAAGCAAAGGAGATGAGACGATAGAAGAAGTTCTGAAATTATTCGCGAGAACAAAGAATAATTCGGAATTCGTTCAATATGTCCAGAAATCCCTTGGCAGAAGACCTTAATGATCTTAATGAACAAAATTAAATTTGTACTTGAAATCTTATATACACTATGCTACAATGAACGAGTTGTTGAGCATATGATGGGCTGTAAGCCTGCTCAAATATAGAATTTGAGCATATAGATCATGTTAGGATCTGCTCAAATAGTTATGAAGTTACGGTGAGGTGAAAAAGATGAAACAGGGTATCCATCCAGATTATTACCAGGCAAAGGTAGTATGCAACTGCGGTAATGAATTTGTTACCGGTTCAACAAAAGAAGATATTCACGTAGAGATCTGTTCTAAGTGTCATTCTTTCTATACCGGTCAGCAGAAGGCTGCTCAGGCACGTGGACGTATTGATAAGTTCAATCGTAAGTATGGTGTGAATCAGTAAGAATAAGAAGATTGAAGGTTGGAACAATTCCAACCTTTTTTCTTTATTGCAAAGCATCCGAGAAGACGAATCGTTTTATAGATTTGTTATTCAGTTAGAGGAAAGGATATAATATGGAACGATTGTATATCGGTGGTCAGGCGGTCATTGAAGGCGTTATGATGAAGAATAAAGATCAGTATGCCATTGCCGTACGGAAACCGGATCAGGAAATAGAAGTTAAGATAGAGGATTATGAGGCGGCGGGAGACCGGATTCCTTTCTTCCGGATACCGATTGTTCGAGGCGTGGTTAATTTTTTTGAATCACTGATGATCGGTATGAAGACATTGACATATTCTGCCAGCTTTTACGAGGAAGATGAGCCCGATTCGGACAGTGCAGCCGCCAAAGCGGCCAAAAAAGGCGGAGAAAGTCTGGTTATGGTCCTGACACTCGCGTTTTCAGTCATACTGGTTGTTGGATTATTCATTTTACTGCCTGCATTTGCTGCGGAATTCTTAAGAAAATGGATAGAAGCCTCATGGTTGATCGCAATCATTGAGGGAGTGATTCGGCTGGTGATTTTCTTAGGATATGTGTGGGCGATCTCTTTGATGGAGGATATGAAACGGGTATTTATGTATCATGGTGCCGAGCACAAGACCATTAATTGTCTTGAAGCGGGAGTTCCACTGACTCCGGAGAATGTTATGAAGTTTACCCGGTTTCATAAGCGCTGCGGAACCAGTTTTTTATTTATTGTAATGATTTTAAGTATTTTATTTTTTATGGTGATCAATGTAACGAATCCTGCGCTCCGGATTCTTCTTCGTCTGCTTTTGGTTCCGGTTATTGCCGGAGTCTCCTATGAATTTATCCGGCTGGCAGGAAGAAATGACTCATGGATCATCAAAGTTCTTAGTGCTCCGGGATTATGGGTGCAGAGACTTACGACCAGAGAACCGGATCTGCAGATGTTGGAAGTGGCCATTGCGTCCGTAGAGGGTGTTCTGGATTGGAGAGCTTATCAGGAAGCCCTTCGCGCGGAGCAGGCAGAACTCTGCGATGTAAAGAACTGACGGGAGATCTTTATATGACATACCAGGAATTATTACAATACGGTATTCTGCTTCTTCAGGAACATCAGGTTCCCGATGCCGCTCTGGATGCCCGGTATCTGTTGGAATGGGCAGCCGATAAAACACACGCTGAGTTGCTATTATGTATGAAAGATTCGGCAGAAGAGAAGATAGTCAGTTCTTTTACACAAGCAATAGATAAGCGGAGCAGACGGATACCGCTTCAACAGATTACACATGAGCAGATGTTCATGGGTTATGTTTTTTATGTAAATGAGCATGTTCTGGTTCCCAGACAGGATACGGAAATTGTTGTCGAGACAGCTTATAATACGATCCTTAAAAAGTATGGGAGCAATGGTCCGCATGCATCCGGACGACCTTCTGATGAACCGATTCGGATACTGGATCTTTGCTGTGGTTCCGGGTGTATTGGAATAAGTCTTGCCAAGATGTTGCAGAATAAAGGTTACGAAGTATTATTGACACTAGCTGATCTTTCAGAAAAGGCTCTGGAGGCTGCTGCTGAGAATACCAGACGGCTTGCATGTCCCGCGGTGCTGGTGCAGGGGGATTTGTTTGAAAATGTCCGGCAGTGCTTTTCTGTGATCGTATCGAATCCACCCTATATCAGAACGGACGCGATCCGGGAACTGATGCCGGAAGTCAGAGACCATGAACCGTATCTTGCATTGGACGGGAAGGAAGACGGATTATACTTTTATCGAAAGATCATGCAGAAAATAGATGATTATATAGAGGATGATGGATATGTATTCTTTGAAATTGGATTTGATCAAGCAGAAGACCTCCGGAAGATATTTATAGAACAAACTTATGAAGAAATACAGATCTGCAAGGATCTGACCGGTCATGACAGGGTTGCTTATGCCCGTCATTCCTGCGGAAAATGACCGGTTATGTATGTGGATAGGGCTATGAATGTATATGAACGGATATATTATGTATGCTCTCGCAGGATAGTGATCAATAACAGGAGGATATTAAGATGTTTGACAGATTAGAAGATATATTAATACGTTATGAGGAGATTCAGGAAGAATTGAACTCTCCCGAAATTGCCAATAATCAGGAACGGTATCGCCAGTTGATGAAGGAGTACAGCGAGCTGACCCCTCTGGTGGAAAAATACCGGGAATACAAGGATGCCAGACAGACTATGGAAGACAGCCTTGCGATGTTGGAGGAACCGGATGAGGATCTGAAAGAACTGGCAAAGGAAGAACTGGCAGAAAGTAAGGAAACGATCGCAAGATGTGAAAAGGAATTGAAGATCTTACTTCTTCCAAAGGATCCGAATGATGATAAGAATGTGATCGTTGAGATCCGGGCAGGTGCCGGCGGCGATGAATCTGCTTTGTTTGCGGCAGAAGTATATCGTATGTATGTCCATTATGCGGAATCCCGCCGCTGGAAGGTGGAATTAATGGAATGTGAAGAGATCGGGATCGGCGGAATGAAAAGTGTTACATTTATGATCACGGGTTCCGGCGCGTATTCGGTAATGAAATATGAATCTGGTGTCCACCGCGTACAGCGCGTCCCGGAGACGGAATCCGGCGGACGGATTCATACCTCTACGATAACCGTGGCAGTGATGCCGGAAGCGGAAGAAGTAGACGTTCAGATTGATGAGAAAGATATCCGGATCGATGTCATGCGTGCGTCCGGCAACGGCGGGCAGTGTGTCAATACAACGGATTCCGCGGTACGTCTGACTCATTATCCGACGGGTATCGTTATTTACAGCCAGACAGAGAAATCACAGCTTCAGAATAAGGAAAAAGCCTTTGCTCTGCTCCGCGCAAAGTTATATGATATGGAACAGCAGAAGCAGCATGATGCGGAAGCGGAGGCAAGAAGAAGCCAGATCGGTACCGGTGATCGTTCGGAGAAGATCCGGACATATAATTTCCCACAGGGACGGGTAACGGATCATCGTATCAATCTGACATTATATAAGATTGATAAGATCATGGACGGTGATCTGCAGGAGATTCTGGATGCTCTGATTGCAGCCGATCAGGCAGCCAAATTGCTTCAAATGAATGAAGCGAGCTGACGAATGATCTGTGAATAGAAGAAGGAGATGGTATAGATGGCAGGTTGGAAAGATTATATCAGACGTGTGGAACCATATACACCGGGTGAGCAGCCAAAGCAGAGCAATATTATTAAGTTGAATACAAATGAGAATCCGTACGGTCCATCCCCTGTGGTCTGTCAGGTTCGTGAAAATATGGATGATCTTAGATTATATCCGGATCCTTCGGCTGGAATGCTTGTGGAAAGTTTGGCCAGATATCATGGGGTAGATGCGGATCAGGTCTTTGTCGGTGTTGGATCGGATGATGTACTTGCTATGGCATTCCTCACATTTTTCAACAGTGATAAGGCAGTGCTCTTTCCGGATATCAGTTATTCGTTCTATCCGGTATGGGCAGAATTGTTCCGGATACCATATGAGAAGCAGCCTCTGGATGCGTCATTCCGATTGGTTAAAGAGGATTACTACAAGGAAAACGGCGGAGTGGTCTTCCCGAATCCGAATGCTCCTACGGGAATCTACGAACCATTGGATTTTATAGAAGATATATTGCAGCATAATCCGGATTCGGTTGTGATCATTGATGAGGCTTATATTGATTTTGCCGGGGAGAGTGCGCTGTCCCTGCTTGCCGATCATGATAATCTGCTGGTAGTCCGTACTTTTTCCAAATCCCGTTCTATGGCAGGGCTGCGTATCGGATACGCCATCGGTAATCCAGAATTGATCCTGGCTATGAATGATGTCAAGTATTCCTATAATTCTTATACCATGAATCGTCCGTCTTTGATCCTGGGCACAAAGGTCTTGGAGGACGAAGCATATTTTCAGTCTGTAATCCGGAAGATCATTACAACTAGGGAATGGTTCGGAAACAGGCTTAAGGAGCTGGGATTTACATTTCCGGAATCCGGATCCAACTTTATCTTTGCAACTCATAAGACCGTTCCGGCACGTGAATTATTTGATGCTGCCAAAGAGCACGGAATCTATATCAGATACTTTGATCAGCCTCGGATTGATAATTATCTTCGGATTACCATAGGAACTGATGAGGAAATGCAGAGGCTTGTGGATTTCTTTGAGGAATATTTGAAATAATATTGCAGAATAAGATAAAGGACTATGTTCATCACATAGTCCTTTTGTTGTTTATAACCAGATACTTATGAGATCATGATCACGCGGTTCTGACGATAATCATAACGATAGATGGAATCCGACAGTATATCTATGGGATTGACCACCGTCCGGTTGGCATCATAGACCAATTGCAGCAGAGATTCTTCTTCAATCATACTGTCGGTACGAAGCAGGATGATTTCGTGAATGCTGGACGGAAGCAGATAGAAATCACAGCCTTCTTTTCTTGCAAAACGGTTCAGAATATGATCATAGACCATGGAGGTGGAGCCGTTAATATGAATCTGATTGGTCAGAACATAAAGGATCAGATCGGTGTTATCATAAAGTACCAACTGACGCATGTCTTCCGGATTTCGAATGTATTCTTTTAAGATCTCCTGCATCGGTCGGATCCTTGCCGGAAACAGCCGCATGGTATTGCGGCTTGCTACAGAATATAGTTCCTCCATGGAGATTCCCCAGTTCTGGTATTCACGGTTGGTGATCAAGGCAGAAGCAATACCTGAGGCATCTTTATGAACCAGCCAGCGGAATGTGATGGCAAGATCGCAGAAGGGGAGGTAGGGACAAGACTCTAATTGTTTTTTATTACGTTCATAATTGACGAGCCGCATTACAATGTAAGGGCGGATGGTATCATAATTATCAAATAATGTAGCCGGGATTTCCAATTGAGGAATTTCCTCAAACAGAGTAGCTCTGACTTCGGCGACAATGGAATTTAAGGATCTTCCTTCTAAGTATTCTTCATAAAATTCATTCAAATATACGGTTGGTGACAGGATCTCGCCCTCTTTATGGAGACAGATTCCATCTAATTCTACCGAATTATTTTTGACAAAATGGTTGATGGTAGCTTGATATTCTTCTGGATTGTCAATTTTATAAACAGATTGCTCTTTTACGTAATTCAAGAATTGATTATAAGTCATGATACGACTCCTTTCATAGAAAATAGAATAACAGAATGTATAGATACTACGATATCCCGGTCGATCAGACACGGCATACTAAAAAGACTGTTCCTTACACAGCCTGTTTATAAAGTTTCGTAGTAATTCTTGGGAAAATTATTACGAATATCAGAAATGAGAGACAATCGGCTTTTTTGCCGACTGATAACAGAATATCGTATTTTTCATGAAAGTGCAAGAAGAAAACCAGTTTTTTTGATTTTAAATGGATATTTTTAATAACTCGGAAGGATGTGAGAGTGCGTTTTGGACAGTTTTGGATGAATGACTTGACAAAAAAAATAAGAATATGGTAGTCTATCAAAGGTGACATGTACCGTCACAAGTATTTTTTTTGGAGGTTTTATCATGAACAAAGGTACAGTAAAGTGGTTTGACAACAAGAAGGGTTACGGCTTCATCAGTGACGAATCCGGAAAGGACATTTTTGTGCATTTCTCCGGATTGAACATGGAAGGCTTCAAGTCATTAGATG
Source organism: Lachnospiraceae bacterium (assembly GCA_017460485.1). Taxonomy (GTDB): domain Bacteria; phylum Bacillota; class Clostridia; order Lachnospirales; family Lachnospiraceae; genus CAG-632. The sequence continues at coordinate 44,231 of JAFUAW010000123.1, read as the reverse complement.
ATGGTCAGGCTGTAGAGTTTGATGTTATCGAAGGTGAAAAGGGACCTCAGGCTGTTAATGTTAACAAGCTGTAATATCGGCTGTTAAATCACAAGGAACCATACGATTAAGCAACGAGTACCTTTTTAAGTATAATTAAGTAGTTGATATTTTTTGGTATTTAAGTTGGCGTATCTTGCCGAAGTCGCGATTGGGAAAAGAGCTGTTGTGCAAATTTGCACAGCAGCTTTTTTTATATTGATTTTTTTTCGTTTTTTTTGTACAATTTTTATAAATCTTATGTCATGTGACGGACTTGTGCTGAGTGTTACGGGATTGTGATATTCCATGCATGACCGGTGTTCGGTATATGACATATTGGGGTTGCAATGCCGATGAGACAGATGGGGTATGACTCATGGCATAATACGGAGGAGTGTTTATGGGTGACAGCTTTATTTCTCGTAAGGACAGGATCATTGCGTCTGCCATCGAGATTATAAGTGAATCCGGATTAGCTTCATTATCGACGAAATCACTTGCGCGAAAAGAGAATATGTCAGAGGCATTGATCTATAAGTACTTTGGAGGCATCAATGAGGTTCTGATTGAAGTAGTACAGTATTTTGTACGGTTTGATGAGAGTATTATCCGCACAGTTCAGGCAAAAAAAACATCGAACATTGAGAAGATCCATGAATTTTTTGATACATATGCTACATATTATGAGAATTACATGGAGATCTCCTCGATTATGCTGAATTTTGAGGAACTTCTCCATAATACTGACACACGGGAGATTATTGCGGAATGTATGCAGAAGCGTAATGAATGTCTCGTGAATCTGATCGAGGATGCGATGGAGGCCGGAGAGATCGACCGGACATTTTCGGCGGATGAGCTGAAATGTATTATGATGGGAATTCTGAGTACACAATTATTGGATCGCAGGTATTATGATCACGGTTCCACATTAAAAGAAGAAGTGCTTGGCAGTGTGGATAAGATCCTTCTTCTGGTTAAGGCTCAGGGCTAGATTAGAGTGGAATGTTTAGAATCAGGTTATAATTGTTAAGATAGGGAGGCATAAGCTATGAAGATCTTGGTTGCGGAAGATGATGAGGCAAATCGTAAGTTTTTAAGCAAGCTTTTGAGAAAATACGGGGATGTTACCGTTGTGACGGACGGTTTTCAGGCTGTCAAAAAATATATGGAAGCATTGGATGAGAAGAATCCGTATCATCTGGTCTGCCTGGATGTGATGATGCCAAGAATCGACGGATATAAAGCACTGGATGCGATCCGGGATCTGGAAGGGAAGAACGCCCTTACACCGCAGGAACGGGCGAAGATCATTATGATCAGTGCTTTGGATGAAGGCGGGTTTGATGAAGAACTAGCAGGCAATAAATATGACTGTTATATGAGTAAACCGATAGATATATTACAATTTGAGATGAATATTAAGAGAATGGGACTGATATAACAGTCCCTTTTCCTTGTGCTTCCGGATCAGGAACATTATTCATCATAATAATTACACAATAGGTAATTCAGAGAGGGTAACAAGATGGACATGTTTGAATATATGCGTGAGCAGCGGATGGATCAGGAATCACCGCTGGCAAAACGGATGCGTCCGACAACATTAGACGAAGTGGTGGGGCAGGAACACATTATCGGTAAAGACAAACTCCTGTACCGGGCGATCCGGGCTGATAAATTAAGTTCTATTATTCTTTATGGTCCGCCGGGAACAGGCAAGACAACGCTTGCTATGGTAATTGCCAATACGACAAGCGCGGAATTTACCCAGATCAATGCCACGACCTCCGGAAAGAAGGATATGGAGGCAGTTGTTGAACAGGCTAAGAATCTGATGGGTATGTATCAGAAGAAAACGATCTTGTTTGTTGATGAGATCCACCGGTTCAATAAGGCGCAACAGGATTATTTATTACCGTTTGTTGAGGACGGAACGATCGTTTTGATCGGAGCGACGACGGAGAATCCGTATTTTGAGGTAAACGGTGCTTTGATCTCCCGTTCCAATGTATTTCAATTAAAACCGTTATCTAAGGAAAATATTACGGAATTGATCCGTCGGGCAGTCTATGATGACCGGAAAGGTATGGGTTCTTATGGTGCAGATATTACAGACGAAGCTGCTGATTTCCTTGCCGATATGGCGGAGGGCGATGCCAGAAGTGCTTTGAATGCAGTGGAACTCGGGATTCTGACAACGGAGCGGGGAACAGACGGTAAGATCCATATTACTCTGCCTGTCGCGGAAGAGTGTATTCAAAGAAGATCCTTAAAATATGATAAGGATGGGGATAACCATTATGATACGATATCCGCATTTATTAAAAGCATGCGCGGATCCGATCCGGATGCGGCGGTGTACTACCTTGCCAAGATGCTGTACAGCGGAGAGAGCGTTACATTCATTGCAAGACGTATCATGATATGCGCATCAGAGGATGTCGGTAATGCGGATCCGCAGGCGATACAAGTCGCGTCGGCATGTGCGCAGGCGGTTGAACGTGTGGGAATGCCGGAATCCCAGATCATTTTAGCGCATGCCGCGATCTATGTAGCATGTGCGCCAAAGAGTAATTCTGTTGTGAATGCAATCTCTGCAGCTATGGATACTGTTAAGAAGCAGCAGACTGGAGCGGTGCCGGCACATTTACGGGATGCGCATTATGGAGGATCCAAGGATCTTGGCCATGTGGGATATCAATATGCGCATGACTTTCCGAATCATTATGTGAAGCAGCAGTATCTTCCGGATGAACTGGTCGGTACCAGATTCTATGAGCCCGGAGATCTCGGATATGAAAAGGAGATTACTGCGTATTTTGAAATGATCGGCAGATCATAAATGGACTTTTATACGGAATTGGAGAATGCGGATATGAAGACATGGAAGCGAATTCTGGCTTTGGCTGCAGTCGTTATTATAGTTGGTATGGTGATCGCCACGTTTGTTATGGGGATTACCGGAAGTAAATATACTTTGGGAATGTTTGGTCTGACCTTTCTGGTGGTTATTCAGGTCTTTATTCTTCTGCTCTTTATGAAATATCTGGAAAAAAAGGATTCCGAATTGGATTTGAATTTAGATTCGGATGGGTCCTTTCGTTCGAATGCAGGTAAAAAAAATGAAGATTCATAAGGTTATTATGTACAGCAGTTTATAAAAATATTGGAAAATCACTGCTTTTCGTGATTTTACTATTTTATTTTGCATAAAATAATGGTATTATTAAAGTGTGAAAGCAGGTTTTTTTGTTATGTCAAAATGTCGATATATTACATAGAATATGATCATTTTGCGGTATGCCGGATATGGTTTGTAAAGGGATCGGGAAAAACAGGAGTCTTATATGAGAATGGTTAGAAAAAAAGATCAACAGAATAAAGGCTTTACCCTGGTTGAACTGATCGTTGTTCTGGTCATACTGGGTATCATGTCTGCCATAATGGTTCCTGCATTGCTGGGATATATCGATCAGGCAAAGCTGGAGGCGGAGTATGCGGCAGGCGAGAACTGCCGGATGGCGGCGCAGGTGGAACTGGATTCCCTTCAATTCAGTGAGATCCGTCCCAATTATCAGCACCAGAATATTACGACAGACGGAGAAGTGTGCGCTCTTTGGAGCAATAATTTCCGCAATCCGGTAATAGAGATGTCCGGACAGGAGATCTATAATATGGTTATCGGCGTCGGTAATTATGTATACTATTCGGGAATTGATGACGAGGATAAAGCATATACGGTCTATCTGGTAGGTTATCAACGGACTAAGGACAGTCCGATCGTATTCTATGACGGAACATCATGGAGTCAGAACTGTCCGTGGAAGAATTACAGTCCACTTCCGAGCAGACGGAATATTACGGTGAACGGAGAGACGATCGCGATCCAGTTCTATACGATCACCTATCATGATATTCCGAGACCGGAAAACTTTTTTTATAAATGTATTGATGAGTATTGATCACAGATTGGACTGTGAATGTCCGAATTCATATGCTCGGATTTAAGTGGAATAAGGAGGTGAATGACTGTGAAATCAGGATATTGCAATCGGAACCGCGGTTTTACTCTGGTAGAGATGATGGTGGTATTAACGATCATCGCAATCCTTGCCGCAGTCGTTTCTCCATCTGTGTTAGGATATATAGATGATGCCAAGAACAAAGAATGCATCATTCACGCAAGAACAGCCGTAACAGCGGCTCAGACTGAGCTGTCAACGCTGTATAGTGCTGGCAAGCTCAAATTAACGGCAGAAGAGAAGCGGAAATGGAAAGCGCATTATGAATTCTCGGATGAAGTATCACTTTCCGTAGAGACAATAACTGACAAGGATCATATTACGAAGGGACGGGAAAAGAACGCGTATACCATCAACCGCGCGTTTTATCGGGAAAACGGATTGTGTGTGGAATATGACGGCGAGGATTATCATGTTGTGGAACTTGTAGACGGATATGAACTGCCGATCGTATTTATGGGGACGGATGACAACGCATCTGCAGATAGTATTCTGATGAATCGGTAACGCAAAGTCCCATATATACAATAATATTAGAGAAGGTGGATTTATGTTAAAGAGACGATCCATACAATTGAATCATACAGGCTTTACTTTGGTAGAACTTGTGGTCGTTCTGGTATTAATGGGAATCCTTTTATCCATTTCGGCGGCAGGATTGATCGCTTTTCAGGATCAGTCTTCCAAGATGCAGAAAAATGAAGCCGCACAGACGATTTTTATTGCCGCTCAGAGTAAGCTGACACAGATGGAAGGCAATGGACAGATTGAAGACCTGAGAGACCGGTTGAAATATGAGGATGGTAATTATTCTATTTCGGATTATGTACCGGTCTTTTCGCCGATCAATGATGAATTCGACCGCTATTTTTCTCATTTTATTACCAAGACGGTTATGACCTCTACGTCATTAAGTGAAGAAGGAAAGTCGCGGCTGGCAGGATCTCAGGCTATGTTGATGACAGATCTGGATATCTGGGGAACCTACGATGATAATGTTTTGATTTCCCTGAATGCCAAAGCCGGAGATTATGACCTGTATGTACAGAATCCTGCTTCACTGCCGGTTCAGACACAGATCTTATTTGAACTGATCGAAGATACCGTGGCGGATCAGGAGGTCTTAAATGGAGCAATCTGTCTCGAGATCGCCCCGGAAGAAGGGCAGGTATTCTCTGCATTCTACAGTGATACAGCGTATGAGTTTTACTATGGCAATTCGGAAAGAGGTTCCTCCGGAAGAGTGGATATCGCTCAAAGACATGATGGTGCCAGAACAAACAAAGGTCTCGGCTATTACGGAGTGAATACACTGACACATGTTACATATATTCCGACAACGGGGATCTCTCTCGGGGAGCTGACGGTTGATAACGGCAATACATTATCTTATCATCTGGCTATTGATGAGACTTCCAATATTGATCTTAACGATCTGACATATGTGATTACGGTATATGATTCCACTACATCCAGAAAGGCGTTGGAGTTCACGGTTGACGGAAAGGATGTTGCAAACAAGAGTGCGGATATCATGGATAATATGGTGGATTGCGCGACGATTCGTTATGATGTTACGGAGACTTCTACGAATCTCGGAACATACAGGATCCCAATCTATAAGGAGCAATTGGCCGGAGAATCGGTTCCCGGAATCGGATTCATCTTAGATGCTGCCGATGAGGCGGCAACCACGGAGCTGTTAGAAGAGGAAGCTTATGATATCCGGTTCGGAAGAGCACCGGTCGGAACGTTCGCAAGGTCATTAAGTTTCTTCCGTTTTGGTACATGGACAGAGATTGAAGGTGCCTGGACGGATAATATCTTTGTGATGATCACGGTAACCAGTGATGATCTGGATGAACCGGCAGTTGCGAGAAGCAAGTCGACAAGTCCGATGTTTGCCGACGCGTCCTTGGATACCAAGATCGGACAGGGAAGTACTGGAGATAATAATTATAAAAGATATGGAATTGAGAACTGCCGTCATTTTTATAATATGCGGTATTATGAAGATGTGGAAATAACCACACTGGGACTTCCGGATGCGCATGCCAGCGAGCTTAATAAGTTCCGAATCACATTCGTACTTCGGGATGATCTTGACTGGGGAGAATTCGCCAAGACTTCTTATTATGCATCTTCTAAAAAATATTTTTCAGATCAGATTACGGATCATATGGCGAGCAATCTTGATTTTCCTTCATTCAAGATGCTTCGTCAGACGGATACGCTGACCGGTCTGAAAGAAGAAGAAGCATTAACAGTTGCACAGGCATTAGAAGCAAAATATCCGACATATGGCATCAACGATGTAGAGACACTTACGGAAACCTTGGAGAATAATTGGACGATCATTGATCCGACAGATGTTGACAAAAAGAGGACGATCCGAATCCCGGATATGCTGGAGGATAATCTTCAGCTGTCTTATACGATAACGAATTTGAATGTTACGATGCAAAGCAATCTGGTATATGGTCTGTATCGCAATTATGCTTCGAATCGGGATCTGCCGACAGGATTGTTCTTGGAGAATCTGGGCACGATCAAGTACTTTGCCGTTGATCAGATCTCCGTTGTGGGTAAGAATAAGGTTGGTGCCGTTTGTGGCGCGAATCGAGGGAATCTGTTATATGTGGGTACCTTATCGACCAGAACGAACGAGCATAAGGATCCGTCTGTTGTTCAGGGGATTAAGTATGTAGGCGGTGTATTCGGATATCAGGCAAGTATAGGTACTCTGGATTATACATACGCAAACAGGGATTTATTTATCAATTATCTGACCAATCACGCGTGGGTGTCCGGAACCATGTATGTAGGTGGTATTACAAGTTATGTTGTAAATGGCGATCAGGCCAAGATCAATGATACCGGAAGTGATGCGGAAGATTATGCTAAGATCCGCCATATTACGGTTCGGTATTGCGAGAATTACGGTCTGATCCGCGGAGTATACCAGCCGCAGAGAGAAGGAGAAACCATAGATCCGGAGGATGCGGAGGCTGTGCTTGCTCATCGGCAGTCTGTTCGCTATATCGGCGGAATTGTCGGTTATATGAATAATATTAAAGACTGGCCGGATATCATTTCATATAACAGCAATCGTATTACTGCTTGTTACAGCTGTCCGGTTCTGCATGAAGAATATGATAAAGATCTCCTTGATCAGCTTGCCAAGGTCAAAGAGATCAAGCATTATCAGATTGCCCGGGCAGATCAGGAAGAGGCATTGAAGACACTTCAGGAATACAATGTAGGATATTGCGTCGGCGGAATTGCGGGATATGCGGGGCAGATCATTATTGACAGCTGCGGTGTTCGGATCACAGATAATAAGATTACTGACGGATACGGCAATGAACTTGCGTCCGGATATATCTTCGGAGATCAATATGTCGGTGGAATTATCGGATATAATGATTCTTATATTGTCGGAAGTTCGACTAATGTCATGACAGTCTGCGGTAATGATTATGTCGGAGGAATCATCGGAATTAATGTTCATGCGGCAGCGCAGACAACAGAAGAAGAACGGACAGAGCTTATAGAGATTGATATAGAAGGAACAAAAGGGAATTATTCCAGAGCCAATGGTATCATTAATCGCGGATATGTATTCGGATTGTATGATTATGTCGGAGGCGTGGCAGGATATAATGCCGGCAATCTGGAAAACAGCCGAACAGAAGCATTCGGAGATGTAACGCCTGTTATTTCCGGAAGAAATTATGTCGGAGGAATTACCGGCAGAACTCAGGGAAGCGGCACTACAGGAGGTCAGACCGTTCTTGCGGCTGTTAATGGAGAGAATTATGTGGGTGGTCTAATCGGTTATGTAGGACCGACGGATCCGGTCCCGAAAGCATCTACATTTGAAGGCGGCAGTGTCTATGCAAACGGAAGCTTTGCGGGCGGAATCGCCGGAATTGTGATGAATCCTGCTATATATGGTTATACATATAACTCCAGACCAAAAGAGCTGACAGGACGGTATTTTGCAGGCGGTGTATTCGGAGGAAGCATAATCAGTCCGTCCGGTTCCATATCCATGAACATGTGGGTAGGAAAAGAAAATGAACAGACCTTGGATATGCACGGAACCGCATTTGTAGGCGGCAGTATCGGATATAACATTCTCGGAAGCACTGCTGGTGATGTTCTTGAGGCGGGAGTTGCGCGTTTATCCGGAACGGCGTCTATGGAAGATGCTTTGACAGTGTCATCCGAAGGACGATCTCAGCAGGAGGTTGTCAATCTTGTATGGGCAATGGATAATGAGAAGGCATTCGGAACAACCGATTACAGCTTCCAGATCGTACCGTCCCATAATGCACATTGTATTAATGTTAATTCCATTACTCCGATTGAAGCTGACGGATATGAGAATAAGCTTGTCTATGTGGCGGGCGTGGTAGGATATAACGGTAATGATACCATATTGAATCTGAAAAATATGAACAACAGAAGCAAATTCCGTACGGTATCGATCCGGGCTACATCAATGGAAGTGAATATGGAAAAGTACAATATGGAAACACATCAGATGGAGACGGTTCCGGTTCGGTGTTCTTATGCCGGAAGTATGGTGGGATGCAATAATGCCCGGTCAACGATCGAGAATTGTATCGGTAATACGACATTCAGTTCAGATGCTGTCTACCGCGGCGGAATCTGCGAGATCAATAAAGGAACGATATTAACGCCGCAGCTGCAGTTGTCCGATTCTTATAACCTATATATGGCTACGGATGAGAATCCGGATTATGTCGGTGGTATATGCGGAAGAAATGAAGGAACCATTCAGCTGTCTGCTTCGCAGAAAATTGAAAAATGCAGACAGAGCGGTCATGATGTGGTCGGCATGCTGTGTGCTGAGAACTATGGATTGATCGATACCAAATACCTGAATGATTTTATAGTAAACGGACACAGCTATGTGGGTGGTATGACCGGCAGGAACTTCGGTACCATCAATATCGGCGACCGGATACAAAGCGTACAGGCAAACGGAGCCGATGACGGATACGGAGCCGGTATGATCACAGGCTTTAACTGCGGTTCGATCAATAATACTACCGGTGGCGAGCTGGTATTTAAGAACAGTGGATGTGTATACAGCGGAGATGCGGCCGGCGGATTGATCGGAGAACAGTATGGAGCGATCACTTTGCAGGATATCAACGTATCTATTCAGATCTATCCGGGACCATCCAGGATTAAAGCGGCAGCCGGAGCCAGCGGAGGCTTCATCGGAAGAGCCAATGCGACAGATGGGGATATTATTCTGGATGATTGTAATTTCGTTAATATTGACAGGGCGTGTGTTGCTTCCGGTCTGCAGGCCGGTGGTATTATAGGAGATGTTGTCTTATATGGCGATCATAATGTGACCGTCCGGAATTGTCTTGTGACCGACGAATTGCAGAAGCAGAATGCGGAAGACACTCTTGCGGGAATTGTGAATCGCGCAAGATATGCAGACGAATCAGCAACCGGATATCTGAACATTCAGAATTGTACTGTGGCTACTCTGGTACAGAACAGCAGCGACAGGATGAAGGCTGCAGGTATTATATATGATGCCGGCGGAGTGACCAGAATCGACAGATGCCGGGTATATGCACCGGAAGTAGGATATGGTATTACTGCAACCCCTGCATATTCCATTACCAATTGCTTTGACGGAACCCGGAGAGGTATTGCTAATTTCGGAACAGTTGTGACCCCTTCCGAAGAAACGATGACCAATAATTACTGCTTTATCGGCAAGACTACAGCAGCGGTTGATAATACGGAATATCCGGAAGAGCTTAAGAGTTCATTTGCCGGCGAACCACTTCAGACCACATCCTATACCGCGGATGGAAAGCATACATTTTATATTACCTATCAGAGTGTAGATCCTGATACCGGTAATACCGATCCCGTAACGATCAATACCGGATATCAGATCACAACGGCTCAGCTTGGAGATCTGAACAGTATTGACCGGTTCTACGGAAGATACAACAACGCATCGAATGGTGTCAAATTGTGGCAGGCAATGGATGAACAGTTCGTGAATTATATTGCGGCTCACGCTGTTGACAGTGGAATTGAGTAAGGAGTACAGTATGAAGCATGGCGACCGGACAATTATATATCGTAAAATCCGGAACCACCGGGGATCTTCCCTGATCACGGTGCTAGTGGTCATCACTGTTCTGATGGTAATTGTGCTTTCTGTACTTGCAGTATCCTATCAATACTTTATGACGCAGGCTACTGATATGTATGAACAGAAATGCCGGGAGACGGCATATTCTCTTTCTCAGGAGCTGAAGGGCGAGATTGTCGGTAAGAAGTATAACGGATATGAGGAACAGGCTGCGTCCACGAATGAACTGTGGATGTATCTGCGGGAAACGATCGCTCAGGATGATGACAGTACGGCGGTGAATGTATGGCCGTATTATGATGATTCCGGAGAACGGAAAACAAATGACAGTGAAGATTATATATATGATCTGAGCAAATGGAAAAAAGCATCCGGTCTGGCAGAAGCAAAGAGATACTTTAATCTGAAACCGACCAGTACCGGCGATGATCTTCTGAATGAAGAGCTGCCGCTCACATCCGTCTGCATGTACTGGGAGCCGGGGAAATATTCGAATTCCGTATCCGGGATCCGTCTGCATGTGATTGTCAGCTGTCAGATGGGAGATTATATCTATACGATCCGGGATGTATATCATCTTGAGACGGATGCTTATGTTGATCCGGAAGCCGATAATACCACATATGTTCACGGGATCGTCAATCCATTGACGGAGATATATAAGTATCAAAGATGGGAATGGTGCTATGATGGCGAGGAATAATCAACTGATAAGCCGAAAAAAGCATAAATGGAGAAACAGCGGTATGACCATGATGGAGACATTGGCGGCATTTGCCATTCTAATGATCATTACGGCTTCCCTGATCGGGATCATCCAGTTCTCCAGCAGGATGAGCATGGATGCTGCGGACCGCCGGATGATGGGGGAGGAATTGAACGAACGTCTTGCACACAAGACTTCGGATTCTTCCATGAATCCTGGGTTTACGCAGGTTCCTGTTATGGATGGAGAAGACAGCAGTCTGAAATTAGTGATCGATACGGAACAGACAGATGCTTCCAATTACAGTGACAGCGGTCTGGGTGGAGCACCGTCGGAGATTGAATTACATGGATGCGCGGTGTACCAGCTTCCGTATCCGGATGTTATGGATCCGGAGATTACGGTGCTTCGTATGGAATATGACGCGTCCAAATATTAAGCTGAACTGTAATGATTTGATGATCTGTTTTTCTAGGTAATACCGGAGGATTGTTTGTATGAAGAATAAGAGATTCAGACAATACAACTCAATACGGAATAATCGGGGTACAACCTTGGTGGAAATGATCGTATGCTTTGCCTTGCTTGCCATTTTAATGGTGGCCGCAACCGAGATCATTCATTCTGCAATGCGTACCTATACCAGAGTGAAGCAGTCGGGGGCCGGACAGGAGATATCGGACTTGATCTGTGATAAGATTGATGCGGATCTGTCAGGGGCGGTTACCAAACGCCAGATCCCGGATGTATCCGATGATAATACGGAAATTTTCTACTATGACAAATATAACCGACCCGTTCATATTATGAATAAAGAAGGATATCTGTACTTTGCTTACGGCAAGGATGAGGAGGAATCCCGATGGTCTTTTGATTCCGCAATCTATCGCGGCTATACTATTCAGGAGATCAAGTTCTATAAGGTTATGCCTGCGGATGTGGATTCAAGATCGGATGAAGATAAGGGAGATGCCGAATTTTTGGATAATTCTGTTTATTCCGATGATATATACAAAGTGCAGCTGACTATGTATAATAAAAAGGATGGAGAATTTGTGACAGAACGTTATATTCGCTGCCGCAATATGAATCAGTGATCATCATGATAGGTGAAAAGAATGAATGAAGAAATAATTGTTGAAAGTAAATGGAGAAAACTGTTACGGTATGTTCTCCGGTATCTGGCTGTGGGAATCCTGATCCTGCTTATTGCATGGATCGCTTTTTCCTATTTCCGGTTAAAGAACGGGGGAGATACGGCTTTGCGTGAGGCTAAGAATGCCAGACTTGCGCTGGTCGCAACCGGTATCGAATACCGCGGATTGGGGAAGAGTATCTATACTTCCAACAAGCTTAGCGGCATGAGTAACGATGTACGGAATAAAGTACAGGAATTGTCCGGCGCGGACGGCAATTTAAGGCTTGTGAAGTATGACTATGATTCCAATGAAGTCAGACAGCTTCAGTATCGGAAGGATCGATATTTGGTAACTTATGAGATCAGTGAAGACGGTGAAGAGATCTGGACCGTAGAATATATCGTTCCGTTGGATATTTCATGAGACATTGTTTAACAGGAGGCTTAAGATAAGCAATGGCAGTATATAAGTATAAAGCAGTAGACGAAGAGGGTAAGACTTACAGCGGGAAAATGCAGGCGGTCAGTGAACAGGATCTTCATGAAAAAATGAAGGCTTCCGGAAAGTTTCTGGTGGATTATAATGCGGAAGGGGTAAAGATCCGGTCAAAACGTCTCCGGTCGGATCATTTGGCGGACTTTTCGTTAAATCTCAGCAAGCTTTTAAAGGCCGGCATAACATTGGTAAGGGCATTGGACATTATTGCCGAAGATGAATCTATTGCGGAGAAAGAAAGGGCTATTTATAAGGATCTGCTGAAGATCGTCCGGCAGGGACGGCCACTATCGGATGCAATGGCGGAACAGGGAGATACATTTCCGCCGTTGTTCATCAATATGATGCGAAGCGCGGAGAATACCGGCGGTATGGATACGACTGCCGCGCAGATGGCAGATTATTACAGTAAAGAGTATCGGTTAAATCAAAAAGTGAAAAGCTCTATGACATATCCGAAGATCCTTGTTGTTATGATCGTTGTGGTCGTTGCGATCATCATGGGCTTTGTAATGCCAAAATTCAAAGATCTTTTCGCACAGATGGATTCGCTGCCGGTTGCGACCACGGTCTTACTTGCCATCAGTAATTTTGTGGTTCATAGATGGTATGTACTGATCTTTGCGGCCGCGGTTCTCTTTCTTGCTTATAAAGTGATCTTTTCCATACCGGCTGTAAGAGTGCTAAAAGATAAATTGGAATTACATTTGCCTGTGATCGGTAAGTTACGGAAGGTTGTATATACAGCCCGATTCGCAAGAACTCTTTCCAGTCTGTATTCGGCCGGTATGCCGATCATCAGCTGTTTAAGTATTGCCAGAACTACGATCGGCAATACATACATTGAAAAGCAGTTTGATGATGTTATAGCTGCGATCAGTGCAGGCGAGACGTTAAGCGGAGCAATAGATAAAGTAGATGGATTTACTAAGAAACTGATTTCCACCATCGGAGTCGGTGAGGAGACCGGATCTCTGGATACGATGCTGATCTCTATAGCGGATCAAATGGATTATGAATCGGAAATCGCGACCCAGAAGCTGGTGGCTATGCTGGAACCGGCCATGATCGTTGTAATGGCTTTGATCGTCGGATTTATCATGGTGGCAGTTATTCAGCCGATTTACGGATCTTATCAATCCATTTCTAATACCGGAGTGTAAGGAGGAGCAAAGACTTGAGCGTAGTAATATACATTTCAGGAAAACAATTGCAGATTGTATGCGCGAAGGGAACCGGACAGAAGGCAAAGGTTACAGATGCTTATGTGGTTGAAACGCCGGAAGGAAGCGTGATCAACGGTACGGTTATGGATACGGACGCGTTCATACCGTTTATGAAGGAATTCTTCCTTCAAAATAAGATCCCGACCAAAGATGTCAGTCTGGTAATCAACAGCCGGAAGATCGCTGGAAAGAACCTGGATGTTCCGGTAATGAATTCCTCCAAAACTTTCGAGTTCATTACCCGAGAATTTGCGGATATCGACCGGGAAGAAGGAGAGGGCGTATTCTGCTATACAACTTTGAAGGGTGATAAGAACAATAAGCTTCGCAAAGTTTACGGAGAGACCGTATCAAGAGGATTTGTTCAGGAATATATGGGAATCTTCTCGGAAATCGGTATTCAATTAAAAGGAATATACAGCAGTGAAGGTGTTCTGATCAAATTAGTGGAACTGACAGCCGCTGAGTTGCGTAAGACATTTGTGGTACAGGTAGCGGATGATAATCTTCTGACCAGTGTTGTATGGGTAAACGGAAGCTTCTATTATTACAGCAGTCAGAGATGCTTTCAGGATATCGGGTCTCCGGAATACTTTGACGAATGCAGTCGTTCTCTTGGGCAGTTGAATCAGTTCATGAAGGCAAATCAGATCGAATCACCGGTGGAAACGATCTATATCGGAGGAATGACGCAGGAGAACGCAGACTTCTATCTTCACACTGTCGCAAACGGCGAAATGGATGCGGGAGTCGAGATCTTTGATTGCGGCATCTCCATCAATGCGCAGATGGGAGAAGATGTTCACGCGGTTCTTATGGCTCTCGCCGGGCTGATCGGGCAGGAAAGAGAAAGCAATTTCCTGACGAATTATTCGGTTCAAAAATCCGGAACCTCCGGACAGCTGAAAAAAAGGATCTTTCTTGTGGCTTCCGTGTTCATTGTAATGCTTCTGTTGTTCATTGCTTCATTTGTCTGGAAGCTTTCTGTACAGAATCAATTGGATGATATTGAATTCCAGAATACAGATCCGATGCAGCAGGCGCAGATGATGGATTATGAACTGCTGTCGTATGAGGTAAGAAATACCGACAATAAGCTGAAAAGTATGCAGAATATCGGTCATTACATAGAGACATATCCCGTATTCACTTCGGAAGTGATTGCCAAGCTTGAGGATTCCGCGGACGGTTATGCGGAGATCGAGATCAGCAGCTTTGATGCGGAATCCGGTATCATCCGGTTTACGGTATCAGCAGAAGAGGTGGAAGATATCAATCAGTATATTGCCAAGCTTATGGAGATGGATCTCTTTAATTCTGTGGATTATACCGGTTACAGTTATAACGACAGCGAAGGATTGTGGGATGTTCATGTGTCCTGTATTCTTGCTGAAGGCGTGGGAAGGTAGGTGATATACGATGCAGATAGCAATGACAGAACGAGACAAAAAATTGATCGTAATCCTTTCCATTATCGTAATTATAGTTGCGATCGGATATTGGTTCATTCGTCCGGCACTGAAAGACGTGAAAGAGATGAAGGAAGAAATCAGTGAACAGGAAGAACTATATAAGTTGAATAAAATCAAGCTTGCTCAGATCCCTGTTATGGAAGTGGATATTGAAGATAATAACGCTGAGATTGATAATTTGAAGGATGAATTCTATCCTATGATGAATAGTGATGAAATTGATAAGTACTTCACAAGTATGGTATTGCAGCGTAATCTGTTTGCGTATGATCTGAATATTGAGATGGAGAGTTCGCCGACTTCTTTGGATCCTTATCAGTATTCTGCCGCTGCTTCGCAATTCTCGGATGAGGTATATGAAGAAGAATCGGAAGAGTCGGATGATTCGGAAGACTCCTCTGATGATCTGTATGATGACGATCTGTATATGGATATATTTGAAGATGAGGAAGAGAATGCAAAGCCTGTGAATACAAATGTATATGCGGCGAATATTACCATGCGGCTTGGTGGTTCGGAAGAGGATATGATGAAACTGATCGATGACCTTTCCGTGGCGGATCACCGCCTGCTGGTACGAGGATATACATGGACGATTACCAAAAATACGGTTGTCGGAGAGGATACCCCGATCGAAGGGAATGATATTACGGATACACATACGGAGATGGATGCGAGCGGAATATTTACCGTCGTTGACCGGATGGAGTTGAATCTGAACCTTACGATGTATATGTATAGTGAATAATCATCCATCGATGATGATTGATGCAGAATTTGACAATAAAGATTCCTGTCGTAAGACAATAGAATGAATCTGGAAGGATGAGGATAATAAGGTGGAATATAAGAAGTCAAATACCATTCGAATCGGTGATGTCCTGAAGGAATTCGGATATGTTACCGATGATCAGATCGGAGAAGCAATTGCTTACCAGAAAGAACATAAAGGTACATTGATGGGTGCTGCCCTGATCGAATTAGGATTCATCAATGAACGTCAGATGCTGGATGCTATGGGTAAGCGTCTGGATCATGAAGTTGTTAATGTCGGCGATCTGTCCGTTGATATTGCTGCAGTTGAACAGATTCCGAAAGCGGTTGCCGAGAAATACTGCATGATGCCATATGCGGTCGATGACCGGGGACTGTATCTTCTGGTAAATGATCCCCTTAATTTCTATGGATTAGAGGATGTTCGTCAGATTACAGGTATGCATGTTGAGATCAAGCTTTGCGAAAAAGCACAGATTGAAAATGCGATCCAGTACTATTATTCTGAAGTATCAGCCAGAAAAGCGGCGGATAAGGCTGCTAAGAATTCCAGCGTGGTAGAGGATATTGTCGAGGTTAGTATTGAAGACGGCGATGATACCCCGATCATCAATCTGTTGAACAGCCTGATCATTCGTGCTTACAATTCCAATGTATCCGATATTCATATTGAACCATTTGAGACCCATACTTCGGTTCGGATGCGTATGGATGGTGTTATCACAGATATTATGCAGCTTCAGAAGAATATTCACAGTTCGTTGATCGCGCGTATTAAGATCTTAGGTGATCTGGATATTGCGGAACGACGGATTCCGCAGGATGGACATTTTCGTACCAGTATTGAGGGAACGGGACTTAATATCCGTGTATCCGTAATTCCGACGGTATTCGGCGAGAAAGCGGTACTTCGTCTGCTTGCGTCTGCGGCTTCCATTGATAATTCCGGTACATTTGGTATGAAGGAAAAGAATTATCAGTTGGTACATAAGATGCTTCAGTCTCCGAACGGGATCATATATGTGACCGGACCTACTGGTTCCGGTAAGTCCACAACGCTGTATATGATTCTGGAGGAATTGTCCAAACGTTCCGTAAATATCTCAACCATTGAAGATCCGGTAGAGAAGAATGTGAATAAACTGAATCAGATGCAGGTTAATAATACTGCGGGACTGACATTTGAAGTAGGACTTCGCGCACTGCTTCGTCAGGATCCGGATATTATTATGGTTGGAGAGACCCGTGATAACGAAACGGCCGCCATATCTGTTCGTGCCGCAATTACCGGTCACTTAGTGCTTTCCACCCTTCATACGAATGATGCCGCATCATCGGTTGTCCGTTTGGTTGATATGGGAATTGAACCGTATATGCTTGCGAATTCACTGGTAGGTGTTATAGCGCAGAGACTGGTACGTAAGGTTTGTCCGGTATGCGGTACCTGGGGAGATATGACTGACCGTGAAGAAGGTATTGCGGGCAGACATTTGGATCGTGTCAAGCATGCGGTTGGCTGCAGTCAATGTAATAATACCGGGTATAAAGGTCGTATTTCCATTCATGAGATCCTCCCGATCGATAAGCCGATCCGTGCCATGGTTTCGGAAGGTAAGACAGCAGAGGAGATCAAAGATTACGCAAGAAATGAGCTTGGAATGCTTACATTAAAAGAAAGCGCATTAGAGCTTGTGGAAGAGGGACTTACGACAATTGATGAATTAGTTAAGGTAGCATATTATGATTAAAATGCATTATTACTGATCATCAAGTGAAATTCAATATTAAGAACGGTTAATTGATAAGGGCAAAATATCTTATAATAATCTAAAATAAAGGAAAATGATTAAGTAATATACCATTTCTGACGATATATATATCAGAATGCAGATTCGTGGTCTGTTGTTTCATCCGATGATTCATCATCAGAAACAATCACTTGTTATATCACAGAAATCATGCTATAATTATTCTATGTTGAGTCGGTAAACGACAAAGAGAAGGAGGCTAATGTATTATGATGAAAAGAAGAGAGAAGAATAAAGGTTTTACCTTGGTAGAGTTGATTGTTGTATTGGTTATCCTTGCTATCCTTGCAGCAATTCTGGTTCCTGCATTATTAGGTTATATTGATAGTGCAAGATCAAAGCAGACTGTACTTAACGCAAGAAGCGCAATGACGGCTGCACAGGCTGAGATGTCAACGATCTATGCATCTAAGGATGTACCGCAGGATATCCAGGATAAGCCAGCACATGTTGCAAATGTTAAGTCAACCGCAGATACTGATGGTCTTGGCACCTTAGTATTGGAAGTTGGATGTAAGAGTGATTATGTTACTACAACAGATCGTAAGAGTCAGCATGATGCGTTTACAGTTTCATGGGTACATTATAAGGACGCAACCGGCGAAGTATGGTATGATGGTACGAACTGGGTTGAATCTACAATAGCTAATCCGAATTCTACATATAAGATCATTACAGAATAGTCGGAATAACAGAAGATAACTATAAAAGAGGCTGTTGCACTTATTTTTTCGTGTGACAGCCCCTTTTTTTAAAATAGTTAATATTAGACGTCTTTGTCTTTATTGCCTGGTTAATAAAAATGAAAATATACTTGACAAAAGAGTTAGAGTATTATATATTTAGTTAGACATAACTAACCGCATGATATTACGGTTATTGCATATAGTAATAGTAGTAAAGATAGATGTCCGTTTTGAAGGGATGATCTGATCAGAACAGAGGGAATAAGTATGCCAATCAATGAGATAACTGATTTTATGAACTCCGATAATTGTCTGTGTCAGGTGGAAATGCAGCTGGCCATACATTGTGCGCCGCTTCTTCAGGGTATCAAATTATCGAATCTTGTTAAGCTGACACAGGCACAAAGTGAGGAATTATGCAGACATATACGGCAATCCGGTTTATCTGTATGGTTCCTGTCTTATGAGCAGGATGGTAATCAGGTGCTTTTATTCCGACGGGATCAGATGCAGGCGTTCTTAAATAAATCGCGAATCCAAAAGGTTCTCCGTCGGTTTGGATATCATGATTATTCCCTGGCTTCTGTTATGACCAGATTATCCTCTCATATGAAGGATTATAAGGACGGCAGACAGGAATTCCCTCATGAACTCGGTATTCTTCTTGGCTATCCGATCTGTGATGTACTTGCATATATGGAGAATCACGGAGAGAATTATAAGTGTTGCGGCTATTGGAAGGTATATCATGATCCTTCCTCTGCTCTTCGCAGATTTGCAGCTTTTAATGAAGCACGGGATACTGCTGTAACGAATGTTCTCCGTGGCTGCGGGTATTTTCATCAGATGCAGGCTTGTTCTTCTTTTTGATTCCATTTCTTTTTTACCCGTTTGTTAATTGTTATATTTTAATAATTGCTGTCAACCATAACTTCTGATCTGGTTGACAAATCGTCAAAACGCTGATAAAATACCCATAGATTATGATACGAATAAATGATATTTAACAGGAGAAGCGTGATCCTATGAATGTAAGAGATCAGGTTCTATTGGTATTAGAGCAGCAAAAAGGAAATTATATATCCGGAGCAAAGCTGGCCTCCGAATTGTCGGTAAGCCGTAATGCTGTTTGGAAAGCGGTAAAGCATCTTCAGGAAGAAGGATACGCGATTGAAACGGCACCGAACCGCGGATATGTTCTGCGAATGGATAATGATATCCTGTCTGCTCCGGGAATTATGAAATATCTCCATCCGAAGTACCGTAAGTTATCTGTTGAGGTCTATAAATCCATTGATTCCACCAATACAAAGGTCAAAGAATATGCCGCGTCCGGCCAACCGGAGGGCTTAGTTGTCATTGCGCAGGAGCAGACGGCGGGAAGAGGACGCATGGGGCGCAGCTTTTATTCGCCGACATCCAGCGGTGTCTATATGAGTTTTCTTCTGCGTCCGAAGTTTACAGCAGGTGAATCTACTTATCTAACGACTGCTGCGGCTGTTGCGGCGGCAGAAACCATTGATGATGTATGGAAGGATTATTTCGAATCCATAAAGCATAAAGACAATTCGGGAGCCGGTCAATCGGATCCCGATGATAGTCAGGCTGTCATTAAGTGGGTAAATGATGTATATGTCCGCGGGAAGAAAGTGTGCGGTATTCTGACAGAGGCATCCGTGAATGTAGAGAATAGTATGCTGGAATATGCTGTGACCGGAATCGGATTTAATGTTCAGATGCCGGAGAATGGGTTTCCGGAGGAAATACAAGATATAGCAGGTGCCATTTTTGAGACGGATACGGCTATAGATGCGAAAAACCGTATTGCCGCGGGGATGATCAATCATTTTATGAAATATTATGAGGATCTGCCGGAAAGAACATATATGGAAGAATACCGAAAACGTTCTTTCCTGCTCGGACGGGAGATCTATACGGTAACGGATCCGCCGATAACCGGAAGAGCAGTGGATATCGATGAAGAAGGGCATCTGATCATGGAGCTTAAGGATGGAAGCAGAAAACCCCTCAGTTCCGGAGAAGTCAGCGTGCGTCCGGCAACGGAAGATAAGAAAATATGAGGAGACAAGAGATTATGGAACAGACAAAGTCATATTTTTCAATAGGAGATATTGTGTATATCGGCGTATTTGCGGCAACGATATCTGTATGTGCCCTGATTTCCATTCAGACACCGTGGGGAGTTCCGTTTACTTTGCATACCTTTGCGGTCTCGCTGGCCGCATATTCCCTCGGAAAGTGGAAAGGAAGTATGGCTTCCCTGATCTGGGTATTCGTCGGACTTGTTGGAGTTCCGGTCTTTTCCGGGTTCACATCCGGATTTGCCAAGCTTGCGGGTCCTACCGGCGGCTATATATGGAGCTTTATCCTGATGACATTTCTTTGCGGTATGCAGCTTGATCAGCATAAGAAATGGCTGACGATCCTATGGTCTCTGGCAGGACTGCTTGTATGTTACATCTGCGGTATGCTTCAGTTTATGTTGATCATGCATATGGGGATTATAGAATCATTTTTACTGACAATAGCACCTTATATCGTGAAAGATGTGATATCTTTATTTGCCGCCTATGCACTTGCAATTCCGATCCGAAAAGCCTTGCGGACAGCAGGATATCAAGTCAGCGGATAATATTTTTGCAAATCTATGAATAAAAATTACAGAAGGGGTAATACTAGTACTGAACCGGTAAGATCCTAGCTTGCCGGTTGATAGAAGTAAGTTCTTTTTCTCACAAAAGGACCTACGATCCTCCCCTTTATCCATGGCCTCCGGTATCCCCGCCGGAGGCTTTCGTTATATGTTGACATTTTCCGTAATTTGTGTGTAGAATTATATATCTGTGAAATGTTATAATAATTGCATGAGCAATTGTGTCCGGGACAGTATGATTTGCATGGAAGAAATAGCCGGATATGAGTGTGTTAATATGTATGGATTGGATTGTATTGTTCGGAATAAATAGTTATGTTCACAAAAGTAATAAAACAGTTGTAGAATAAGTGGGGGATGATTATGAAAAAACGAAGTTCATGGATGATATATTTATTTGAATTTACCAACGCGGGAGCTTGCATTGTACTTCCAATCCTGATCCTGTTCAATGCGGGAGGCTGGTTTTTTCCAAAGATCGGAAGTGACTATACTGCCAATGACCTTCTGGCATGTATCAAATCTTCGTTAGTGGTACTTATTGTGTTTGCTGTTGTTGTGGGTATTCCACTCATTATGCTGTTCTATGATTGTTTTGTGACCATGAAGGATGTGGAAGGGTTTCAGGTATCGACCATGTCGATCATTATGGCACCGGCTTCTTATCCGTTGATGCGTACGAATGCTTTAGAAGAGCCGAAGAATGTCCGGACCTTCCATACAATAGCTGGTAGTTCGGTATTTGTCACGAATGTAATATTGGTTATTTCAGTTATTTATTATCTGATCCGGATATTGGCATCTTTCTTTATGTTGAAAGGATGATCGCGGGTCTTAATGTGAGAAACTTACAGTTAGATACTTGGAGTAAGATACTATGAAGATCGGAATGGTATTGGAAGGCGGAGCCCTTCGGGGATTATTTACCGCCGGAGCCTTGGATTATTTATTAGAACAGAATATACAATTTGATTACATTGTCGGTGTATCTGCCGGAGCGGGGAATATGATGAATTATATTTCCGGTCAAAAGGGCAGAACCAGACGGGTAATTAGTCCGGGGAAAGAGAACAGCTATTACGGTCTGAAGCAGCTGATCAAGACCGGATCGTTTTTGAATTTGGAAAAGAATGTCATTGAGTTTGCGAAAGAAACGTTTCCGTATGATTTTACGGCTCATCGGAACAGCAAGGTGGAGCATGAGATCGTTGTTGTAAATTGTGATACGGCTCAGGCAGAGTACATGAATGGTCAAACAGAGAATGATGATGATATGCTGGAAGCCGTAAAAGCATCCTGTTCCGTACCTTTGATCTCGATACCTGTTGTGATCGGAGATCATGCCTATATGGACGGAAGTCTGGTGGATTCCATTCCTTATAAACGCGCGTTTGATCAGGGATGCGATAAAGTATTTATTATAATGACCAAACCCGGAGATGTAACCCCTACAGACTATAATAAATACAAATTGCTGATTAATATGACGTATGGCAGGCAGTATCCGAAGTTTGCGGAAGCTTTGATGAATCGCGCGGATATCTATCAGGAGCAGCGAGCAGAGATGGAACGATTAACAAAAGAAGGCAAGATCTTTGTGCTTCGTCCGGATATGCCGTGTATCAGCAAATTTGAAACCCGGGATGAAAAGAAGGACGAATTCTATGAACATGGGTATCATCGCATGGAAGAAGAGTTTGATGCGTTAAAGAAATTCATAGAACTTAAATAGAGATTAGGAGAATATTGGGATCCGGATGGTACGGATCTGTTAGTGGTGGTGAAGGATAATGTTAGATCGAAATGAGTATATGCCGCTGCAATATCTGGTAAAGCAGAAGTGGAGCGGAAGCTATCAGGGAATGCGGTTTATGCTTCAAACGAGAACCATAGAATCCGAACAGGATGAAACGCAGGTTCTGGAAGCCGCTTGTTGGAAGGAACCATATTCTTATGAGGCAACATCCGATGAGAATAAGACATTTTGTCAGTTCCCATTGACGGAAGAAGGACGGCTTCAGGCAATGGAATGGCTGGAACGTGAATACGAAGAACGGAAGGATGAGTGGACGGCTGCTCGAAAGTGGGATTGGGAACAGTAGATAAGACTTGAAATGTTGCCCTTTGTTTGCTATACTTGGAACGTCGGATTTGAATAAGAAAGTTGAGGATAAAAGAATGAGTTTATTATCAGAGTGGCGTGAATATGCCTATGGTTTAGATGACAGAACACCGGAAGGGAAGAATTTCTGGCTGCAGTATTTCAATACGGAGAAGGGGATTTATCAGCAGATATTGAAAGAACCTGAGACTGTGATCAAGGGAACTGTACAGGAATTGGCAGATAAATATGAGATCTCTCTTCAGTTCATGGTAGGCTTTCTGGACGGTATAGATGAGAGTTTGAAGACTCCGAACAATATTGAAGAGATGGAAGCCGATACGGAAGTAACCATTGAGATCGACCCGGAAAAGTTATATATGAATATGGTCGGCTGTAATGCGGAATGGCTGTATACGCTGGAAGAATGGGATGAGATCCTGACACCGGAAAGACGGAAGGAATTATATAAGATAGAAAAGAGTTCCAAGACTGTGGTCAAGCCGCCAAAGGTTGGACGGAATGATCCATGTCCGTGCGGTTCCGGCAAGAAATACAAGTTCTGCTGTGGTTCAAATAAATAAGCGGATAATATCTGCTGCAGATGATTCAGCCGACAGTTGATAATAGGACGGACAACATGAATTGTAATTAATAATATAGAATGAGCGAATAAGGCTTTTGGGATTATTCTTATCGGACGGATTATGCGATAAGTGGCTGTTCCGGAAGTCTTTTTTGCTGAAATCGGGAGGAATGAAATATGAGTAAGATTCGTACGAGATTTGCACCGAGTCCGACCGGACGGATGCATGTAGGTAATTTGAGAACTGCATTGTATGCCTATCTGATCGCCAAGCATGAGGACGGAGATTTTCTTCTGCGTATTGAGGATACAGATCAGGAACGTTATTATGAAGGTGCTTTGGATATCATCTATCATACTTTGGAAATGGCGGGACTTCAACATGATGAAGGACCGGATAAGGATGGTGGTGTCGGTCCATATGTCCAGAGTGAACGACAGAAGCAGGGAATCTATCTGAAGTATGCCAAGCAGCTGATCGAACAGGAAAAAGCCTATTACTGCTTCTGTACACCGGAACGTCTGGAGTCATTAAAGCAGACCATTGTAACCGAGAGCGGCGAGACAAAAGAGATTAATGTCTATGATAAGCATTGCCTGCATCTTAGCAAAGAAGAGATCGAAGAAAAGCTGGCAAGCGGAATTCCTTATGTGATCCGGCAGAACAGTCCGACAGAAGGAGAAACAACATTTCATGATGAATTATACGGCGATGTAACGGTTCCGAATGCGGAGCTGGATGATATGATCCTGATCAAGTCGGACGGATATCCGACCTATAACTTTGCGAATGTGGTGGACGATCATTTGATGGGGATCACTCATGTTGTCCGCGGAAATGAGTATATATCTTCGTCTCCGAAATATACCCTGCTGTATCAGGCATTTGGATGGGAAGAACCGAAGTATATTCACTGTCCGTTGATCACGGATGAAAATCATGCCAAATTAAGTAAGCGAAGCGGTCATTCTTCCTTTGAAGATCTTCTGGAGCAGGGATTTGTACCGGAAGCGATCGTGAATTATGTCGCGCTTCTCGGCTGGAGTCCGGAGAGCAATGAAGAGATTTTCTCTTTGGAAGATCTGATCCGTGAATTTGATTATCATAGGATCAATAAGAGTCCTTCCGTCTTTGATATCGGCAAGTTAAAATGGATGAACGGAGAATACATTAAGGCAATGGATCCTGTCAGATTCAAGGAAATGGTAATGCCTTATCTGAAGAAGGTCATTCACAGAGATCTGGATTATGATAAAATCCTTCCATTAATCCAGACACGTATGGAGGTTCTTCCGGATGCGGAAGAACTGGTAGATTTCTTTGACGAGTTACCGGATTATGATGTTCAGATGTATTGTCATAAAAAAATGAAAACAAATCTTCAGAATGCGTATGAGATCCTTCAGGAAGAATACGAGATCTTAAAAGATCATGAGGATTTTAGTCTGGAAGGGCTTCATGACAGACTGATGGAATATATTACGGCTAAGGAGATTAAGAACGGTACCGGTCTGTGGCCGATCCGGACAGCGGTATCCGGTAAGCAGTCCACACCGGGTGGCGCATTTGAGATTATGGAGATTCTCGGAAAAGAAGAGTCATTACGGCGTATGGAGGTTGGAATTGAGAAGCTGAAAGCGGCTCAATAATTGGCAATCGGAATGGAATTCAATGAAGCACAAAGGAAAGCAATCTGTCATAAAGACGGTCCGTGTATGGTTCTGGCCGGTCCCGGATCCGGCAAGACATCCGTGATCACGCACCGGACCAAATACTTGATCGATGATGCGGGGATTACTCCGGATCAGATCCTTGTTATTACATTTACCCGTGCGGCGGCGCGTGAGATGGAACTTCGCTTCCGGTCCCTTATGGACGGACGGAATGTGGATTGTACCTTTGGCACCTTTCATTCCGTATTCTTTCGAATCCTGCGGCGCGCATATGGATATCAATATGATCAGATCCTGGTGGAAGAGGAAAAACGCCGTTATCTCAAAGAAGATATCGGAAAACGCGGACTGGAGATTGATGATGAAGAAGAGTTTGTCAGAGATATCATGGCGGAGATCACGTTGGTAAAAAGTGAGTATCTGAATCTGGATTATTATTACAGTACAACCTGTGGCGAAGATCTGTTCCGCGATATATACCATTCCTATGAAGCATATCTGGCAAGAGAGAACCGTATCGACTTTGACGATATCCTGATCTATACTTATGAGCTTTTAAAGGAACGAAAGGATATTCTGGCTTCGTGGCAGAATCGGTTTCCTTATATCCTGATAGATGAATTTCAGGATATTAACCGTATTCAGTATGAGGTTGTTAAATTATTAGCCGGTAAGTCCCGGAATTTGTTTATTGTCGGGGATGATGATCAGTCCATATACCGGTTTCGCGGGGCAAGACCGGAGATCATGCTTGGATTCCCAAAGGATTATCCGGATGCCGAGACAATCATTCTGAATGTGAATTACCGTTCAAACAGGGAGATCGTGGAGGGCAGTCTGCGGTTGATAGAAAATAATGAAAAACGCTATGTCAAGCCGCTGAAGTCGGATAAGGAGTATGAGCACCCTATTTATATTCATGAGTATAAGACAGATAAAGAAGAAAATGCCGGTATTCTGAAGCAGATCCGGATGTATCATGAAAAAGGCATTTCTTACCGTAAAATGGCAGTGATCTACCGGACAAACCGTGAGCCTGCAAGATTGGTTCATACCTTGATGGAATATAATATACCGTTTCGCATGCGGGATCGTATGCCGAACTTATATGATCATTTTCTTGCGCAGCATATGATCGCCTACGGTACAATTGCTTTAGGAAGCAGGGATCGGAAGGATTATCTGATGATATGGAATCGTCCGAAAAGATATCTGCGTCGGGACTTGCTGCAGGATTCTGTTGTGGATCTGGATGTGATCCGGCAGAAGGTACAAGATAAAGACTGGGCTGTCCGTAATCTGGATAAGCTTTGTAAAGATATCGATAAACTGAAGCGTATGACTCCTTATGCGGCGATCAATTATATCCGAAAAGGAATGGGGTATGATGATTATATCCGGGAATATGCGCAGGAACGCCGGATGAAAGAAGAAGAACTCATGGATGTTCTGGATGAGATTCAGGCACTCAGTGAGCCTTATAAGACATATGAGGAGTGGTTTGCGCATATCCGGGAATACGGGGAACAGATCGAGGAGCAGCAAGCCCGTCAACAGGACTTATCCAGCATGGACGATGCAGTTACCTTGACGACCATGCATAGTGCCAAGGGGTTAGAATATGATGTTGTATTTATTCTGGAGGCAAATGAAGGGATTACGCCATACAAAAAAGCGGTAAAACCGGAGGATCTGGAAGAAGAACGACGTATGTTCTATGTTGCGGTTACCCGTGCCAGACATTATCTGCATATCAATTATATTAAAGAGCATTATAATAAGAACCTGCAGCCATCCCGGTATGTGAACGAGATCCGCTGCAATTGGAAGCAGCTTGCTGCCGGATCGAAGGTACGTCACAGACAGTATGGTCCCGGCACGGTAACTTACTGCGGAAAAGATAAGATCAGTATTGTATTTGATGATTCCGGACTGATCAAGACCTTTTCACTGAGTCACATGGCAGAGCATGGACTTCTGTCTTCCTGACAGTATGAATATAAGTTATAAAGGATATAGATTATGGTTTTTTCCAGCACAACTGTTTTGTTTGTATTTTTACCGGTAGTATTAGCGGTCTATTTTGTATGTCCGAAAAAAGCAAGAAATGTTGTGCTTCTGATCGCCAGTCTTCTTTTTTATATGTGGGGGGAACCGAAGCTGGTGCTCGTGATGCTTGCAACCATTCTGGTTAATTATATTCTGGCATGGATCTGTGCTTCCTGTAAGGAAAAAGAGAATCAAAAAGGTGCCAAAGCGGCATTGATCGGATCGGTTATCTTCAGTATCGGAATGCTTGCCTTTTTCAAATATACGAATTTCTTTATCGGCAATTGGAATGGAACGATCGGTAAAGCTGCCGGATTAACGATTGCCGGATTACGGAATCTGACACTTCCGCTTGGAATCTCATTTTATACATTCCAGACCTTATCTTACACGATTGATGTCTATCGGGGAGAAGTACATCCGCAGAAGAATCTTCTGCATCTTGCTACCTATGTCTGTTTGTTTCCGCAATTGATCGCAGGGCCGATCGTGAGATATCAGAATGTGGAAAATGAGATCAGCAGCCGTAAGGAATCGATTGATGATTTCAGTAATGGTGTACGAAGATTTGTTATAGGTCTCGGAAAAAAGGTTCTGCTTGGCAATATGGCGGGAAGTGTATTTGATCTGGTCGGACAGATGCCCGAACAGCAATTATCTGTCGGAATGCTCTGGTTATCCTCCGTTGCGTTTACCTTTCAGATCTATTTTGATTTCAGCGGCTATTCGGATATGGCTATCGGACTGGGCTATATGTTCGGTTTTCATTTTAAGGATAACTTTAATTATCCGTATATCTCCATGAGTATTACGGAATTCTGGAAACGATGGCATATGTCATTGTCCGGCTGGTTTAGGGATTATGTATATATCCCGCTTGGGGGGAATCGGAAGGGGAATGCCAGAACGATCCTTAACCTGTTGATCGTATGGCTGCTCACGGGATTTTGGCACGGAGCGGCATGGAACTTTGTATTGTGGGGATTGTATTTCTTTGCATTGCTGATGCTGGAAAAATATCTTCTGAAGGGGATTCTTGATAAGATTCCGGGATGGATCCGGCATATCTATACCTTGTTTTTCGTGAATTTAAGCTGGGTAATCTTTTCTTATGATGATATTCATGTATTGGGAACCGTTCTGAAGCGGATGTTCGGATTCGGTGGTATTCCTCTTTGGAATTCATCGGGAACCTTTTATTCCTTAAGTTATCTGCTGATTTTTCTGATTATGGCATTTGCGTCTACACCTTTCCCGAAACAGATCGTCGAAAGGATCAGCAGTAAGCTGGAAGCGGGTAAAAAAGGGACCTGGATTATTCTTGCGGCGGAAATTGCCGGAATCCTATTAGTAATGATACTGTCAACGGCAAGCCTTGCCAGTGACGCATTTAATCCGTTTCTGTATTTTCGTTTTTGATCCGGGCGGATAAGAAGTTATTTGACGGATGATCATTATAAAAGCAGTTTAATGAGGCACTTATCTATGGAGAATCACAAAAGTAAACTTTATAATTTTATAATCATCATGGTATTTTTGACCTTTATCGGATTCTTTGGAATTGCTTATATTATCGTTCCGGATCGGGAGTATTCCGAGCTTGAGAACCGGTATCTGACGACCTTTCCGGAATTATCATGGGAACGGTTGATGAGCGGAGAATTCATGAGTGATTTTGATTCCTATACAGCGGATCAGATCTATGGCAAAGATCTGTTCGTAAAAGGAAATGTGGTATATAACCGGATGCTTGGAATCAAAGAGATTAATGGTGTTCTGATTGGCCGGGATGGCTATTTGATTCAGGATTATCAGGCCCCCGGATCTGTTCTGAATCAGAATCTGCAATCCATACAGAACTTTGCGGAGGCGCATCCTGAGGCAGATATGACGCTGCTTCTGGCACCGAATGTGAATGAGATCTATCCGGAGAAGCTTCCGACCTTTGCGCAGACTTATCCGCAGTCGGAGGTCATTGCGAGAGCAGAAGAGACTTTGGATGCAGCGAACCTTAAAGTAGTTGATGTGACCGATATCCTGACGGACCAAAAAAGTCGGGACATGTATTATAAGACGGATCATCATTGGACGACACTGGGTGCATTTATGGCCTATAAAGAATTATGCGATGCATCGGGCAGACCTTCCCGGCATCTGGATGATTATGAGATGATAACGTTAGATACGCCATTTTACGGTTCCTTATATTCCAAGGCTCCCGTAACGGAATCGGAGGGCGATGAGATCACGTTCTACCGGAATCCTCTGGGACAGTACAAAGTAACTTATGTGAATGAGGGGATCGTTACAGATTCTATGTATGATAGCCAGTATCTGGACCGAAAAGATAAGTATGCCGTATTTTTCGGAGGCAATTATGCTCTGATCACGATTGAGAATCTGGTCTTTGATGGTTTGTTAGCCACAGCAGAAGAGGAATCCGGTACGGATTCCGGAGAGGTTCTGATCCTGAAAGATTCTTATGCCAATGCCTTGATCCCGTTTCTGGCAGATGATTATGCAAAGCTTCATGTCATTGATCTGCGGTATTATCATGATGATCTGGGGGCATATATGGAAGAAAACCATATCCGGCAAGTGATATTGATCCATAATGTTGACTTTTTGTCAACGGATAACAGCTTTGTTTGGTTAGAGTAGATCACATCTCGTCAAAGGCTTCCTCGTCGAGCAGTTCATCAAATGCATCGGCTGCGATCTCGAATTCCTCATCGTCGGTAATCTCTCCAAGATTAATGTCATCTCCGTGTTTGGTATAGGAATATAGCAGGACTTCCCCTTCTTCTATTCCTTCGATCGGCGAGAGTGGGAGCAGGGCAATATAATCTTTGTCTCCTGCCGGAAAAGAAGCCATAATGGCACATTCCACTTCTCCCGTTTCCAAAGAAAGAGTGATGGTATCTTCCGGTTCATTCCCTGCATTGCGGCTTGACTGACTGGTTGAATTATGGTTCATGGATGAATCTCCTTTGTCTGTAATATTGAAATTAAACTTATTTTGTGTTATATCCTAACATTTTTGTATATAGAAAGCAATAATCTACTTGACTTTATGCGGTTTTTGTCTAAAATAAAAAGAAGTTGCAGGTATTAACCGGCACACACTATGATTGAGAGGAGAAGTACATTGGCAGCGCAAGGTACAAACAACGGTCACGAAGAATCGGGATCAGAGATCAGAACGAGTAAGACGAAGAGTGGGCACAATATTCAGGAATATCGTGCAGAGGGAGATTCCAAGCCTCGAAATGACAGACGGGGAAATGGGAATGGCGATTACCGGAGACGGGATCAGGACGATTCAAGAGATTCTCGAAGACGTGACAACGGCGATTATCGAAGAAAAGATAATGATGGCCGGAGGGAGGGCAGTTCATCGGAATACCGTTCCCGGGATAATCGGAATAGTGAAGGAAGACCGAGAACATATAATTCCGGCGATGCAAGAGACGGAAGAAGCGAAGGACAGGGGCGCGGATATCGTCCGGGCGGAGATGGAAGATCTCAAGGCTATAAACCGCGTGACAATCGTGATAATAACGGTGGATACCGCGGTGGAACCAGAAATAATTCTTATGGCGGAGGATATAATCCATACAAGGATGATGAGGATGAGGAAAAGAAAGTATTCCGCTCATCCAAGCCGAAGTCGTCCGGTGGAAGCAAGGAGCCGAATCAGGACAAGTTCGAGACACAGAAACGTCTGGAGCGGGAACAGAAGACCGTGAAGAAGAAGGAGTCCAAGAAGAATAAAGGCGAAGCAGCACGTCCCCAGCAGAAGCAGAAACGTCAGAATAACAGAAATTATTTGAATGATTATAAGAGCGGTATGTATGACGATTATGAAGATTATGATGAATAATGTATATTCGGGTGCTGCTGATATAAATCAGGACCGCTAGTAAGAATTAGTGAATGAAGAATAAGAGGATTGCCGGATGCAGCAATCCATTGATGATGAAGTTGCAGGAGGAGAATTCGGGATGGCTACAATCAGCTATAATCATACAGAGATTGAGAATAAATGGAGAAAAGGCTGGGAAGATTGTCCGATCAATGTAGATGATGGAAAGAAGCCAAAATACTATTGTTTGGATATGTTTCCATATCCGTCTGCCAATGGTCTTCATGTGGGGCATTGGAGAGGCTATGTTATCAGTGATGCGTGGAGCCGGTATAAGATGATGCAGGGATATTATCTGATTCATCCGATGGGCTGGGATGCATTTGGTCTTCCGGCAGAGAATTATGCGATCAAGAACGGAATCCATCCGAGCATATCCACAGCGGAGAATATCAAGAATATTAAGCGGCAGATCAATCAGATCGCGGCAATCTATGACTGGGATCGGGAAGTGAATACTACAGATCCGAATTACTATCGCTGGACGCAGTGGATTTTCGTTCAGATGTTCAAAAAGGGGCTTGCTTATGAGAAGGAGATGCCAATCAACTGGTGTCCTTCCTGTAAGACCGGACTTGCAAATGAAGAGGTCGTAGATGGCAAATGTGAACGTTGTCACTCGGAAGTGACCAAGAAGAATCTTCGTCAGTGGATGTTGAAGATCACTGCTTATGCAGATCGCCTTCTTAATGATTTGGATAAACTGGATTGGCCGGAAAAGGTTAAGAAGATGCAGACGGAATGGATTGGACGTTCTTATGGGGCAGAGGTGGATTTCCGGATTGAGAATCAGAAGGAGTCAATCACGGTCTATACAACCAGACCGGATACCTTATATGGTGCTACCTTTATGGTTCTGGCACCGGAGCATAAGCTGGCTAAGAGTCTTGCAACAGATGAGACAAGAGAAGCTGTAGAAGCCTATATCTATGAAGCTTCCATGAAATCTAATATTGACCGCATGCAGGATAAGGAAAAGACAGGTGTATTTACCGGTTCTTATGCCATTAATCCGTTAAATGGCGCGAAAGTGCCGATCTGGTTATCAGACTATGTACTTGCTGATTATGGTACGGGAGCGATCATGTGTGTACCGGCACATGACGACCGTGACTTTGAATTCGCTAAGAAATTCAACCTGCCGATCATTCAGGTTATTGCGAAGGATGGCGAGGAGATCAAAGATATGACAGAGGCGTATACAGAGGCTTCCGGTACGATGATCAATTCCGGCGAATGGAACGGAATGGAGTCCGCTGTTCTTAAGAAGGAAGCTCCGGCTATGATCGAGGCAAGAGGACTTGGTAAGAAGACGACGAATTATAAGCTTCGTGACTGGGTATTCTCCCGTCAGAGATATTGGGGAGAACCAATCCCGATCGTTCATTGTCCGGATTGCGGAGCTGTACCAGTTCCGGAAGATCAGCTTCCGTTATTGCTCCCGGATGTTGAGAATTATCAGCCAACAGGTACTGGAGAATCGCCGCTTGCTGCCATTGATGAATGGGTGAATACGACTTGCCCGTGCTGTGGCAAGCCGGCGAAGAGAGAGACCAATACCATGCCTCAGTGGGCAGGATCCTCATGGTATTTCTTGCGGTATGTAGACCCGAAGAATGATCAGGAATTAGTAAGCCGTGAAAAAGCAGATAAATATCTGCCGGTGGATATGTATATCGGCGGTGTAGAGCATGCTGTTCTGCATCTGCTATATGCTCGTTTCTATACGAAGTTCTTATGTGATATTGGCGTGGTAGACTTTGATGAGCCATTTAAGAAGCTGTTCAATCAGGGTATGGTCTGCGGACGTGACCGCGAGACCGGAGCGGCAACCAAGATGAGTAAATCGCTTGGGAATATCGTATCTCCGGATGATATGGTCCGTGATTACGGCTGTGATGCCCTTCGGTTATATGAATTGTTCATCGGACCTCCGGAGCTGGATTCCATCTGGGATGACAGCGGAATCGACGGTGTGTACCGCTTTATTAACCGGTTCTATAATATGGTCATGACTAACAAGGACCTGAATGTGAAGGCTACACCGGAACTGATTAAGGTTCGTCACCGTATGATCAAGGATGTTACGACGCGGTTTGAACAGTTCAGCCTTAATACCGTTGTCAGTGCATTCATGGAATATAATAATAAGCTGATGGAATTCACGAAGAACGGGGGAGTTGATAAGGAAACCTTACAGGCTGCTGTCATCATGATCGCACCATTTGCGCCACATCTCGGCGAGGAACTGTGGGAGCAATTGGGTGGAGCATATTCCGTATTCCATCAGGAGTGGCCGACTTATGATGAAGAGGCAATGAAGGATACCGAGATTGAGCTTCCAGTTCAGATCAATGGTAAGACCAGAGGAACTGTTATGGTTGCCATAGATGCTTCTAAGGACGAGATTCTTACTAAGGCGAAGGAAGTTGTAGCAGATAAGCTGACCGGAACCATTGTAAAAGAAATCTATGTTCCGGGTAAGATCATTAATATTGTTCAGAAATAATATTAAATTGAATAAAAAAACAGATCACCTCAAATACTAGGAAGGAATGACTAGAGATTTGAGGTGATTATTATATGGATAGTAATGATTTCTTTGTCCGTAATGCAACACTGCTGGCTCTGGTGGAATCCGAAGATCATCCACAGTCCAAAGAGGAGATTGTAGACGGGATTCTGGCTTCCTATGACCATGTGAACAAGGAACAGGTTATGAAGCATGTGGGCGAGTTTAACTCCAAAGAAGAGATTGAACATTATGTTCACTCGCTTGCCGTTCATGATCATGACCGTCCGGAATGGGAATAGAGCCCTTAAGAAGAAATCGGTTCATAAACATCTTCTAGAGAAGCGGAAACAGAGTTATCTGCCGTAACTGGCTAAAATAGACTGCATCATATTTAGTTTCTGTATCTCTGCCGGAGACATATCCTCTTTTAGGAGATCTATGATCAAGGCGGATTCTTCTGGTGTGAAAGACAGCCCCTGCTGCTGCATGGTTTGATTAGCCTGCATAAGCAGGGGCATGATTGCGTCAGAGCCTTTACCTTTGCTTGCTTCTATGATATTTAGTATTATTTTTAATTTGTTGGATGGAATACTGCGTAATCGTTCTTGATTCATTTGACATTTCCTTTCTATCAGAATTATTTCAGGTATTATTTTAAAAATAATTATTCATTGCGTTCCCGAAGAATGTCCTTAATTGCATCGATCATATTATTCCTGGAATTAGAAAAATCATCATTCATTGCTGGATGATCATCCTTTGACTCTTGATGCTCAGTGTCATCCGGATAATCTGAAGCTATCTGCTTCTCCGGTGGCATATATTGATCTGACGGCTGAGCGTAAGACTGACCGGTTGGATTGGCAGAAAAAGAATTATTGTACATGTTCAGATCGAACCCCATAGCTTGAGAAAGTGTCCGTAAGAGATCCTCATTGCCTGCATGCCCTGGATAAAAACCGCAAGAAGATAGCCAATCCGGATTGCGAAAGGCAGATAAGATAAATTGTACTTCTTGAAACTTGATATACAGAGCAAGTGGAAGCTGCATGGAAGGGTCCATATATGGAATTATTGCCTCCAGTAACAGGAGATGATTATCAGGATATAAGTTGTCTAACAGATGTCTGCTATATTCCATGTAAATTCTCCTGTATTAGCATATCTGAACCGGAAGTGGAAGCCGGGAGAACATGCATAGTGGCTTGAAAAAACATATTGTTATATAAACTATATGCATTTAAATGTGGGAATAGTACATGCATTCTGTTATAAAAGCTTAAAAAAGGACTGCAAGTAGGTGCAGCCCTTTCTTAAGTGTGTGTTTGGCTGTATATGGATGTTTAACAGCATCCGCCTCCGAAGCCGCCACCATTATTACCGCAGCCGCCACAGCAGAAAAGCAGTAAGATAATGATCCAGCAGGAGTCAATACCGCCGCCATCATTACATCCTCCTCCAAATCCGTTGTTATTACCTCCGCAGCAGCAAAGTAATAATAAAATGATGATCCAGCAAGAGCAGTTATTACCATTGCCTCCAAAGACGCCGTTGTTACAGCCGCATTGTGTTGCTGATAAGTCACTCATAATAGATCCTCCAAGGACTTTTCGATTACATTGTTATCTTATGCAGTAGTGCTTGTACAGTTGAATAAAGAATTAAAATTATTTAAAAATATTTTTGATTGAATTCTTAATTTATTTATTGAACAAATACAAAAAGAATTTGGTAGATTCCTGTGGATTGATACTTGCATATAAAAATGAAGTATGCTAAAATTTTTAATAGTGATTTTTACTAGGAGGAATTGGGATGAAGCACTTAATACTGGTTACTTCACCACCGGCTTGCGGCAAGACATTTGTCACAAGACAGTTGGCAAAAGCGTTGAATAATTGTGTATATTTGGACAAGGATACTTTGATCGTTCTTTCAAAGCAGATTTATAAAGTTGCGAATCAGGAATATGACCGGTCCTCCGACTTCTTTCATAAGGAGATTCGGGACTATGAGTATTATGCGATCATGGATATTGCATTGGAAGCATTGGAATATAATGATACGGTTCTGATTAATGCGCCATTTAAGACTGAGATCCGAGATAAAAAATGGCTGCAAGAGATGGATGCAAAA
The DNA here is from genome assembly GCA_017460485.1 of Lachnospiraceae bacterium. GTDB lineage: Bacteria > Bacillota > Clostridia > Lachnospirales > Lachnospiraceae > CAG-632. Next base: position 8,056 of record JAFUAW010000123.1, on the reverse strand, counting down.
CTCGCAAAGCGTGATGCTGAATTAGTAGTTGTGTGGGTGAATACTTCTGTAGAAGTATGCCATCAGCGTATGATCAAGCGTAATTCAGATCGTGACAAGTGGAAGTTAGAGCATTGGGATGAATATGTGGCATCACAGAACTATGATGCTCCAACGGATATTAAGAACCTGATAATATTCGAAAATTCTTCGGAGGAAGAGTTTGAACAGTCGATCAAAGATGCGGTAAAGCAGCTGAGAGGCTAGATACATAAGGCCATGGATTAATTTCCATGGTTTTTTGATAAGTAAAAAGAGAATAATTAACTTATATAATTTGATGAAATAATGATACAGAAATGCTTGCTTGCAAGAGCATTTCTGTGAATTGGGGCATGAATATAGTTCGTGATATAATGTACGAAAGGGGTATTATTACATGAATAATACAACATTAGTGATAATGGCGGCCGGAATTGGAGCGCGATTCGGAGAAGGGATCAAACAGCTTCAAAGGATTGGACCGAATGATGAGATCATTATGGACTATTCTATTCATGATGCAATTCTTGCCGGTTTTAATAAGGTTGTTTTTATTATTCGAAAAGATATTGAACGTGATTTCAAAAAAATAATCGGTGATCGAACACAAAAAATATGTAATCAGTTAAATGTAAAGGTTGAATATGTATTTCAAAGTATAATGGATGTGCCGGAAGGAGTTGTAGTCCCTGAAGGAAGGACAAAACCCTGGGGAACAGGACAGGCTGTTCTAAGTGCAAAAGATTGTATCCATGAGCCCTTTGCTGTTATTAATGCAGACGATTATTATGGGAATCATGCTTTTCAAGCAGTACATGATTATCTAATTGAATATGGAGAGCAGAATTCATACAACTTGTGTATGGCAGGATACCATTTAAAAAATACATTAAGTGATTATGGCAGTGTTACAAGAGGAATTTGTCATGTGGACGAAGATTCTTATTTGATCAGTATTGATGAAGTCAGAGAAATACAGAGAAAAGAGCAGATAATAACTTCTTCCAAAGGTGTTTTGGAAAAGGACACATGTGTTTCAATGAACATGTTCGGTATGGGGAAAGATTTTTTGCAGTTACTGGATCAAGGCTTTTGTGATTTTTTCAAGAATAATGACGAAGATGATTTGAAAAAAGAATTCTTGATTCCGGTGTTTATTGATAAACTGCTTCATGAAAGAAAGATTTCCGTAAAAGTATTGGAGACAAAAGATCAATGGTTTGGAATCACATATCAGGAAGATGTTGATGGAGTGAAAAGGTCATTTGAAAATCTGTATCAACAGGGTATCTATCAAAATGATTTATTCAATGATTTGCAGTAAATGGTAAGGAGAGGTTGAATTATGGCAATTTTAGTTACAGGAGGAACCGGTTATATCGGAAGTCACACGGTGGTGGAGTTGATTCAGGCAGGTTATGAGGTTGTGATCGTGGATAATCTGTCGAATTCCAAGGAAGAGGTATTGAACCGGATTGAGCGTATTACGGGAAAGCGACCTTTATTTTATAAAGCGGATCTGCTGGATCGTGAGAAATTGACACAGGTATTTGACGCGGAAAAGATCGACAGCGTGATCCATTTTGCCGGACTGAAAGCAGTTGGCGAATCGGTTCAGAAGCCATTGGAATATTATCATAATAATATTACAGGTACGCTGGTCTTATGTGATGTGATGCGTTCTCATGGTGTCAAGAATATCATATTCAGTTCATCGGCTACGGTATATGGAGAACCTGCATTTGTTCCGATCACAGAGGAATGCCCGAAAGGAGAGATTACGAATCCTTACGGAAGAACCAAGGGCATGCTGGAACAGATCCTGACGGATATTCATACATCGGATCCGGAATGGAATGTAGTATTATTACGATATTTCAACCCGATCGGAGCACATAAGAGCGGTCTTATCGGAGAAGATCCGAAGGGAATTCCGAACAATCTGGTACCGTATATTTCTCAGGTAGCGATTGGCAAGAGAGAATGTCTGGGTGTGTTCGGTAATGATTATCCGACTCCGGACGGAACCTGTATCCGTGATTATATCCATGTGGTAGATCTTGCCAAAGGGCATTTGAAAGCACTTCAAAAGCTTCAAACGGGATCCGGTGTCAGCATCTATAATCTGGGAACCGGAACCGGATACAGCGTTCTGGATGTCCTGCATGCGTATGAAAAAGCCTGTGGCAAAGAGATTCCTTATGAATTCAAGGCAAGACGTGCCGGCGATGTGGTATCCTGCTATTGTACGCCGAAAAAAGCAATGGATGAACTCGGTTGGAAAGCTGAGTACGGAATTGAAGATATGTGTGAGGATTCCTGGAGATGGCAGAGTTCGAACCCGAACGGTTATGATGACTAAAAATCTGAATTGACATGAAATGACTCCTGTTTATCAATAATGATGAACAGGAGTTTTTTGTATATTATAAGAATATTATCGACATACTAAGATCATAAGCAGCAAACGGCGAGGAACTATTTGTCTACATATCATTAAGAAACGGAGATTACGATCTATGACTGATAGAATGCAAAGAACCGATCTTGCAGTTGAACTGCAGGAGAATCTGGAAGACAAGGAGATCCTTTCCGGTGTTCGCGTATCAACACGGGTAAATGAAGATAATGATATCAAAGAGACAAGGATTGTAATCGATTCTGAGGAAGGCTCGGTCAAGTTCGGCAAGCCGATAGGCACATATATTACGATCGAAAGCGAGGAACTTCGATTGTGTGATGAAGACTATCATGTGCCGATGAGTCAGGCATTATGCGGTCATCTTCGGAAAATGATAGGTACAAGCAGACGGATCTTAGTGGCAGGACTCGGTAACCGGGCAGTAACTCCGGACGCTTTGGGACCTTATGTCGTAGATAATCTTTATATTACCAGACATCTGCTTCAGGAGGAACTGATCCATACCGGATATGAGATCAGCGCGCTGGCTCCGGGGGTTATGGCGCAGACAGGTATGGAAAGTCAGGAACTGTTGCAGGCCGTTGTCAGAGAGATGAAACCGGATCTGATGATCGTGATCGATGCACTGGCAGCCATGAATTCCGATCGATTGAATAAAACGATCCAATTGTCGGATTCGGGAATCGCGCCGGGATCCGGGGTTGGTAATCATCGTAAGGCAATTACAGAAGAAAGTATGGGTGTCAAGGTAATTGCAATCGGTGTTCCGACAGTCATTTCCGTTCCAGCGATCATTGAAGATGCCATGGATGTTATGCTTGCGGCATTCGGCAGAAGCGGTATGCGGGAAGCTGTAGAGGAATTAACGGATCAGGAACGTTACGAACTGGCAGGTGAGATGTTGAAACCCTACCTTGCCAAGATGTATGTAACGCCTAAGAATATCGATGAGGCTGTCAAACGGATCAGTTACACGATTTCGGAAGCCATAAATCAACTTCATCATTCATATATATAAGATGATGAAGAAGTCACCGGATCTTCCGGAGAAGGTAATATGAATCTGAAATATGAACTGCAGGACAGAAAAGGGAAATGGTTGTTATGGATGGCATTTATTCTGTCTATCTGTATGGGAATAAATAATAAATCGATATGGGGATATCTGTTCTATCCGGCAATTATGCCTTCCTATGAACAGCAGACAAATGAAAATCAGAAGTGGATGGTATCATTTCTTACTTGGAGCAGTCCGCTTCTGACATATGAAAGGTTATATGGAAAAGAAAATACGGACTATATTCAAGGAATGAATATGGATTATTTTTTTTGCGATCCTGCGGTAGACAATACAGCGAATGAAACTGCAATGGAAACGACAGATCCTGTTGACGTAACGGAATCAGTGATTACCGCATCCTCAGATACTGTACAAGTTCTTGAAGAAATGAGCCCGACTGTACCATCTGTAACAAAGAGTCTGACCGCGACTGACCTTACGGTTCGACCGTTATATACAAGGAACCAATTGGCGGACTTTAATTTTCTCATGGATCATTGTTATACTGTGGATTCTACTACATATGTGGATGCCAACGAAATGAATGCGGACACGCTGCTTGCCATGGATATGTCTATCCGGCAGGATACCGATGATTATCAGATCCTGATCTATCATACCCACAGTTCCTCCGAAACCTTCGCCGACAGCCGGCCGGGAGTATTGGAGGATACTCCGATCGGACTTGGGGATACTCTGACATCTTTGTTAGAAGGCTACGGATATAAGGTCTATCATGATCGGACGGTCTATGATCAGATTGATGGTAAAGTAGACCGTAATTATGCTTATACAGCTTCCGGAGAGGCTATTGATCGGATTCTCGCTGAGCATCCGTCCATCGAGGTGGTAATCGATCTTCACAGAGACGGCTTGAATCCTCATACCCATCTTGTTACCGAGATCAACGGAAAGCCGACTGCCAAGATTATGTTCTTTAACGGTGTCAGTCGTACCGTAAGAAATGGAGAATTGGATTATCTATATAATCCGAACCGCCAGGCAAATCTAGCCTTCAGTCTTCAGATGTATCTTACCGGAGAAGCCATGTATGATGATTATCTTCGAAATATCTATATCAAGGGATATCAATATAATCTGGATCGACGTCCAAAGGCGACTTTGATCGAGGTCGGCGGACAGACCAATACGGTAGAAGAAGCGAATAACGCCATGGAGCCGCTTGCTGTAATTCTGAATCAGGTGTTGTCCGGGGAGCGGGCTTGGGAATAGTACGAGAAGATTATTTGACATTTCAACAACATGGTGCTAAAGTATATCAATATGAAAATAGTTTTCAGATTCGAGGTGTACAGATGAAGTTTGAAGATACGAAAATGACAAGACAAGAGATCATAGATACGGTAGATCATTATATGTTCAATGCCGGAGCCAGATATGATCTGGTAGTGGATCATGCAAAGGACATGTATGTCTATGATGTGAACGGAGAGAAATATCTGGATTTCTATGCGGGGATCGCGGTTAATTCTGCAGGTAACTGCAATGAAAAAGTGATTCATGCGATCAAAGAGCAGTCAGAGGCTTTGATTCATTCTTCCAATTATCCGTATTCGATCCCTCAGGCAATGCTGGCCAAGCTGATATGTGAGACGATTCACATGGATAAGATCTTTTTCCAGAATTCCGGGTCGGAAGCCAATGAATTGATGATCAAGATGGTTCGGAAATACGGTGTGGAGCACTATGGTCCGGAGCATTATCATATTGTGACGGCAAAACAGAGCTTTCATGGACGTACTTATGGTTCTTTAAGTGCAACCGGTCAGCCGGATAACGGATGCCAGATCGGATATGCGCCGGTGCTTCCGGGATTCACTTATGCGGATTTTAATGATCTGAATTCGTTTAAGGATGCTTGTTCAGAGAATACGATCGCGATCATGATTGAGCCTGTTCAGGGCGAAGGAGGAGTCTATCCGGCAACGGAGGAATTTATAACAGGGCTTCGCAAATTCTGCGATGAGAAGCAAATTTTCCTTATATTTGATGAGGTACAGACCGGTTGGGGACGCTGCGGCGATGTAATGGCATTCATGACTTACGGTGTTAAGCCGGATGCAGTTACCATGGCAAAGGCTATGGGCGGCGGTATGCCGATCTCAGCGTGCTGTGCCAGTGAGGAATTGGCATCGGCGATCATTCCGGGCGCACATGGAAGTACTTATGGTGGGAATCCGGTATGCTGCGCAGCTTCTTATGCAGCCATTTCTGAGATATTAGAACGGCAGCTGCCACAGAACGCCAAGAAAGTGGGAGCTTATTTCATGGACAAGCTGCAGACGCTTCCGGATGTGAAAGAAGTTCGTGGACGCGGTCTGTTAGTTGGTGTGGAATTTGTTACTCCGATCGCCATGAAGGTGAAGCACGATTGTTTGGAACAGCATCTATTGATCACAGCTGTCAGTGAGCATACGATCCGTATTGTTCCACCGTTAATTCTTACGGAAGCGGACTGCGATCAGGCGGTAGAGATCTTAAATAACGTGGTGCAGGGGATTCTTGGATAAGCAGAAGGATATGCGTTTCAATACTGTGTATTAGACGTTTTGATCAAGATAGCAAAGTAATAATCAAACAAGTTATAAATGGAGGCGTAGAACATGACTAAGGTAGACATTGTTTCAGGATTTCTTGGAGCAGGTAAGACAACATTAATTAAGAAGCTGATTGCCGAGAGCTTTCAGGGCGAGAAATTGGTATTGATCGAGAATGAATTTGGTGAGATCGGTATTGATGGTGGTTTCTTAAAGGATGCCGGCATTGAGATTACAGAGATGAATTCCGGATGTATCTGCTGTTCTTTAGTCGGAGATTTCGGAGAAGCATTAAAGAAAGTGTTGGATCAGTATGCTCCTGATCGTATTATCATTGAGCCGTCAGGCGTTGGTAAGCTTTCTGACGTAATTAAGGCCGTACAGGGCGTCGCAGAGGATACGAAGCAGTTAGAGTTAGACAGCTTTGTTACGGTTGCTGATGCTTCTAAGGCAAAGATGTATATGAAGAACTTTGGCGAGTTCTTCAATAATCAGATTGAAAGTGCAAGTACCATCATTTTAAGCCGTACCCAGAAGCTGGCACAGGATAAGTTAGAGGCAGTGGTTGCTCTTCTTCGTGAGCATAATGCGAAAGCGGCGATCATCACAACTCCTTGGGAGGATCTGAGCGGCGAGATTATTGTGAAGGCAATGACCGAAGGCAATTCTCTGGTTCAGGAGTTAATGGAGGAGGCACTTGTATGTCCGGATTGCGGACATCATCATGCGCCGGGCGAAGAATGCCACCATGACCATGAACATGAGCACCATCATCACGATCACGATGAGGAGGAACATGAGCATCATCATCATCACGATCACGATGAGGAGGAACACGAGCACCATCATCACGATCACGATGAGGAGGAACACGAGCACCATCATCACGATCACGATGAGGAGGAACACGAGCACCACCATCACGATCACGATGAGGAGGAACACGAGCACCACCATCACGATCACGATGAGGAGGAACACGAGCACCATCATCATGATCACGATGGACATGATCACCATCATCATGACCATGACGGACATCATCACCATCATCATGCGGATGAGATCTTCACAAGCTGGGGTAAGGAAACACCACATAAATATACGGATGCCGATATGGAATGTATCTTAAAGGAATTATCGGAATCTCAGGAATATGGTGTAATCCTTCGTGCTAAGGGAATGGTTCCAAACGATCAGGGCGAGTGGATCTATTTTGACTTAGTACCCGGCGAATATGAACTTCGTAAGGGATCGCCGGATTATACCGGTAAGCTGTGCGTGATCGGAAGTGAGTTGAAGGAAGACAAGCTGGAGCAGTTGTTCCAGTTAGTATAATACAGTTATAAGGAGATATATGCCATGGCAAAGGAAATACCGGTATATATGTTTACCGGATTCTTGGAGAGCGGGAAGACAACATTTATCAAACAGACCTTGATCGGACAGAATTTCAATGAAGGTGATCGGGCACTCCTGATCGTCTGTGAGGAAGGCGTAGAGGAGTATGATGCTGCCGAGCTGGCCGCTCATAATATCATGCTGGAAGTGATCGAAGATGCAGAGGACATGACAACGGAGCTGTTCATGAAGTATCAGAAGGAATATAAGCCGGAGTTGGTATTGATTGAATATAATGGTACATGGAAGCTTCAATCACTCTTTGATCTTCGGGTGCCTGCCGGCTGGACAGTGGTACAGATCGTTGCGAATATTGATGCTTCTACTTTCGAAAGCTATCTGAATAATATGCGTGCCATGATGATGGAGCAGGTTAATATGGCGAATCTGGTTATCTTTAATCGCTGTACCGAAGAGACCAAACGAGGGGAATATCGGCGGATTATTAAGGCAAATAACCGGATGGCGACCATTATCTTTGAGAAAGAGGATGGAAGCACGGAATTCGAGAATTCGGACGATGATCTGCCATACCGCTTGGATTCCGATGTGATCGAGATTGAAGATGATGATTTTGGTATATTCTATATTGAT
>JAFUAW010000122.1 GCA_017460485.1 Lachnospiraceae bacterium | reverse complement strand
CTATAGATGATGTACAAATAACGAAAAGGAGAAGATATATGACTAAGGTATATTGTTATTCAAAGTGTTCCACCTGTAAGAAGGCGTTAAAATGGCTGGATGATAATAAGCTTCCTTATCAGGTGATCGATATCAAGGAAGACCATCCGGATGAGGATACGCTTCGGAAGCTGCATAAGAAGAGCGGGCTTCCGCTGAAAAAGTTCTTCAATACGAGTGGAATGATCTATCGGGAAATGGAATTATCCAAGAAGCTTCCGGATATGAGCGAGGACGATATGTTCAAGCTGCTTGCTTCAGACGGTATGCTGGTCAAGAGACCGCTGCTTGTTACGAAGGATCAGGTTCTGCCGGGATTCAAAGAAGATGCTTGGAAAGAGGCGTTACAGTAGGTAACAGTATTATATATGGATTTCAATCATCTTAATAACAATAATTACATATTCGGAATGTTGATCATTGGGATCATTCTCCTACTGATCCTTGTAATCTATTTAATAAGCAGGAATTATAAGAATAAGCGGGATTATACGAGATTCAGGCAATCCGTATACGACGAGAAGACTGCTGAAAAAGAAGTGGCAGGTCGAAGGCGGATCACTCCCAAAATGAAGCAATATATTCTGAAACGCGATAATTACACTTGTCAGATCTGCGGAATCTCTAAGGGCTTTTTGGATGATCTGTATGATGGTCTGGGAGATTATTTATTACTGGAGATCGATCATGTGAATTCCGTCGCGAATGGCGGAACCGGTTCCGATGAAGATAATCTGCAGGTATTATGCTGGCGGTGCAACCGTACGAAGGGAAGGAATAGGACGAATCAGGAAGTAAAGCAGCTGATCGATTACGGTGTTGAATATCTGGAATCGGATAACGACATGATGTAAATCAGGTATAGAAGTGAAACGGTATGGAGGAAGAACTATGTACGGAGCAATTCTGGGCGATATGGTGGGGGCACCATACGAATTTGATCGGGGAAAGAAGTCGAAGCAATTTGAATTCTGGAATCCGGACTGTCAGTTTACGGACGACAGTGTCATGTCCATAGCGGTAGCGGAGGCGTTGATGCGGGCCGCACTGGATGGTTCAGAGGGAATGATCAAGAAGGCACTGGTGGAGTCTATGCAGACATGGGGACACAGATATCCGTATGCCGGCTATGGGTTCCGGTTCGGAAATTGGCTTGAAAGTGAGAATCCACAGCCTTATAACAGTTGGGGAAATGGTTCCGCGATGCGCGTGTCTTCGGTAGGCTGGCTGTATGACAGCTTGGAACGGACCAGAGAGGTTGCGCGTTGGACAGCAGAGGTTACGCATAACCATCCGGAAGGAATGAAAGGGGCAGAGGCGACCGCTTCCGCAATCTATCTGGCGAGAACCGGTGCTTCCAAAGAGGAGATTCGGAATTATATAATCAGTGAATTCGGGTATGATCTCAGCCGGACCTGTGATGAGATCCGCCCGTCCTATCATCATGTGGAGTCCTGTCAGGAGACTGTACCGGAAGCCATTACGGCATTTCTGGAAGGGAATGATTTTGAAGATGTGATCCGGACAGCGGTATCTCTGGGCGGAGATTGTGATACCCTTACCTGTATCGCGGGAGGGATTGCAGAAAGCTTCTACGGAGTGCCTCTGCCGATGAAAGAGGAAGTACGGCGTCGGCTAAAGGCTGACCTACTTCAGGTACTGGATGATTATGTAAGGAAGATAAATGGTTGATATGATAGATGGAATGAACGTAAAAAGAAGGGTGTATGATCTATGCTGCTTAGACAGATTCAGTTTTTTGTATCGATAGTGGATGAGAACAGCTTTACAGAAGCGGCTGTGAAGAATTATGTATCGCAGTCAGCAGTATCGCAGGCACTAAGTGCGCTGGAGGCAGATCTGGGAGTGAAGCTGATCGAGCGCAAGAACCGGAGCTTTCAGGTCACGACTGCGGGCGATTTTTTTTATCGGAAATGCAAATCACTCCTCTCCGATCTGGAAGCAATCAAGAGCGAAACGATCCGCTTGGGAAGTGACGAGGAGATGTCGCTGCATATAGGATATATCAATCTGTATGCCGGACCGGAACTGTCAGACGCGATCGCGGAGTTTTCGGCACTTTATCCGGAGGTACATATTTCCGTGCAGAGTGGTACCCATGAGGAGCTATATTATGGGCTGGTATCGGGAACTCTTGATCTTGCCTTAAATGACCAGAGACGTGCATTTTCCGAGGATTATGTGAACATAGAACTGAAGAATGCAGAATGTATCATTGAACTGTCTGAGCGTTCGGAACTGTCCTCCCGTGAAAGACTGGAGGTTAGCGATCTTGCGAAGATGTCCTGCATCATTGTTTCCTCCAAAGAGCAGAGAGATACAGAAGCAGAATACTACAGCAACATTCTTGGTTTTGCAAATGATTTTCTATTTGCGGAGACCCAAGAAGAAGCAAGGCTCATGGTAATCGGCAACAGAGGCTTTCTGCCTGTAGAAGCAGTCGGCAAGCTTCCCGAAGTATCCGGATCGATCAAGCGTATCCCCTTATATCGGAAAAACCGTCGCGTAACAAGAAAATACTGCCTATTCTGGTCCGAAGAAAGAACAGGATACTATATTGAGGAATTTGCGCGTATGCTACAAGCCAGGCTGATTTGAGTAAAACCACAGATGCTTCATGCTTGCATGAGGGCAGATGTGGTTTTACTCAAATCAATGCGGCGACAGCCGCGACCGAGATGGAGCGAAGCGGAATCGAGGTGGCCTGGCGTAGCACGTTGGGAAAAAAGAACTAAAATGTTGATGAACCAAATAGAGAATAGATATGAGTTCAAAAGCTGATTTTTTCGATGAGATTACAATAAAAGTCGAGTATCAAGATGATACTTTGATAATTCAATGTAGGAACTGCTATTGCACCATGGTTTGGAAAAAAGGTGGTGGGATTCAATATAAATTCAGTAATAAATTATCTGAGTTGTTAGGGCAAGTGAGCATATAAAAATGAATGATAAAAAAGAATAGACAAATATTTAAAAGCGAAATATAATTATTTGAGAAATTTAGTTCGCATTTTGGAGGTAAACGCCTAATGAATAGAGTCCAAGAAATTAGAAAGGAAAAGGATATCACACAGGAGCAGCTTGCAAAACTTGCAAATATAAGTAGGAAATACTTATCATTGGTTGAGCGACAAAGGGCAACTCCATCTGTATCCGTAGCAATCAGAATATCGGATGCTCTTTCGGTAAACATTGATAAGGTTTTTGTCAATGTTGAAGAACAAACTGCCGTTTTTCCCAAACCGTTAAAATATATAGATTTGTTTTGTGGAATAGGGGGATTTAGATATGCATCCGAAAAGGCATTTAAGAATATTGGAATAAAAGGCGAGTGTGTGTTCAGCAGTGATATTGATAAATATGCACAAGATGCGTATGAGGCTAATTTTGGAGAACGTCCTGTAGGGGATATTACAAAAGTTGATGAAACGCAGATACCCGATTTTGATATTCTATTTGGGGGATTTCCTTGTCAGGCTTTTTCGATTTGTGGCTTGCAAAAAGGTTTTGAGGACAAGACAAGAGGTACATTGTTTTTTGATATAGCAAGAATAATAAAACAAAAACAACCACAGGCATTTGTGCTTGAAAATGTCAAGAATTTAGCAAGTCACGACAACGGGAAAACACTTCAAACTATTTTGGAGATATTACGAGATGAGTTAGGATATCATGTTGATTATCATTTACTAAATGCACTTGATTTTGGCTTACCTCAAAAGAGAGAGAGAATTATAATAATAGGATCCAAAAAAGCATTTTATATGGATTGGAAATTTGATGTAAAACATAAGAAAACTCTTGATGATATATTAGAGAAAAGTGTGGACAAGAAATACTTTGCATCAGATGATATAGTAACAAAGAGAAAAGCTATGCACACATCAAAGTATTATCCATCAATATGGCATGAGAATAAATCGGGTAATATATCGTCTTATCCGTTTAGTTGTGCATTGAGGGCAGGTGCAAGTTACAATTATTTATTGGTAAATGGTGAGCGGCGATTAACACCACGAGAAATGTTAAGGTTACAAGGCTTTCCTGATGACTTTAATATAGTGACATCGGATTGCCAAGCAAGAAAGCAGGCTGGTAATGCCATACCGATAGATATGGTATCTATGGTAATTGAAAAGTTTTTGCCTATGGCATTTTGAACTAACAAGCACTATTAAAATTATGTATATATTTATGCGGAGGTGTTATATGCAAGAACCAAGGCTTAGAACCGTCAATAAGGTTGTGCCGCCCTTTGAGGTTAATAAATTTCCATCGCAATTTATAGATATTCTTGCTCGGAATATTGTATATATGTTAGCGACAAAACAAAGCATGTCATTAGAGGGCAATGAATGGGAACAGATATTTGCTGAGTGTGTTGGAGCGGAGTGGAAGCCATCTAATGTTGGACTTGATGATGTAGTTCTTGACAATTGCTGTTGGGGAGCAAAAACAGTATTCGCTCAAAGCAATAATATAGAAAATCAACAAAATGTAAGACTGATATCAGGACGAAACTCTCCTACATATAGCTATGGTGTTGACCAGATTACAAGTGCATCACCAGATGAGATTGGGGAATTAGTTCTTGATATATGGAATGAGAGAGTTTCTGCAGTTAGACAGATATTTAAGTTTGTTCGCACTGTTGTGTTAGTGAAATCAAAGGACTATTCTGAATACCTTGTTTTTGAATTTGATACTATAAGATATGACCCGGAATTATATCGCTTTGAATGGAATGCACGAGGCAATTTAGAGGGATATGATAAGGAAACTGGAAAGCATAAATTTACATGGCAACCGCATGGAAGTCAATTTACAATTATTGAGGAAATACCCCAAAAGAGAATACATTTAAGCGTTAAACATCCGGAGAAATTAGATAAGGATACTATTCTTGAAACGTTAAAATTTGATAAAAGTTGGTATAGAGTAGTTTCAGAAAGCATTCAAGAATAATTATTTAGAAAGTTGATTACAAGGTATGTAGTCGGCTTAAGTATTTCAAGAAAGACTAACTATTAAAATGTTAATAGAAAAAAACTTTGGATAAAACAGCACCAGATGTTTTAGATAGCTAGGAGGTAGGATTAAGTCTTAATCAGAGCCTTGAAAATTGCATAACAAATAGCTCATCTGAACAGATGCTTGCAGAAAACTATGAAATAATTTTTCGGTAAACATAGTTTGAAAGTTACATTCGGTAAATGGCGCATATAAGTTTCTTGGCTACATGGTAAATAGCGACATTGTAATACTTACCTTTATTTGTGAGGTATTTACAGAATTCTTCATCCTAATGGCAGACATATTTTGAAGAATTGAATAAGGCATATCGCAGGTAATGGGATCCTCATTTTCCATGTGAGAATAGCTAGACTATAATTGTCCAGATTGATAAGTGTATGGTGATAATTCGGCAAATGCAAGTATCTGATTCTATTTCATCAATCTCATTCGTCATCACTTCAATCAAAAGGGGGACGTTTCAATTCCATTGATTTAGCTGAATTATATTAAAGATTGAATCTATGGCAGCATCTCTTATTGTAATGGACATGAATATAGATGGCAGCAGACTTGAAGAAACAATAGTCAATTATTTGTCTGCAACAAAATTAGAAGTAGAAGAAGAAAAAAGACGGCTTCCTTAGTTTAAATAATTCAAGCAGAATCGATGGAGCGAAGCGGAATCGAGGTGGCCTGAAATACTTATCACATAAGCAAGACTTATCAAAATGCAGAGAAAATCAAATTGATATTATTCTCTGTTTTTTTTATACTTATCTTATAAGCGGGGATGTTAGGAATTCATCTGCTGACACAGATCCCTGATATCAATAATTGGAGGTGCTTCCGATGAAGAAGAGAATCATAGTCGGTTTGGTAATGGTAGGTATGTTGATGGTTACCGGCTGCGGACAGTCAGGTGCTGATACGAATCCTGCGCTGGTCATAAGTGAGGATGAGATACAGCCGGTAGTTACGACAGATACAGAGAGGACAGCGGATACAGAGAGGGAAAATGTTAATGGAATAGACGATCAGACATCTGATATAGACAGCAGCGGGGATACAGGTGAGCCGGCAGGTGTAGGCAGTTCTTCGGATACGTTGGTAGTTTATTTTTCAAGGACAGGCGAACAGTATGGTGTGGGTGTGATTGAGAAAGGGAATACGGCGATCGTGGCAGATATGATTGTGGAACAGACGGGCGCAGATATATTTGAGATACTTCCGCAGGAAGACTATTATCCGTATACCTATGATGAGCTGACCGATGTAGCGAAGAAGGAGCTGAATGAGAATGCAAGACCTGCATACGCAGGAGAGATTCCTGACCTGTCACAGTACAGCACCATATTTATCGGAGCACCGGTATGGTGGGGGGACTGGCCGATGATCATGTATACGTTCTTTGAAGAGAATGAAGATGCGCTTGCAGGCAAGACATTGATTCCATTTTCAACGCATGCAGGAAGTGGCTTATCGGGATTTGACAGAAAGCTTTCGGGTGCCTGTCCGAACAGTACGGTTGGAACAGGGCTTGCGATAGCCGGAACGGATACGCAGAATGATCCGGACAGTGTAAGGAAGAGTGTGAATGACTGGCTCTCGGGATTCGGATACTGATCAGCATATAGGTGAGCGATGAAGACTACTGTAAGGGATAAGAATTGAAGGAGAAGAATTATGGCGATTACGGATTATGCAAAAAAATACCATGAGAAAATGTTTCCGGGATATGTATCCGGATTCTTGGAGACGGATCCGGAGTTTATCGAGCGATTTGATAACTTTGCCTTTGATGAGGTTTTGCATATGCCGCTTGCGGAAGGGAAGGAGCCGATCAGTGATGTGACAAGACATATGGCGATTCTTGCAGTGCTGATCGGATGTCAGGGAATTGATGAATTCAGGTCGATGGTGCCTGTGGCGATGGAGTTCGGCGTGACACCGATTCAGATTAAAGAGATCGTATATCAGGCAGTGGCTTATCTCGGGATCGGAAGAGTGTTCCCATTCCTGAAGGCGGTCAATGAGATATTGGAAGCGAAGGGGATTCTGCTTCCTTTGGAGCCACAGTCAACAACGGATACGGCAGCAGAGGATGACGGCGTGAATCCGAAGAGCCGCAGGGTAGCGGGAACACAGGCACAGGTGGATATCTTTGGAGACGGCATGAAGGAATTCTATAAGAGTGGACCGGATGACAGCAGACATATCAATTACTGGCTGGCGGATAACTGCTTTGGAGATTATTATACCAGAGGCGGACTTACGCTTGCCGAGAGAGAGCTGGTAACCTTCTGCTACATCTATGCGCAGGGTGGATGCGAGCCGCAGCTTGCCGGTCATACGGCAGGCAACTTCCGTGTAGGCAACGATAAGGGTGTGTTGATTCAGGTGATTTCTCATTGCATTCCATTTATCGGATATCCGAGAACGTTGAATGCTCTGGCAGTTATCAATCAAGTAGCAGAGAAGCAGTCTTGATGAAGGCTGTTCTCTATAGTGATGAAGGTGTGCAGTATGGAAGAAATGGAACGCATCAGAAATGTTTATATAAGAATGTACGACGGTATGATCGCCAAGGATGAGTCGATTCTTCGAGAGGTCTTAGATGACAGCTTTGTACTTGTTCATATGACCGGAATGCGGCAGCCGAAGGAAGCATTTATTCAAGCGGTATTGAATGGAACACTCAATTATTATTCGGCGGAGCATGAACATCTCCCTGTCGAGATCAGCGGAGATGCGGCGGTGCTGATCGGACAGTCCTATGTGGCGGCTGCGGTATTTGGCGGTGGGAGGTCGAACTGGCACCTGCAGCAGACATGTAGTATGAGGAAAATAGACGGAGAATGGAAGATTACGCGGAGTGTGGCTTCTACATATTAAGAGAAAATGGCGATCTGATTATCAGGAGGTTAAGGTCAATGGATGTATTTGAAAGATTACACAGAGGAGAAGCAATTGATATCCGCGATGAAGATTACCAGAGAGAAGCACATGGCGAGATGGATCGATGCAGGCAGCTGTGTTTTGAGATCAACGCCACAGCACCGAAGGAGAAAGAGCAGATTGTAGAGCTTGAAAATGAGCTTATGAATGGTCAGATGCAGGACGGTACCTTCTTTACACCGCCGTTTCAGGTGGATCTGGCGAACTGCGTAAAGCTTGGCAAGAATGTATTTGCAAATCATGGGCTGACCGTGATGTCGCTTGGCGGGATCGAGATTGAGGATGGTGTTATGATGGGACCGGAGGTCGGACTATTTACCGTTAATCATGAGCCGGAGAATATCCGTGTTATAATGACCAAGAAGATCCATATCAAGAAGAACGCATGGATCGGAGCGAGAGTGAATATTCTTCCCGGTGTGACGATCGGAGAGAATGCGATCATAGGAACCGGAAGTATCGTTACCAAGGATATTCCCGACAATGCTGTGGCAGTCGGCAATCCTGCAAGAATAGTTAAGATTAATAAGAAGTGAGTGTATGCAGAAAGCAAGGATGATAATCGATATCCTGATGGTACTTATTGTGCCGCTCCTCATGGCATATTCATTGATCGGAGAGAATATACATGAGGTTCTTGGCATTGCCATGTTTGCATTGTTTATTGCGCATCATGTTATAAACCGGAAGTGGTGGAAGGGTATCTTAAAAGGGAAATATAATGCGGTACGGGTTCTGAATACGGCAGTGAATCTGTTCCTTGCCGTGTATATGCTCGCGCAGCCGGTAAGTGGAATCCTGATGTCTAAGTATGTCTTGAAAGAGGTTACGATCAGCGGAGCGTCAAGTACGCTGCGTTCGATCCATATGACTCTTGCGTACTGGGGCTTTCTCATGATGAGTACCCATTTGGGGCTGCATATCCGAACATTCAGTGCGATCATAACAGGGCATATGAATCAGGCGTGGAAATGGATTCTCAGAATCATTTTCCTTGTGATCGCGGCATATGGAGTCTATGCATTTATGAAGCGGGGGATAGGCGATTATCTGTTGATGAGGGTAATGTTTGCGTTCTTTGATCATAGTGAATCAAGGATATTGTTTATTCTAGATTATGCTGCGGTCATGGTGCTTGCGGCAAGTATCGGATATTATATACAGAGCGGAATGCTTAAGCTACAGAAACGGAGGAATAAGAATGAAGCAGAGTAAGTTCTTTTCGGAAATCAACGGTAACTTTGGGTTTGGCTGTATGAGACTGCCGATGAAGGGCGGACGGGTCGATTATGATGAGTTCACAAAGATGGCGGACACATTTATGAATGCCGGTTTCAACTACTTTGATACAGCCCATGGATATATTGGCGGACAGTCAGAGACGGCGATCCGGGATTGTGTGGCGAAGCGGTACGACCGCTCCCTGTTCCTGCTTACAAATAAGCTGACCGATCCATATTTCCGTTCACAGGAGGATATTCGACCATTTTTTGAACAACAGCTTGCATGGTGCGGCGTGGATTATTTTGATTTCTATCTGATGCATGCGCAGGATCGGAATAATTATCAGAAGTTCAAGCGGTGCAAGGCGTATGAGACGGCATATCGGTTCAAGGGGGAAGGTCTGATCCGGCACTTCGGAATCTCCTTTCATGATAAGGCAGAGGTTCTTGATGGGATCCTTTCCGAGCATCCGGAGATTGAAGTGGTACAGATCCAGTTCAATTATCTCGATTATGAGGATGCATCGGTGGAAGCAAGGAAGGTCTATGAGGTTTGTGAGAAATATAACAAGCCGGTTCTTGTCATGGAGCCTGTGAAGGGTGGAAGCCTTGTGAATCTGCCGAAGGAAGCGGACAAGATTCTGCGTGACTTAAACGGAGGAAGCAACGCAAGCTATGCAGTCCGTTTTGCAGCTAGCTTTCCGAATATTGCAGTTGTTCTGTCGGGCATGAGTAATATGGCTCAGATGCAGGATAATATTAGTGCAATGAAGGAGTTTGAACCATTGTCTGAGACGGAGATGGAGGCTGTGAAGAAGGTCTGTGAGACATTCAAGGGGCTGAATCTGATTCCATGTACATCTTGCAGATATTGTATTGAAGAGAGTGAGTGCCCGAAGGGTATCCGGATTCCGGATCTCTTTGCCGCTCTGAATTCCCATGAGGCGTTCCATAACTGGAATACCGCCTACTACTATGATAATGTTGTGACCGGTGGAGAGTACGGCAAAGCCTCCGACTGCATTAAGTGCGGTAAATGTGAGAAGGTATGTCCGCAGCATTTGAAGATCCGTGAGCTGCTTCCTAAGGTTGCGGAAGCGTTCGAATAATATGATTGATAAAAAACTCTCGCAGATCAGTAATGATCAGGATCTGCGAGAGTTTTTTTCAATATACATATTTTTGTCGGCTGCTTTTAAAGCCTCATGAATGTCAAACTGTTCGTTCAGAATCGTGGTGTAGGCACCGTTGCTGGATCGGATCGCATATTTGGAATCGGAATAATGATTATAGGTTTCCAATTTACTGTTGATCATCGCAATAATGGATTCCGGATGACAGTCGCCGATGATGACAGAGAAGAGTTCATCCCCTCCGAATCGAACGGAAAGGGCTGTATCCGGACAGGATTCCTTTAATACCGATGCAACGGTTGCGATTGCCTTGTCACCTTCCTCATGCCCGAAGGTATCGTTGATGTATTTTAGCCCGTCCAGATCTGACATGATGACGGTAATGGGTCTTCCTTGGTTTTCCGGCTGATCCAGAACTGAGGCAAATGCCTGTTGGAAGCCGGATCGATTATATAAGCCTGTGAGGGCGTCATGCTTGTACATGGCATCCATCTTTTCGAGCAGAACCCGCTGATACTGCATATTGACAAATCCGCCGATGCCAAGACTGATTGCACTGGTTACGCTGGCTGCTCTGGAATAGTTGGTAATGGTATAGCTCTGATAGTAGTAACAGTTGAAGCCGATTGGTTTATTCATGTAGTCCAATGCATGGAATATAATCGGATATCCACTGTCTAAAAGCTCTATAATCCTTGCGCGGTATCCGCCGGAAAGAACCGATTCTTTCTCATTGACGGATGGATCATAGAATACGGATTCCGGAAGCGGAATCCGGTCAAATCGATGTTCTTCCGCATAGTCTGCATCGTTAATGAGATGAAGATCCTTTTTCGTTGTCTCGGACACGGGGATCATGAAATAATTCTGCTCAGTGCGGAAACAGTTACGGTCTACAATGCATAGATGTGTTTTCGTCTTGTGATTATGAATGCTCGCAGCCATTTCCCACGGTGTCAGACTGGTTTCCATATTAGATGTGATTTCATAGAGAATCCTTGCATCATCCTGATGTCTGTAGAAACTATTGTTAAAGCGGGTAAGAAGTGCTTGTGTCTGCCATGTATGGGACGGGCAGCCGCAGGATTCATTCGGGATCAGCTCCGGAATGATGTATGTGTCGGATACCGGTTCACCTCGGACGATCTTTAATATTGCTTCGCAAGCAGCATTGGCAAGGAGTCCGGTGTCACAGTTGACGGATGAGATCTTCGGTGATGTAAAGAATATCTCGTCATAACCGTCGAATCCGGATACCAGGATCTGATCCGGAACGGATATTCCGGCCTTGGTCAGAACACCACATACATTGATCGCCATAATATCATTTGCACAGATGATGGCATCCGGAAGATCATGTCGTTCCAACAGTGCTTCCATTGCTTCTACGGTTGGATCAGCCCAGAAGTGTCCATAGCTGACCATGCTGTCATCAAATGGGATGCCATTTTCGGCGATTACCTTCTTAAAGATGTTGATCCGTTCTTCTGAAAAGCTGTTGCCCGGAAATCCTGCCATCATATGCGGATTTTCTGCATGGTGTTCTTCAATAACATGCCGGACGATCTTCTCAAATCCGCTGGCATAATCAAAGTTAATACATACTGTCTGATCGTACTTTCCGTCAATAACGATGACTGGAATCTTCTGCTCCTTTGCACGGGCGATGATCCGATTAGATACGGTATGGCTTTTGATCTTTTCATCCATGATCAGCACACAGTCAAGCTCATCGTACGGCAGGATATCAAAAACATATGTTTCTGCAGGATTCAGATCTTCCTCCCAGTATATATCCGAGTTAATGGAGAAGATCATCAGGGCGCAATTCTGTAACTTCAGACTTTCATTTAAGACTTCTATGAAGCCATGTGTCTGAAGATCATATATTCTGGATGTACATAATGCAATCAGATATTTGCCGTTAATCATTGAACTGAATCCCCTATTTTTTAGATATCCTCATATAGTCGATTATACCACCTCTTGTTTTGGGTGACAATGTTGTTTTGACGGTGATATGAAAAGGGACTGCTTTTCTTGAATTACCGCGGGATTATTGTTTATAGAAATATTTTTTAAAAAAGTTTTGATGTAACTATTGACATTACAACAGTGCTGTGTTATAGTGACATCGTCAGATGAAACCATTGCGGTTACAATAAACCATAAAGTGTAAGTCTGAAATACAAACAGATACATGTATATGTAACTCTCGCGGCAGATGCCAAACATATGCAAGCATGTGACGGCTTGCTGTCCGGGGTAAGAATGGGATTGCCACAGGGTGGCGGAAAGGCGGTATATTATGAAGATAGCAGTCGTTGCAGCAAATGGAAGAGTAGCACAGAAGGTTGTTAAGGAAGCACTTGATCGTGGGTTTGATGTGAAGGCATATGGCCGTGGAGCTGAGAATAAAACTGCAGCTTCCGATTATGTTCAGAAGGACATCATGGATCTGACACGAGATGATCTTGCAGGCTTTGATGCGGTTGTAGATGGGTTTGGGGCATGGACGGATGATGAACAGCCAATGCATGTTAAGACATCGCAGCACCTGTGTGATATTCTTGCTGGGACGGATACAAGACTTCTGATCGTAGGCGGAGCGGGAAGCTTGTATGTGAATCCTGAGCATACCGTTCAGGTTAAGGATGGAGCAGAATTCCCGGCAATGTTCCTTCCGCTTGCGAATGCTCAGGGCCAGGAGCTGGATGAGCTTCGTAAGAGAGAGGATGTTAAGTGGACATTTATCAGTCCGGCAGGTGATTTTCAGGCGGATGGAGAAAGAAGTGGCGAGTATATTCTTGCAGGCGAGGAGCTTACCTTGAATGAAAGAGGAGAAAGCATTATCAGCTATGCGGACTATGCGATCGCTATGGTTGACGAGATTGAAAAAGGTGACCACATCAAGCAGAGGATCAGTGTGGTTAGAAAATAACAGAAGTAACCGTTGCAATTACAACTCGTTCAGCGTAAAATAATGGCAGGATATGTCATGAGGAGATATCGGCAAAGCCGGTGACAAAGTCCTGATGGCGATAAGAAAAAAAGAAGAGGATGGTGAAAAGCAGCATGCAGATTTCAAGTAGATTTACCGTTGCCCTGCATATATTCTCCTGCGTGGATACGTTCAAGGATGAGTACAAGGTAACCAGTGATTTTCTGGCCTCCAGTATCAATACCAATCCTGTCATCATTCGGAGAATTTTGGGACAGCTTAAGAATGCGGGATTGATTGAAGTGGCAAGAGGTACCGGTGGTGTTACACCGACCAGACCGTTAGCGGAGATCACCTTCTATGATGTATATAAGGCCGTAGATCCGATAGAGGATGATGAATTATTCCATTTTCACGAGAATCCGAATCCGGAATGCCCGGTGGGACGTAATATTCACAACCTCCTGAATGAAAAGCTCGAATCCATTCAGAGAGCTATGGAGGATGAGATGCGAAGGTATACGATAGAAGATCTCCATGAAGGGATGGAAAAACTCTTGGCAGAGGAAGCATAAGATGAGACTCCGGGGCATAAAGCTTCCGGAGTCTTTTCAAAGGTCGATGAAAGCAGTGGAGAGGAGATGAAGATATGTCAGTTTTTAAGAAGATATATGCAGCAGATAAACAGCCGGATGGCTACAGGGAAACGATAGATAAGGGGATGAATGCCGTGAGACATATCAGCAGACAGATGAGCTATGGTAAGGGGAGTAAGGAAGAACAGATCGGACGATTGAAGATGGAGCTGGAGACGGCAGACGCTGTCGTGATCGGAGCCGGCGCGGGTATGTCAACATCCGCGGGTTTTACCTATAGCGGTGAACGCTTTCAGAAGTATTTTTATGATTTCGCGGAACGCTTTCATATTCGAGACATGTATTCCGGTGGCTTCTATCCATTTCCGGATGAAGAGACGCGCTGGGCGTGGTGGGCAAGACATATCTACTATAACCGGTATATCGACGCACCGAAGCCTGTTTATCAGAAGCTGCTTACATTGGTGAAGGATAAGGATTATTTCGTGATCACTACCAATGTGGATCATCAATTCCAAAGAGCGGGATTCGATAAGAAGCGGCTGTTCTATACGCAGGGCGATTACGGATTGTTCCAGAGTGTGAATCCGGATATCCGTGAAACCATTGA
This sequence comes from Lachnospiraceae bacterium, assembly GCA_017460485.1. GTDB lineage: Bacteria > Bacillota > Clostridia > Lachnospirales > Lachnospiraceae > CAG-632. Next base: position 6,631 of record JAFUAW010000122.1, on the reverse strand, counting down.
TAACGAAGAATGGGTTATGAAGGCGATGGAAGCCCAGGGCTTTGTAAGAGATGAAGCCGGCGTATTTCAGGTTCCGAAAGAAGGAAAGCTTTCAATGAGCATTCCGACAGAACTCATTCCGAAGTGTCCGGTGGACGGAAGTGAGGTCGTTATGAATCTGCGGGCAGATGACAACTTCCTGGAAGATGACGGATGGCATAAGGCCTCTGCTGCATACTCCGATTTCCTGAGACGGCATGAGAATCTGCATGTCTTATATCTGGAATTGGGCGTAGGCGCCAACACCCCTGTCATCGTGAAATATCCATTCTGGCAGATGACGATGGGGAATGATAAAGCTGTATATGCCTGTCTGAATTACGGCGAAGCATTCTGTCCGGGCGAGATCAAGGAGCGTGCAATCTGTATAGATGGGGATATTGGAGAGGTGCTTAATGCTCTGTTTACTTAATCTTTCCATGCATATTCGCGTTTCCGAGAGAATAGCTAAACAGGGCATTGCGGGCAATAGAGAATGGCAGCAGCAACAGATAGACAGGCCTGCTGATTTCCAGGGTGCGCACATAATATCCATAGAATCTGGCAGATGAACCTATCCTGTGTTCGATACTTCCCAGATAGTAGGAGGTTAAGGCTGTGAAGATAATATAGAGAATCATAAAGACGAGGGTGATCATGATTTCCTTCTTGCCTTTCATAGATCTGAAAGAGATCAGAATGCCGAAGACGCTGGTGATCAGGATTGCCAGAATGAGTTCAATGGATCTGGCAACCGGTAGTGCAAATGAACGGATCCGGATGCTATGTATGATAGAGATAGCAAGAAAGATCACGAATTGAAGGACTGTAAGCCCGATCGCCAGATAGGCGGCAATCCTGCTTCGCGTGTTTCTGAGTGCAGCCGGCGTATCTGTCTTTGCCGCCCGTCCATACATAGCTGTGTGTCCACAGGCAAACATAAACAGGATATTAGCTGCCGCATAAAAAGGCGTGTTGATCAGGTTGGTCATATTGTTCAGATAACTCAGAGTCGGAAAGTCCATTCGTAATAGGTTAGCGATGTTATATTCAAGGGAGCTGGAATAGCCAATGATTCCCATTGCAACAGAATACAGGACCAAAAACAGGATCGCCAAGGTTGTTAAGGTCTTAGGTGGTATTTTCTTCAAAGAGACGATAATGCAGAAGATTCCACTGAAAAGAAGCATACAGATAAGCTCCAACGTCAGATAGATCGGGAAAGCTACCACCCCATATTTTCCATACCGTATCAGCCGCAAGAGCGTGACAATGACAGCGATCGCTAGTTGCAGGACAATAAGACCTGCGGATGTGTAGGCTGTAATCTTACCTGTTTTGTTATTCATCATGGTTCCTCCCTCTTATCTTTGTTTCGGTGTTCTTCCGTCCATTAAAAAAATAATGCGGGCAACAGGACTATAACCAACAAGCTGGTATTTATGCGGTGTTCGTGCCCTTTGACTTCACTTTTGACTTCAGCAAACAAAATGTTTACAAATATACAAAATGGTTATTACCTATGATATCTAAGGATAATAGATAATGATGATATTTTCAAGTAATATATTTTGAAAAATGAGCCGGAGCCAAAATTGGACAGGGATTTCATGCTTGATTTTCTGATAGTAATATGGTAGATTATAGATACAAAGAGGAGCAACCGCCCACAAGGTGGGTTAACTCCCTTGAGATATCTGAAAAATCAGCTTATCCAAGATCGCCAAAGTACAAGGATAGGCTGATTTTTATTTTCGCTTGTTGTTCCTATCGTTATTCAGATAGGCAAGCAGTGTAACAATGAATGTATTGCTTAAAATCAACAATGTCAGAACTTCGTATGTATTCATTATATACACCACCTCCCTTCGCAAAAAGGGAGATTCACCACACCTTGCAACACGATTGCTCCTGAATAGATTATGACAAATGCTTAATGACAAGTCAAGCAAATAAAGGTATTATTATATTGGTAAAATTGCACAAAAAAAAGTCAATATATAAGCGGATTGAAAACTTGTGCAATCTTTACAAAAACAAAAAAATATTTGAAAAATGATTGACATTTTTTGTCGATGGGGGTAAACTGAAGGTATCACAGGTACTTTGACAATAGAATATGACGACTAATAGCAAACGAAAACAAGAAGATTAAATATAGGAAAAGAATGAACAAAGAATATAAAACGAAGGACGCGCAAATCAGCAAAGGGATTGGGTTCCAATCAAAGTTTTACAAAAGATGAAAAAAGGCTAAAACTTTTATTGCATTAATGATTTTTGCGCTTTTTTTGCGTCTAAAAATGGAGGTAAATTATGAAATATAAAAATTACACTAAAAATGATAATCCACGACTTCTCACGATTGAGGAGGCGCGGCAAAATTATCGGATGAGCCGGAATCTTCTGATGAGGATTGCTACGGAGTGTAATGCGGTACGACGGTTCGGGCGCGCTGTGCGGATCGATCCGGTTGTGTTCGAAAATGGGATCGAGAATTATTAGTTTCAGATGGGGCGACTAAGAAAAAATCAAGGGGGTGCGGTAGGAGATCACAGAAAGGAGAGAACGATAGATGATCTCACCGGGATTGCGAAAAAAATTACTAATTTCTGAATTACAGCTTATGAAAGAAACAGAGGACAATCAGGCTGATCAGAAAACGAAGAACTTACTTGATAAGATCCATGACTTTTTGGTGGAGGATTGGAAAAATGCAGCAATGGAATGAAACCATGACGGAATGCATCCGAATGATTACAGAGACAGAAGATGAATGTCAGCGGGAAAACTTAACCGCAACTATTCGTTCATTGTTTGAAAAAGAAGGAATGGAAAAAGAATTTGATAAGGAATTGCAGGAAGTACTCAAGAAAAAGGAAAAACAGGATATCCTAAACGAATCAATAATTGATTCTCTAGTCCGTTTGAACGCGGCTGATAATTTTGAGACAAATGATCGCGGATTCGGCAGGTTGTTTGCAGAAGTTTTCAAGCTCAAGCATAGATATAATCCAAGCAGGAAAGATTTCATGCTGTTTGACGGCAAACGCTGGGTTGACGATGTCGAAGGAATGGGGATAAGGGCTGACGCAAAGAAGTTGTCGGATGAACTTGTCAAATATGCGTTGAGTTTGGGAAGTAGTAATGGTTCCGATAACCGTTATTTGTTGGATGTGGCTAAGTTATCATGTATTCGAAACCGAGAAAATATGATTAGGGACGCTAAGGATTGCTATTATTTCTCTAACGAAGAATTGGATCAAAATGATTATCTGCTTAATGTTCAAAATGGTATTTTAGATTTATCGGGGAATGATCCTGTTTTTATGCCACACGATCCTGATCTGTTACTCTCAAAGATTTGTAATGCAGAATATGATCCATCTGCTATTTGCAAGGAGTGGAACAAATTTCTGCTTGAGGTCATGGAGGGTGATGTGGATAAGATTCACTATTTGCAAAAGATTTGCGGTCTGTCATTGACAGGAAACGCAGAGCAGGAGAGCTGCTTCATTCTGTTCGGTAGCACAACTAGAAACGGAAAATCGACCTTTTGCGAAACAATAATTTATCTGCTAGGGGATTATGCGCTGACGATGAAACCGGAAACACTAGCCGTAAAACCTAACGCTGACAGTAGACAGGCAAGTGGTGACATAGCGCGATTGGCAGGGTGTAGGTTAGTCAATGCTTCAGAGCCGCCTAAAAAAATGTTGTTTGACACGGCATTGCTGAAATCTTTGTTAGGCAGGGATAGTATTACCGCCCGGCATTTACACCAGCGCGAGTTCAGTTTTGTTCCAAAATTCAAACTCATCATGAATACAAATTATCTACCTACTATTAACGATGATACTGTTTTCGGTAGTGGGCGAATTAACGTCGTGTCGTTTGACCGACATTTTTCGGAAGCGGAACAGGACAAAAAACTAAAAGTAAGATTGCAAGACAGAAAAGAATTATCCGGCATTTTGAATTGGTGTATAGAAGGACTAAGGTTATACCGTGAGGAAGGATTAGAACCACCGGAAACTGTTAAAAATGCAACAGATACATATCGTTCAGATTCTGATAAAATCGGCGGCTTTCTTGCCGAATGTTTAGTACATACCGGAAGAAATAGCAAAGCAAAGGATGTCTACGAGGTATATTCAAAGTGGTGTGCTGACAATGGCTACGGCTGTGAAAATAAGGGTAATTTCTTTTCTGAATTAAAAACTAAGGGGGTTTTTGCGACTTCCGGAACGGTAAATGGTTCGACCGTCAGAAATATTGTTTTAGGGTACACGATAGATTCTGACTTTTACAAGTTATCTAGCAAAGATGAATTACCGCCTTTTGATTAGATTTTCGTGAAATGTGCAAAATGTGCATTTTTTATGGGAATATCTCTCGTTTAGTCTATATGGGAAATTTACATATAATTTACACATTTTGCACAAACCCTTGAAAATCAACGGTTTTCGCATTAACGGATTTTAAGGAGATGATTATTTTTGGATAGAGAATCATGGACTATCGCATGGCACCTCATGAAAAAATTTGCGGATATGTCAGACGATGAAGAAAGCTGGAGAGACTTCTATAAGGAACGGGATCAAATTATAGCAGAAAACCCGGATAACCAATTTCTAGCAGATTTATTAGTTGCAATTTGGAATGAACTACGGCGACAAAAGGCGGTGAGGTAATGCAGACAGAACAATATCAAGAGTATATCCGATCGGAAGAATGGAAGTCTAAGGCAGCAGAACGGATTGCATTAGATCAAATGTGTGTAATGTCACTTATGAACGGCTGGGGGATGAAAATATTTATACAGACTTATGTACTTTGTGCGGTAGTTGTCATGTGAAGATCCATAATTACTATAACAGACGTAGAAAACCGTAAAAGGCTAAGTTACACGCATACCCTTGACTATTAAAAAGAACGAGGTGGTTTAATGTCAAACAAAACAAGCAATTATCCGGCTAATCAACTTAATAATCTGCCTAGTGGTACAAATGCAAATCTTATTGGCTCTATCCGAGAACTAGCGCAAAAGGGAAGACCACAAAACGAAAGAGAATTGCAACAACGAATTGATGATTTCTTTCGATTTTGTGAAACGCATGATTTTCGACCGGGCATTGAAAGTCTTTCGCTATCGCTAGGAACTTCACGACAGACCTTTTGGAATTGGTGCAATGGTCTATACGTTAGTCAGGAATGGATGGAAATATGCCTGACAGCGAAACAGTATGTTTTGACTTATATTGAGGCGGCATCTTTGAGCGGTAAACTGAATCCGGCAACTTCGATTTTTGTCTTGAAAAATTGGGGGAATTACAAGGATTCGCTGTCCTTTGATGAAACTGTCGGCACAAATAAAGGGCAACGTATCCTAGGCGTATCTGATTTGCCACAACTAGGAGCGGAACTAGAAGAAAGCGAGGAATAAACAGATGGAGAACTTTACAACACATATTGATAATGTTATCGCTAGGGATTTACAAGAATTGATTGAACAGAAGGGGTGTGTTCTCGAAAATGAGATTATTCCGTTTTTGATGGCGAAACATAATCTGACTTATATCACCGTCAAAGGAACTCTTCGTCGGATATGCCGGAATCCACAATTAAAGGTGGTATATCGACGGTTATCTGATGAATTGAAGCGGTTTTATGGTATGGAGAATACAAAAGGGTATCCGGCTATATTTTGCAGAAAGTGAGGTGCATAGAAATGGCAGAAGAAAAAAATTTTGAATGGTACAGACGAAAAATCGAAAGTGGCAAGCCTGATGATTGGATCGAACTGTCAGAGTTTTTCCGTCAGAATGAAAATCTTTATCGAGCGTACTCAAACGCATATCGGTCGGAACAGGAACGCAAGCGATTCTATAATTTTATGGGAAGAAGGTAGGTGTAGAACAATGCAGGAAATTCTTGATTTGAAGGAGTGATTTTTATGGATGTTCGATTGGAACAAGCAATCATGAATCGTCAAAATATCCCTTCTTTGCGGCTGTCTGTCCGGCGTATTTTGTCTTGTAACGGCATGAGCTTGTATGAAAATCCGTGTTTCAATCGGGTTCTTGACCGTCTGCATGATAGTGATTCTCTTATGATTGACTTCTTCGACGGCATGGATCTCACTTTAGATTCTGATGGGTTAGAACAATGTCGGGATATTATTAAGGGATATATTGGTAGTGATTTGACAGACGGCTATATCGAGTATGCAAAGGCAGAAGATGGTAAGATTGAAGCTATGAATACTCAAATCAAGTTATTGTCTGAATCTCCTGCTAGCGATCTGAAGAAGATTATTAAAGAGCCGGAGATATATTGCCGTAATGATTTGGATTATGCTGATACCCTTTTTGAACTTTGCAAGACAGAGTTGCAAGCGAGGTCTGTTTTTAACCTAGTCCGTAACGCATTCAGACGGGGCGTAGAGCGATTTTTAGAAATAATTTGGTCAATTCCTTTTCGAGTGAGGATAAAGCGGTTAAAAAGGCAAATTGAATTAGAAATCTAGGTTAAAATCTGATTACTGATTTGCGTATTATTCACACGCAATTAGCAGGTGTATTAAGTAAGAATGTAAATAATAAATGCTTTT
>JAFUAW010000121.1 GCA_017460485.1 Lachnospiraceae bacterium | reverse complement strand
AATCCTGATTGCCTAAGTAGTTGATCCATGGATAAGGAGTCTTAGGGTTCGTGATCACGTACTCCTTGTTTTCATCATCGAAATAACCGAATTTCATATAACTATGTACCTCCCTTGTGTTCTTGCCGACCCATACGGCTTTTATGTCCTTCTTCCTAAAGCGAATGAGCAGGGAAGAAACACATATCTTGTGTCGCGGTGCGACTATACACATTATTATATCTTATGGCGGGTATAAAAACAAGAAAAAGAAGAGGATTTTATAGGGAATTTATGAACAAAAGAAAACCGCCCGTTTCACATCTGTCCAGTGAAATGGGCGGTGTAATAATACTTTTGCTGTGACTTGTTTTGGATGATCACGCCTTTGTATAAATATGCTGTGTCATGGTCTTGCTCTCGCCCGGTGCCAGCTCCGCGTAACCGGAATCCTCCGGGGCCAGTGGCAGGTTCGGCGCGTCGATCATCCAGGACATCGGTTCCGGACAGAAGTATCCCTTCTCGCCCCATTCATTCCAGATAACCCAGAACTTGTAATCTCTACAGACTTCATAGCGGATCTCTTTACCGCTGCCAAGATCAGTGGCAACTGCGCCATAGAACGGCTTACCGTCCATATCGCCTTCTAACGCATAATATACATCATTGTTAATGATCTGCTTGACCGGAACCTGTGATCCGGTAATATACTGGCGGTCGTGGTTATCTAGTGGAATGATCTCCGTGGTTGGCAGACAGCGGTCATTTAACTTCCATTTCTCGCCGATCGGAATATACAGGCGCATGTCCTCCGGCTTACCGTCTGAGGTAAATGGTCCCATCATGGTCGTATGTGTACATACACCGAACGGCATCTGTACCTGAGACAGATTTGTAAATGTCTGCTCGTAATTCAGTCCGTCTTCCGATAAGGTAAAGGTATACTCTACCTTGAATTTGATCGGCAAATATTGATAATAATCATCATTTTCATCATACAGATACTCGGTCTTGGCGATTGCCTTCGCCTCTTCGGCGATCACATCCACAACGCTGTGCTTCCTCTTGTGAAGAAAGCCGTGAAGCGTATTACCGAGATCTACTTCATTTACCGGAAGATGATAGGTGTGATCACTTGCCTTCAACAAGCCGCCGTTCAAGCGGTTCGGAAGATAGAGAGAAGGCAGGCCATAGACTTCCGCTGACTGCTTCAGCTCGTCCATGCTAAGCTCCGGGTCATACCGGAAGATTTCAATATCGTGTGCTTCGTCACGCAGACGGATCACATTGCTTCCGATTCCCGGTGCGATCAAAGCCAGATAACCTCCGGCCTTTAACTCGATGCAGCTCTCCTTCTTATAATCAATGATATGTGCAGTTGTAAGTTCCATATATATAGTCCTCCCTGGAATTAATCAATATTACGCGCTCATTATGCCATGAATCTAAGCTCGTCCTTCACTTCGTTCGGATTCGCTAAGATTCCCTGCATATATTCGTACTAACCTCACTTCGTTCGCTAAGTACTCATATTATATCACACCTATGAGGGAAAATCGACCAAAATTATTCATTTTTTATGGCGAAATATGGTATATTTATGAGTAGTCAAAGCAAAGGTTATGTGTTATCATAATTCTACTGTGCACAAGTGACGAACAGTGATTAGTGATATAGGAGCATATATAATATGCCGTTAAATTATAGACGTAATTACAAGACAATGATGTTAAAAAGAAGGATCATCACGATCTCCGTGGTGGCTGTTCTTTTTTTGTTAATATCGGGAACAATTATATATATGAGATCCGGCGGACGGAACGCTTCTGGAATAGGCGGACATTCCGGAGACGGAGCCTCGGTAGGGAATAAGGAGACAGGTGGGAATTCCGCCAAAGATGTAACACCCGCTTCCGGTAAGCACGGGCTTGCGTTGAAGCGTCCCATGACACATCTTTATACGATCGGTATTGCGAAGATGCCGGTACCGGATGTGAATCGTGAATATACAAAAACCAAGAAGACCGTGGATGATTCTTACTTCGATGATGCTTTGTTCATCGGTGATTCCCGCACAGAAGGCTTTATGATGTATTCCAGTCTTAAGAATATCAATGCCTACTGTTCGAAGGGACTCAGTATTACGAAGATCTATGAGGATGCGATCGTAACCATGGAGGACGGCAGGACAGTAACGGTTATGGAAGCCCTGCAGGAACAGAGTTATGCCAAGATCTATATAATGTTCGGTGTTAATGAGCTGGGTTGGCCATATGATGATCTCTTTGAAGAGCAATATGCCAAGGTGGTCTATGATATCAAGCAGCTGCAGCCGGATGCTTTGATCTATGTGGAGAATATCATTCCGATCTCTGCAGAGCGTTCAGCGACAGATGATATCTATAATAATACGAATGTATACCGGTTCAATGCAATTATAGAGAAAGTGTGCAAGGATCAGAATGTTATTTATCTGGATGTTGCGTCATCGGTAGCGGATGAGACAGGCGCGCTCCCGGCAGATGCCAGTACAGATGGTATCCATTGTAATGGTGTATATTGTGATAAATGGCTGGACTACCTCAAAGCAAATACCTATACGGTCAGCGCAGTCAAGGTCGGAACAGTAAGTTCAGAGGAATCGAATTCGGAAGTAACAGATACCGAAGAGGCGAATTCCGAAGAAATATAAAATGTGGATTCTAAATAAGAAAGAAGGAATTATCAATATGAAGAAGAGATTATTTGTAGTGATCATGGTATGCTGTGTTCTGGTGGGAATGTTGGCCGGATGCAGTGGTTCTGCGGATTATCAGATTGATACCGCTAAGCTGGCGGATGATATCTATGCAGGTGTCACATGGAAGGATCAGATCGGAGAGGTGAATCTGGCAAAAGCGTTGAATCTGTACGGAATCTCTGTGGATGATATTGCGTCAGGCAAGGTCTATATCAGTACGAATGCTACGGCAGAGGAAATCGCGGTCTTAGAAGTGGTTTCCACAGATCAGGTATCGACAGTGGAAACAGCGGTAAAGGATCGGGTGGCATCACAGAAGTCATCATTTGAAAGCTATAATGCCGAGGAAGTTCCGAAGCTTGAGAATCCTTTGATCGTTACGAAGGGACAATATGTGATTCTGGTAGTGTGTGATAACACATCAGAAGCTAAGACAGTGGTTGATAATGCATTTTCCGGTGAATGATCCAATTCACAAAAATGCTTGTGCAAGTAAGTATTTTTGTATCATTATATCAGATGCGTTCCGCATGTATTGATCTGTACCCTCTTTGTCGGATGGAGGCAAGTCCGATAAGGAGGGTACTTTGTTCTCGGGGATTCCGGTCTGACGGAAGGCACATTTTTCGGTTTTCGGCATATAGTAAAGATATGATGAAGAATCAGAAGAAGGAATTATAACCATTCAGCAGTCGTTTTTTACACAAAGCTTTGTAAGCATAATATTTTAGGTGAAGTACCAGTTCTGCCGATTGCTTTCATCGTATAGATGCAGTTCTTTTTGCGCGCTGCCCGAGGCAGGCAGATGTGCATACACATACACATGCGAAAGATATGAAAAGAACTGCGGATCAGTCAGGCTTGCGGTCAGTAAGTAAAGAATAAATGAAAATGGCTGCAAGCCGGGGACTGAATCTGAACGAAAAGTGACGATCTTCTTACATTATAGGAAGTATTCGGATTTCCTGAAAAAAAGTGTTATAATGTACAGGTAAGCAAAGCATAAGATTGATCAGAACGATCATGAAGCGGCAGGACGATCACAGCGGAGAATGAGATGAACTATACGTATATCCTTGAATGTGGAGATAAGAGTTTGTATACCGGCTGGACGACGGATATCCAAAAACGTCTGCTAGTACATAATCAGGGAAAAGGTGCCAAATATACCAGATCCCGTCTTCCGGTCCGGTTATTATATTACGAAGTACATGCGACCAAAGAAGAAGCGATGCGTCGGGAATACGCGATCAAGCAGCTGACGCATGAGGATAAGTTACGGCTGATAGAGCAGGGGAAGAAGATCAAATGGGAGAATATAGGGGATCCGGATATTTCGGGGAATTTAAGAGTTCAAAAGAAATAGCGAGAGAAATGCGTAATAAGAAGAAGCGTGAGCAAAAGCAGCGAAGACAGATCATCGCGATCGCAGTTCTTTTAGGGACACTGACAGCATTGCTGATGATCTTAGGTCCGTTATTTGCATATAAAAAGTCGCATCCGGAAGTGGATATGTCTCCGTATATTCCTGCGAGGATCGCGGATTTCTCCATGATCTTACCAATTGATTCGGCAGCCGACGCATTTCCGGAGCTTGATATTGAAGAAGATTATCTGACAGAGAATCCGTATTCCCGACCGGGAAAGAAGCTGGGCAAGGTAAGCAAGATCGTTGTACACTATACTGCCAATCCGGGAACCGGAGCCCATGCCAACCGGAATTATTTTGAAGGACTGTCGGAATCCGGCGACACATATGCCAGCAGTCATTTTGTAATTGATCTGAACGGAGATATTATTCAGTGCATTCCGTTAAATGAGATTGCATATGCATCCAATGAGGCCAATGCGTACAGTATATCCATTGAATGCTGCCATCCGGACGCAGATGGGGAATTCTCCGACAGTACCTATAACAAATGTGTGAAGCTGGTTGCCAGATTATGTGAGTATTATCAATTGGATCCGAAAGAAGATGTCCTGCGGCACTATGATGTCACAGGAAAAGAATGCCCGCTTTATTATGTCAAGCATCCGGAAGAGTGGAGTATGTTCTTAAGTTATGTAGCAAGGGAAATGGGAGAATAATTGAGCCTTAGTTCCGGTTACAGCTTAAAGCGCAGCTTGATCGGTGCTTTCAGTTTCTGGCCGCCTTTGGACTGTACTTCGGTTGTAATATTTAAGAAATAAGAGACTCCCTCGGCATACGGTTCCGCAGGAGATACCTCTACCGTGTTATTTAAGATGTCATAATGAATATTCGTCTTGATCGTTTCTCCGAATTCACTGGTCAGATACATATTGGTAGAATTCACAGTAGAAGGATTCATAGGCGTAGTGAACTTAACCCGCCATACAAAGTTGCCGGTCTTGAATGCCAGACTCTGATGTACTTTTCTCTTTAAATCTTCCGGGACTTCTTCAATCTCTATGTATTTGGCTGCCATTGTATTCTGCCTCCGAATGTAGTACGATAATCATGATGTTGCCGACATAACCTATTATAATCAATATCCTTTGAAAAATCAATAAGAAGTGGCAATCTGCCGGATAGCGGAGTGTTGATCGTGATGGGAACATACGATGAAAAATGGGGAGAAAATCATTGCCATCAGGGGATAAAGAACTATGCTGAAGAATAAGAAAAAGAATATGATTCCATTTGATATGAAAGAACCTCCCATCCGACAGAATCCGATTCTAACGGGACTTCTGTGGGCGGCGTCCTGGCTGGTTACAAGAAAATTCCGGTTAAAGATTCGGAAAGATCTGCATGGAATTAAGCCGCCGTATTTGGTTTTGTCAACACACCAGGGATTTTCGGATTATTATCTTGTACCTCTTGCATTATTCCCATTTCGGGCGAATTATGTATCGGATATGGAGGGATTTGCCGCGTACGGTAAGTGGCTTTATCGTGCCGGCGGCTGTATCGGAAAGCGTAGATATGTACCAGATCTGTCCGTCATTTATAATATCAAATACAGCTTATTTACCCTGCATCAGAGTGTTGTTCTGTTTCCGGAATCCAGACACTCCAATGTCGGAACTACCTCTCAGATTCCGGATAATATGGGACGATTGGTCAAATATCTGGGTGTTCCGCTGGTAATTCTTCGGGCACAGGGAAGCTATCTTGCCAATCCGTTCTGGGATGAGGAACATACAAGGAAGACTCGGATGGAGGTTTCTTTGGATGGTATCTATACCGCGGATGATGTGCGGAGACTGACAGCTGAAGAGATCCAGAAGACAATTGAAGAGAATTTGAGATATGACGAGTATGAATGGCAGCTGCAAAATGAAATTGTGATTGATGCACCGAAGCGTGCGGAGGGACTGCATAAACCGCTGTATCAGTGCATTGCCTGCAAAACACAGGGTAGAATGGTCAGCCGGGGAGCACTTCTATGTTGTAAACAGTGTGGCAGTTCATGGAAAATGGATTCCTACGGCCGCCTGATTGGTTCCGACGGTAACTATTACCATATACCGGATTGGTATGAATGGGAACGGCAGCAGGTAATATGGGAAATACAGGATGGAAGTTATGTCTTGGATATTCCGGTAAGGATTGAGGCTCTCCCGAATGAAAAGGGATTTGTGGAGCTTGGAACGGGAAAGCTTACACATGATTCCGAGAAATATGTATTATCCTTTGACTTTGCCGATGAAGGGGTGGAATTATCAAGCCCGCTGGTATGGTATAACCGCAATCTGGAATCTACGCAGACAGAATATAATTATCGAGGAAAAGGAAAATGTATTGTCTTATCTACGCAGGACTGCTGTTATTACATCTATTCTGATGAGCCGGAGTTCTGTGTTACCAAGCTGATGTTTGCGGTGGAGGCGGTGTATACAGCGGTGAAGAAGGGAGAGTCAATCATGAACGATAAAAAAGGAGATCAGACAGTATGAGTAAGACAAGCTGGAAACCGGGAAATATGCTATATCCGCTCCCTGCCGTATTGGTTACATGCAGGGATCTTAAGGGAAATGATAATGTGCTTACAATCGCATGGACGGGGACGATCTGTTCCGATCCTGCCATGTTATATATATCCGTCCGTCCGTCGCGGCATTCTTATGCCATGATCAAAGAGCCCCGGGAATTCGTGGTAAATCTTACGACAGAGATGATTGCCAGAGGTACCGATTACTGTGGTGTGCGTTCCGGCAGGGATGAGGATAAGTTCGCCGCAACAGGACTTACCAAGGGAGAAGCTGAGAAGGTAAATGCTCCGATCATTATGGAAAGTCCGGTAAATATTGAGTGTAAGGTAAAGGAGATCATTCCTCTTGGCAGTCATGATATGTTCATGGCAGAAGTAGTAAATGTGCAGGTCAGCACGGAATATATGGATGAGAAGGGAAAGTTCGATCTTGAAAAGGCGGGACTTCTGGCGTACTCCCACGGAATCTATTACGGGCTGGCAGAGCAGATCGGAAACTTTGGATATTCGGTAAGAAAGAAGTAATAATTGCCAAAGGATACGCATATCATTTGGTTATTTTAGCAGTTTACATATCATAGAGGGTTTGCTATAATTGTTACAAAATTGTTACAAAAAGAAAATGATAATTGAAATATAGGAGTTATGTCATGAAACAACGAAAGAATGGATCGGTCCGCAGGCATTTTAAGATCTATCGCGGGCTGTTGATCGCAGCAGGGGTTACGCTGCTTGCATTCCCAGCGGCTGTGGATACGACAACCTATGTGTCCGGCTGTGAACTTCGGCTGAATGGTAAGTTGATGGGGGTAGTCAGTGATGAGACGGTTGCGAAAGATGCCTATAGAATGGCGCGCCTAACCCTGAATTCACAGTTGAATACCCTGAATCTGCTGAATGCGGAGATTACATATGAGCCGGTAACGGTCAAGGATATGGAGGTTTTAAGTCAGCCGGAGCTTGCCCAGAATATATACGATGAACTGGCGGATTGTCTGGTTTGGGATAAGCAGTTGGCATATACTTTGAAGATCAATGACTATACCGTGACTATGCGGACGGAGGATGAGATTCTTGCATTGCTTGAGAAGGTGCAGGGAGAATATGATGCCGATAATGAATTCATTATTGAACTGACATCTGAGAAGAAGGAAGAGGTCGGCAATATCAGCATCAACATTATTAATGCATCGAAGACAGCGAATAATCCGGATCTTCTTGCGTCTGATGAGGAGGGCAAGAAGGTTGTGGCAGACGGAGATGCGAATGTCGGAGAAGATGGCCTGTTATCGGTAGACTTTGACGAGGATATTGAGATCATCGCGACCTATGCGAATGATGCGCAGCTGACAGATATTGAGACAGCATTTGCCGAGATTACAAAGGAACAGGAGAATAATGAAGTCTATCATGTAGAGTCCGGCGACAGCTTATGGGGAATTGCGGATTCTTATGGTATGACCATTGATGAGCTGCTCGCCATGAATGATGGGTTGGAGATTGATTCGAATATTCTGATTGGAGATCAGCTGGTGGTATCCGTTCCTAAGCCGGAATTATCAGTAATTACACAGGAACAGACAACCTATACTGAGGATTATGAAGCAGAAGTTCAATATATAGATAATGATGCGAAGTATGTCGGCGATAATACTGTGATTCAGGAACCGCAGACCGGTAACCGGACAGTTACGGCGATCGTGAGTTATAAAAATGGCACCGAGACCGATCGTGAGATCATCAAACAACAGGTAAATACCGAAGCTGTTCCAAAGATCGTGGAGCGGGGTACCATGCCGCTTCCGACATATATTCGTCCGACAACTTACGGATATCTGACCTCTGGATTCGGAGCTCGTTGGGGAACGATCCATAAAGGTCTTGACTTTGGTGTTCCGGTTGGAACTGCGGCAAGAGCGTCCCGCGCAGGAACCGTTGTGGGTGCCGGCTGGATGGGCGGCTACGGATATTGTGTATTGGTGGATCACGGCGATGGTGTTCGTACCAGATATGCGCATCTGTCTTCCATCCAGTGCAGCGTTGGTCAATATGTACAGCAGGGTGAGGTTATTGCTCTGACTGGTAATACCGGAGACAGTACCGGACCGCATATACATTTTGAAATTATTATTAATGGTACGGCGGTTAATCCGGCTTCGTATCTGGGAATGTAAAAGATTATGATAAATCCCGGATGGGTGGAATGACATTATATAACTGAAGAATACAACAGTATAAAAGGACGGGGATACCCCGTCCTTTTATACTGTTGCGACTATAGCGAATATATATAGAAAGCTGTAAACAGAGAAACTTAATTTGTGGATTTCTCAGCAAGGTATTCATTCACATCTGCGAGTACATCGTCCGGATCTAGTCCATGAACCGCACATGCTTCTTCCAGTGCTTCGCCCTGTGATGCTGGACAGCCGACGCAGTGCATACCTGATTGCATGAGAACCATCGCTATTGTAGGATCAACTGCCAAAATATCCGAAATGATCATATCCTTTGTAATCTGTGCCTGTGCCATGATAATGCCTCCTTTTCAATCATTCTTTTATTCATGCCACTGAAATATTTAATTTCAATAAGTGCTTTTATTATTGACTGATTGTTCCATTATAATACAGGCAACAGTCTTATGCAAGTAATTACTTAAGTAAAACTTGCCATGCTTGATTTAGGCATTCCGTATGACATGTTTGATCATAACAACCAATTGTTTGGATATATCATATAATTCGGAATTGTCCGGTATATCTTCCGGATCTGACAGATTATGCGGATGTCCCTTTGCAATGTCGTTATACCCTCGTTCAAGAACAGCTCCGTTTTTTGCAAGCATGGCGAGTCCTGATTCGCTGTCTGCCTGGTAGGTTCCCTGCCATCCGGATGAGTTCTGCCATTGGAGCGTGGTGTTAATCGTGCCATACTGCTCAGTGTGGATATTGGCTTCGATATGTCCTCGAAGGGCACCACCTTCAATAACTGACAGATGAATGATATTCCACTCGCCGTTTACGGAGAACGGGATCTCATAATTGTTCTGACGGCTCATTTTCTGCAGGATCTTAAGACCGGAGTGGATCATTTTCATACTTTGGATATCAAGGGCAGTAATCGAACCGTCTTCTTCTTTTGCCTGCAATTCAGAGGCTTTATTCTCTTCAATGGCGGCGTAAGCCTGTTCCATATCGGCAGAAGAATTCAGATGATCTTCTATATGCTCAAGTGCTTCTTCTGAGAATGGGGAATCCTGTACCAGTTCCTTATAGAGACCGGTGCCGGATCGCCTTATTTCCTTGGCCATATACAGATTGGTCATGGAAAGGAAGATTCCCGTGTTCTGCATGAACTGATAATCTTCTATAGTGACCGTTTGTGATGTCAGATCAGTGGCAACGAGTGAATTCTGAAGCTCATTTTCATTCTCATCTGTCAGCTGATTCTTGATCATATCAAAGAATTCTTCTAAAGTGGTTCCTTCGGCAGCTTCTGTTGTCATCTTATCGATCAGTTCCGGTGTGATATGGTTGAATACCTGTTCCGTAATCTGTGATTCATAGGAGAGCTGCGCTTCCGTAATCTCCGGATTCGGTTGATTATTATATGTGCTCTGCCGGATCGCATCACTGATACTGGTATCCTGTCCGGTAATATCCAGTCCGCCTAAGGTCTCGGATGCTGACAGATCCATACCGGTACTGCGGTTGCTGCGGTGAGCGGTCAGGAGATTCTGAAGTGTCAGGGATTGGCCGTTGCGTACAACGGTTCCGATGTCTTTTCCTTTGGATTTCGTGATCTTATCTAATAAACGATAGATGCCGATGTAACCTTTTCTGTCATTTTCACTGATCTCGCCGCGTCTGTCGAGACGCTGCAGGAATTCACTGTATTTGCCGTCGTCAGACAGGTCCTGCTCCTGAATATAATTCATGCTTAATTCATTCAGTTCGTTGATCGGCATATCCAGTGGATTGATACCATCCTGAACCATATGAAGCACAACGGATGGCTGAAGATTCCGGATCAAGGTCTGAACCGACTGATCGGCAGCTTTGATCTCCGCAATGTTAGAAGTGGTTATTTCCATCTGATTATACCCTAAGATCCGGACTGCGCGCTGATTATCTTCTGTGGTTGGAAGATTCATATCCTGCAGAATATGATCGACATTGCGGAATGCTTTCCTAATCGAATCTCCCATATCACGGCGGGGAGCTGTCATTAGAGTCTCATAGGAGCTGATCTTTGCAGCTATGGTAACTTCTGTCTTAGAGGTTTCCCGAATCATAGATGCCTGCGCGGTCATACCCTGTTCATGCAGACGGTTGATGGTAAAGGAACCGCTGAAATAAGCCGTGGCAAGAGAAGATGCAGGAAGTCCCGGCAACTCCTTCATCTTGGTATTGGTATCTTCAATGATATGTAACTGATCTTTGGATGGCAGAAGATCGTCCGCAAGGAACTGCTGTTTTAAGAAGTTCTGCTCCTGATCCTTCAATGCCTGTACTACCTCTGTTAATTCTTTGGCACGGATCTGAATATCTTCCGTAGCAAGGGTATAGCTTGCTTCCCAAGTCATTTTTAGGCGGATCTCTTCCAACTGGCGGTGCGCCGTGATAGCGGATGTGGTATTTGCCTCTGTTGTGATCTGATAAGTTGCCGAGTAGGAATAGGAAGCACTGTACGTGGACAGATTCTGCAGCGTATATGGCATACCGGTATTGGCAAATGCAAAAAAGCTGTCATCGGTAATGGATCGCAGATCCTGCTGTATCTGATCTGCAACCTTATCTGCAGATGGATAATACAGATTCATATTCTGCAGACGAATAGTTGATAATAAGTCAGCCATGGAATGCGGATCGCTTTCTTCTGTGAATTCTTCTGACTTCGTGTATACGGCTGCTGTCTGTTCCGTGATATAATCCATGCTCATCTGCTTCACGATATCTTCAGAAAAACCGTTGTGATTGATATCCTGAATGGCAAGATAGGTATCCAAGGATTCCGATGTTATCGGAAGATTCTTTTGCAATAAATACTCTGCTGCCCGGATGGTCGTATCGTTGATCTCCCTGCCGGCTGTCAGTATGGTGCGTTCGATCTGCGGACGCAGTTCTTCCAGAGTCTTCGAATCTAATTCCTGATCATTCGGACGCTGCCTGCCTGCATGTCCGGATTTGTACAGATTATCAGCGGTAAGCGGAAGACGGTTCCGGATCAGATAAGAAGTCTGGTCTTCCGAGATTGGAAGCGCATCATTGATCTCCTGTGTAAATTGGCGGAGATCATATGCAGTGGTATCCGAATCGGCAGACAGTGCTGTATTGCCAGACAGTTCTGTATCGGCAGATAGTTTTGTGTCAGCAGATAGATCCGTATTCAGGGAATCTCTTGTAATGGTAACGGATATCGTTGGATTGGTATTCAGATCCGGATTCTGCATCTGAATCTGTTTGCGAACACTGTCGATATTTTTCTGCAGTTCAATTTCCTGCTCCTGACCGCGCATCTGACTGATCAGAGTCTTGACTACGGCAAGATTCGAACTGGAGATATCAATTCCCATTTCACGAAGACGCTGCTTTTCTTCATCTGTAACAGAATCTGCGAGCAGGGCTGCTTCTTTTGAGAATTCTTTGTAATTCGGATTGTTTTCCTCTTGGGAGAGCTTTAACTGCTCGACAAAGTTAGCGGTGTTTTTCATGATCTCTGTCTGGATGGCACCATTATGGCTGGTAACGGACATCTCTTCCTGTGGGATCATTTTAAGTGTGATCTCTGAAGAGGAATTCCCGGTAATCCTTAAGTAGATCTGATCTCCTTTGGATACGGAATTCAAGACATCGGAGCGGACATGGATCGGAGTGCCGTTCATTTCCACGATCGGGTCTTTCCCGGTCTGAAGAACAGTTCCGGTAATAATATCTCCGACAGTGCCGAGCTGAATGGAAGATTTATTCTTTTGATCGTTTGATGGGTGAATCCGGGATTCGCCGACAGGATCGGCCGCCATGAGACCGGCACCGGAAACAGCTTGATTTTTATTATAATTTTCGTATTGAAATGCCATAGTGTTCCTCCGAAATATGAATTTCGTGCAGAAGTACCTGCACGAATCTGTGATGATCATTCTAAGAAATATTTCGGAAGAAATTATTATTTAATTAACTTGTCAGTTCTGTCATAACGGACTTAACCGTAAAGGTCGCTCCGTCGGTCGGTCTTGACCGGAAAACCATGTCGATAGGACAGAGCTGCAGCCGGATCAATATCAATGTATAACAAGGGACTGTCGTCTTGTTCCGGAGTCAGAAGCTTACCATAAGGATCATAAGCCGCAGAGCTCGGAATATAATGAATGCCGTTGCCGTCTCCGACACGGTTGACTCCCAGCATATAACATTGGTTCTCGATCGCGCGGGCTTTTAAAAGGGTATACCAGTGATCGATCCGGGATTCCGGCCAGTTGGCGATCAATAAGATAATGGTTGCCTGCTTGGAAGCAATCTGGAAGATCTCGGGAAAACGGAGATCATAGCAGATAAACCCGGAAATATCGATCAGGAAGGAATTCGGAACAAAGGAAGTGCCCCATGTAACAGATTGAATGGAACTTCCTCCCGCGTAGTGCATGGTCTCTTCTCCGTAAGTAAACGGATGAAGCTTGGCATAGTCCATCAGGAGATTGCCGTCTGCATCTATGATGGCAAGACGGTTCTGATAAGCTCCCTCTTTGGCAATATATCCGAAAGCAATGGCAATCTTATATTGCAGAGCCAGTGAACGGAAGAATTCCATATCATCATTCGGATAGAATAATTCCGGAGACATGGTAAATCCGGTTAAGGTCATTTCAGGAAAAATGATAAGCTCACACCTCTCATCCGCTGCCTGTCTGATAAGCTGTTCACAGGTACGCTTGTTCTCTGCCGGAAGCTCCCAGATGATATTCATTTGTGTAAGAGCGGCTTTCATGATCCCATACCTCCTTGTTACGGATGATACTTATTATAGCGCATTCCGGATCAGAAAGAAAGCCTTGTATTGCTTGTCGGATACGAGGATACGGAAGCCGCGCGTGAGTAATTACTGTGGTTCATGGACGAAGCAAAGTGAGAGCTTCGATGCATGGTGTTAAGTATTTTATTTTTTGCTCCGATATTTAAAGCACAGGTTAAAAATGAGTGTTTCTAAGTAAACGGATCACGGATGATAGTTTTATTTGAGAACCTCTTGAACAAAGTGAGGTGCGAATATGAGAATCAACCATAATATTACTGCCATGCTGGCCAATAACACATTATCACAGAATGACGATAATATGGCGAAGGCTATTCAGCGGTTATCTTCCGGATATAAGATCAATTATGCGAAGGATGATTCAGCCGGTCTTGCTATTTCACAGAAAATGAGGACGCAGATCCGCGGACTTCAGCAGGCGAGAAGGAATTCCGGCGACGGGATTAGTGTGATTGAGACAGCAGAAGGAGCATTGAATGAAGTTCATTCCATGTTACAGAGAATGAAGGAATTGTCAGTGAAGGCAGCCAATGATGTGAATTGTCCGGAAGACCGTCAGACGATTCAGGATGAGATTGATGTATTGCTGGAAGAGATCCAGCGTATTTCCGAGACAACCCAGTTCAATCAGAAAAGCCTGTTGAACGGCGATATCGGTCGGGCAACATATATTGATACCGGCGATGTTGTGAAGGGTGTCACTGCTTTGGAAATATCAGATTCCGTGAATCTGGATGAATATGAATTTACCGTAAAACAGGATGCGCGTCAGGCTGTTGCCGTAGGTGGAAGTATCAGCATGTCGGAATCCGATACCATTACGAAGGAACAAGCCGGAACAATTACAATCAATGGAGAAAGTATTGAAATCGGTGAAGGAGATACAGCGAATGATGTATTTACTAAGCTTCAGAATCTGTGTGATTGGACGGGTAATCGGGTATTTACGGTGGATAGCACTGCGAATACCGCAGGGCTTCCGGAGAATGCTGGATATGAGCCAAGTTCCAATGCGTTTGGAAACGGCGGTCAGTTGGTGATTGTATCCGATTATTACGGGTCTTCCGAAAAGATTGAGATTTCCTGCAGCAATGACCAGCTTGCCAGTATGCTGGGTATTCAGGACGGTACAGCTGTCGGATCGGATGTTGAAGTGGAACTTGGAGACGGATTCTCTCCAACTGCTACGGTAAGTACAGACGGTAATTTGATTACCATCTCTGACAGCAGTGGGTTTGAAATGGTATTTGAAGCTAAGATCGGTGCATGTGAAAGTACATTTACCGATCCGACCATGGGTGGTAGTCAGAATGCAACGGCTACGGGTGGTACAGCGTTCGATTCAAAGATAAATGTATTGGATGCTGGTCAGATGGTATTCCAGATCGGAACAAATGAAGAAGAGACCATGACAGTTACTATCCCACAGATGTCCGTGAAGCGTTTGGGGCTTTATGATATCAATGTAGTCAACGGCGAAGATGCAAGAGCAGCGATTGATAAGGTTGATAAAGCGATTTCCGAAGTATCTGCTGTTCGCGCAAAGCTCGGAGCATATCAGAACCGGTTAGAGCATACGGAAGCCAATCTCGAGATCTCTGAGGAGAGTATGACAACCTCTTTGTCCCGGATCATGGATTGTGATATGGCAGCGGAAATGACGGAATATACACAGCAGAACATTCTGGTACAGACCGCAACCAATATGCTCTCCAAAGCAAACGCAAGGCCTGAGAGTGTGTTGCAGTTATTACAGCAGTAATCTGTAATCGATAATTTATATAAAACAAAAGACCATATACGCTGCGGTCAATACGCCGGATATGGTCTTTTTTGTTGCTTTTCTAGAGATATTTGCGAATATCCTTTGCCAGTGAATCTTCCATGCGTATCAGCTTCTTGGCAATATCTTTGGATCTCTCATCGGCCGCCTTATATTCATTCAGATATTTGTTCAGGGATTTGACCCCCATATTGCATCCGTCGGTAATCAGATCGGCTACGGTATGATCGGACGGATTCTGCAGCAGCTTGGCATTCGTTTTGATCCAGGACATTCCCTGGGCAATGGGATTCGGATCTTTCCCATCATCGTGATATTCTCCCAGTAAATGCTGGATTTTGGAATTCAGCTCCTCATGTTCATCTTTGCATTGATTTAAATAAGCTTTCAGATTATCGCCGGTAACATAATCCATAACCTCGTCAATGGATGTAACACCCATTTTAACTCCTGCGTCACATTCCCTTAACAAACGGATCGTATCCTGTTCAATCATGTATGATTCCTCCTTCTTACATTTATCAGAATAATTCCGCAGAATTATCCCGATAGAAATGATGATAGTTCTATTCTGTACGATAATCCGTAATTTATACAGATTATTCCATCATAATCAGGTGGTATGATCCAAATCTTAAGTATTTCTAAATCAATGGTTATTGCTTGTTTGCAAAGGGAGTTTGTGGCATAATAAAAATAGTGTCCTGTTTGACGAGAGGATGCTTATTGTGTAGGATCCCGGTTCTTTATCGATGGATATTGTACGGGATGAGTATGGGGAATTGACATTGGATTATATATTATATTTTGATTATTGCGCCAATTTCATATTGATCATTTTGCTGGCGACTACGTTATATCGCGGAATGACTACGGGCCGGGCCAATAAGGTCTACATTGAGATGCTGATCCTGGGACTGCTTCAGACTTCGACTGACATCTTTTCGATTGTTGCAGACCGGATGGGGCCGGAATATATAGAATTCAAATACGCAACGAATACACTGTATCTGTTGTTTCATTCGATGTCCGCGCCGATGTATCTGATCTACCTGCTGGTTCTGTCTGATACGGATCATAAGCTGACCCTATTGCGGAAGTCTTTGTTTTCACTTCCGTTTGCCTGCTCTTTTCTGGTTCTGATTCTGAATTTCTGGAATCAGAAGGTGTTCTATTTTAACACAGAGGGCGAGTATATCAGGGGACCATGGTTCTGGGTCTTATATTTGTCTGCTTTACTTTATTCTATATTTGAGATCTATAATGTATTCCGTTATCGCAAACACTACGGACGGGATCGTTTCTTTGCGTTGTTCGGGATGTTTCCTCTGCTGATCAGTGCTTTGGCGATCCAGCTGGTGCAGCCGTATCTGTTGATGGAAATGTTTGCCAATGCGATTGGTCTGCTTCTGATCAGTATGCTGGTACAGCGTCCGGAGGAATTCATAGATACAGAAACCCGTCTGGCAAAAAGCAGTGCCTATGGACATGGCATGCGGCATACGATGAGCAATGGGAAGCCGAGTACCGTGATCGTAATGAATCTGATGAATTACAGCTCCTTGCGGGAAGTGCTCGGTTATCAGGGAACGCAGGATCTGATCCGGAAGATATCGGACAAGCTCATCGCGTATAATCGGAAGAGTAATGATGAGGCAGTCCTATACTATCTGGGAGACGGAAGATTCCGTTATGTTCTGGATTACCGTCATCTGGATCGGGCAGATGAAGTTGCGGGAGCCTTGAATAAAAGCTTTAAAACAGATGTTAAGCAGCAGAGTATGGAGTTGAATCTGGTGTGCTTAACCTGTGTGATCCGGATTCCGGAGGATATCAGGGATCCGGAGGATCTATTTTCATTTGAAGAAGATCTGGATATGAAATATTACACGGGAGAGGTTCTTTATGCCAAAGATCTGTATCAAAAAAGCAGATATACGATCAAGCGCAATATTGATTCGATCATTGAAAATGCACTGGCTACGCATCAGTTTGAGGTATATTATCAGCCAATCTACGCGGTGGAAGAACAGCGGTTCAATTCCGCGGAGGCATTGCTTCGGTTGAAGGACCCGGAGCATGGCTTCATATCTCCGGAGATATTCATTCCGGCGGCGGAAAAAAGCGGTGCGATCCATAAGATCGGCGCATTTGTTATGGAAGAGGTATGTAAGTTTATTGCCAGCGATGAATACCGGCATCTCGGATTGGATTATATTGAAGTGAATCTTTCTGTGACTCAGTGCATGCGTAATAATCTGGCGGATGAGATCATCCACACTATGAAACAATATGATATACTTCCGGATCAGATCAATCTGGAGATCACGGAGACGGCAGCCTCATTTTCACAGAATACATTGATGGATAATATCAATACATTGACCTCGGAAGGAATCGCATTCTCTCTGGATGATTTCGGAACCGGTTATTCGAATATGCGTCGGATCGCTTCCATGCCATTCCGTATTGTGAAGCTTGATAAGACCTTTGCTAATGAGCAGCATAACCGGCAATTGACGATCGTGTTGGAGAGTACGATACAGATGATCAAGGCTATGAACATGAAGATCGTGGTAGAAGGCGTAGAGACAGCGGAACTGGTAACACAATTCTCGAAGCTGGAATGCGATTATATTCAGGGCTTTTATTATTCAAGACCGATACCAAGGGATGAATTTGTATCTTTTATTATCGAGCATAATCAAAGAAAACAAGCAAGGAGGTAAAGCGTATGAAGATAGTTCGGCGAGCAGCGGCATTGTTCCTGACATGCGTTCTTGTAATTCTGTCGGCAGGAATTCAGGTATATGCCGAGAGTGACAGTTATACCATTGAAGTGAATATCACGGAAAATGTAGTGACGATATTTGAGAACGGGCAGCCGATCAAGGCTATGACCTGCTCTTCCGGATCTGCTTCTCCACGCAGCGGGACATACCGGACAAGTGCCAAATACCGTTGGCTTACCTTGGTTGGCAGTGTGTACGGACAATATTGTACAAGAATTACCGGTCATATCTTATTTCATTCTGTACCATATACTTCATATGGGGATCCTTCTTCTCTGGAATACTGGGAATATGATAAGCTCGGAACAGCGGCTTCACTGGGATGTATCCGGCTGAGCGTAGAAGACGCAAAATGGATCTATGACAACTGTTCATTAAGTACATCTGTTACATTCGTTACTGAAGGTTCTCTGCCGCTCGGAAAGCCTTCCACTTATAAGATCGCGGATGCTCCGGAGGGATTCCGGGGATGGGATCCGACAGATCTGGAGGGAAATAATCCATGGAGAATCGTCAAAGATCCTGGTGTCTTTGAAGCAGAGTACTATTCAAACAGATATGAGGATCTGAGGAATGCATATGGTAATGATGCAAAGCAGTTGATGGTTCACTGGGTATCTCACGGTATTCCGGAGGGAAGACAGGCAGGCAGTGAATTCGATATCACATATTATCAGGAGAATTATCAGGATCTGATTAATGCCTTTGGCGGAGATCTGTATGCGTATGTCTTACATTATGTGGATCACGGAAAAGCAGAGGGACGACGTGCGGTACCTCAACCGGTTAATCCGGAATATTGCAGGGCATTTGCAACTCGTTTATATCAAAAATGTCTGGGTCGAGAGCCGGACGCGGATGGACTTGAACATTGGATAACTGTTCTGGTCAACCGGGAACGCAGCGGATCGGCAGTAGCTAAAGGTTTTGTATTTAGTAAGGAGTATCAGGCTAAGGATACTTCAGATTCTGAATATGTGGAAATGCTCTATCAAGTAATGCTGGATCGCGCGTCGGATGGAGATGGCAAGGAACATTGGCTTTATATGTTAGGGAACGGTGTATCCAGGGAATATGTATTTCAACGCTTTTCCCAATCAAAGGAATATGGTGATATCTGTGATTCTTATGGGATTAACAGAGGGTCTGTAGAGCTTGTTCAGGATCGGGATCAGAATCCGGCTATGACGGCGTATGTGAACCGTATGTATCGGGAAGTATTGGAAAGGCAGGGAGAAGAGGACGGATTGAATCACTGGTGCAGAACGATCCGCCTTGGTGTGAAGACACCGGAACAGGTAGCAGAGAGCTTTATCAATTCTCCGGAATTCCAAAGAAGGAATCTGAGTGATGAAGAATATATCAAGGTATTATACCGGACATTTATGGGGAGGGATTATGATGAAGCCGGGCTTTATCATTGGATCTCGGAGTTGGATCAGGGATGTACCCGGGAAGAAATCCTGCACCGGTTCGCTGTTTCGCAGGAATTCAAGGAGATTCAGAGTTCATTCGGATTATAATTGCTTGATTATTCGGATGGACCGTGCTATACTACCCGTTGAAAATGAGATATAGAAACGATACGCGGTGCAGATAAAAAATGTTAAAAGGGAAACAGGTGAGAATCCTGTACGATCTCGTCACTGTATTTGAGGAGCACAGACAAGGGTATTACCAGTCACTGATAGAATATCAGACAGTGGAGCTGGTCACGAATTATTGTGATTAGCAGGCTGTCGGAGTCAATTGGGAAGGCAGTCATGTGTGTTGATCCATAAGCCAGGAAACCTGCCGGGTATTGGGTACAGGATGTATTATCCAGATTACGAGGGCTTAATCGTACCGTATAGATGTACGCTGAACATATGGCGTGCTTATGTGTGGTGCCTTTTACCAGTATAGTGGTGAAGGCTTTTTTTCTGTGGCTTGGCAGTTTGGGTGAGCATTCCCTGTCGGGAATTATATTCTCATAAGGATACATTGTGATACTAGGAGGATGAAACAATGAGAAAGAAACTATTGGCATTAGCATTGATTTCCTGCATGGCATTCGTAACGGCCTGTGGCGCGGATACGTATCCGGATTCTACAGAGGATACTGCTACGGAGGAAGCAACTGTGAAAGAGACACCAAGCGAGGATACGGAAGCACCGGAGGATACCACGACTGCTGAGCCGGAGACGGAAGAAGAGGACGATGAGGATTATACTACAGGAGATGCATCCTTGGATAATCCGTTAAATCAGGATGATATCGGTGAGGCTGAGTTATTGGTAGTAAGCTTTGGTACCAGCTTTAATGACAGCAGACGGAATACGATCGGCGCAGTAGAGAACGCTTTGATCGATGCATTTCCGGATTACAGTGTTCGCCGTGGATTTACCAGTCAGATCATCATTGATCATGTAAAGAGCCGTGACGGCGAGGTGATCGATAATATTACCGAAGCCTTAGATCGTGCCGTAGATAACGGTGTTAAGACTCTGGTAGTTCAGCCGACCCATTTAATGAGTGGATTTGAGTACAACGATGTGAAGGAAGAGCTTGCTACTTATTCTGATTCCTTTGATCAGATCGTGATTGGTGAGCCGCTTCTGACCTCTGAGGAGGACTTTAAGGCAGTTGCAGAGGCAATCGTTGCAGCAACCAAGGAGTATGATGACGGCGAGACTGCGATCTGCTTCATGGGACATGGTACAGAGGCAGATTCTAACGGTGTCTATGAGCATATGCAGCAGGTGATCGATGATCTTGGTTACGAGAATTATTATATTGGAACTGTAGAAGCGACTCCTTCTGTCGATGACGTTCTTGCTAAGGTTCAGGAGGGCGATTATAAGAGGGTTGTCTTAGAGCCTCTGATGGTTGTTGCCGGAGATCATGCAAATAACGATATGGCAGGCGATGAGGAGGATTCCTGGAAGTCGATCTTCGAGGGTGCCGGCTATGAAGTAGAGTGTATTCTTCGCGGACTTGGCGAGCTTCCGGACATTCAGAAGATGTATGTGGAGCATGCGCAGAAGGCTGTGGAGCAAGTAAAATAATTAATAGTTGATTATTGAAGGAAGGTTTGAAGATGCGTAAGAGGTGTATAGTCTTTTCGTTGATTTGTGTTTTGGCTGCAGGGAGTTTGAGTGCTTGTGGTACGACAGGGCAGGTGGCACAGGATTCTTCTACAGATGAAGTGGTGATTTCAGAGGAGCAGGTGACAAAAGATGCTGAGGTTACGGAGGAGAGCTCAGATACGGAAGAGGCGGCTTCTGATGATTCGGAGCATAGTGATAAGGTTGCTTCTTCTGATGAAATGACGACGATTGAGGATGTTGTGGAAGAAGGTATGGTGCCGATCTATGCTGAGAGCTTGAAGGATGGAACCTATGATGTGACAGTGTCATCGAGTTCTTCGATGTTCAAGATTGAATCCTGCGAGCTGACGGTTGCGGATGGGGAGATGACCGCACTTCTGAAGATGGGCGGAACCGGATATCTGTATCTCTATCCGGGAAGCGGCGAGGAAGCAGTGGATGCGGATGAAAGCACCTATATTCCTTATGTAGAGGATGCAGATGGCGTGCATACATTTACATTTCCTGTAGAAGCATTGGATGATGGGATTGCCTGTGCTGCATTCAGCAAGAAGAAGGAGAAATGGTATGATCGCACGATCCTGTTCCGCGCAGATTCTCTTCCGACAGATGCATTTGTAGATGGATTCTT
>JAFUAW010000120.1 GCA_017460485.1 Lachnospiraceae bacterium | reverse complement strand
CCCTTCTTGATCTCGGCCACATCTCCGTCCTTATGGATACCGCCCTCCGGAAACATATTCAGAGTAAAGCCTTCCTTCAAGACCCGCACACATTCCCTGATCGCATTGATATCCGAGATATTCCGGTCGATCCGGATACAGCCTGCCGACTTTAAGAGCGGTCCCTTGATCGCCTGATCCATTACCGCTTCGCCCGCCAGATAATAATTCCGGCGATACCACAGCAGACTGTTCAAGTATAACGGATCATCAAATGCGGTATGATTCGCCACGATCACGGCTCCGCCCTTGATCCACTTACATTTCTTCTCGGCCTCTTCATTCAGATAAAGCCGCTTGATCCGATATCCGATCATGCAGATATAGAAGACAAACCGCGCCATATCCATCGGAAAATATTTGATATGAAAGAGCGGGTGTCTGCCATCATATTTTGCTGCTTTCCCGGAGCTTTGTCCTGCCAACTGCTTATTCTCTCGCTTTGCATTCTTCTCTGCAACTGCTTCTACTTTATTATCCACAACTATTCACCATAACCGACTGTATCCGTACAGACTGTTAATCCCTATTCCTTACTTCTTCGCCTTCTGCCTCTCGACCTCTTCCTGCATGCTGTCCATTACCGACTCCAGATACTGTGTCATCTTCTTCACGTCCTCCTTGGTCGGATTCGTGCAGTCAAATTGTTCTCTCAGATAGATCGGCTCCCCGATCATTACATGCGCCCGCTTGTTAATTCCGTAATTGCCGTCCGTATAGATCGGTATGATCGGCGCATCGGTCTTCATCGCGATCATGGTAATTCCCGGCTTAAATGGGAACTTCTGCCCCGGCACCGGAAGCCGCCCCTGCGGGAACACTCCCACAACACCGCCACGCTCCAAGGTCTTTAAAGAATGGGTGACAAAGCCTCCGCCGACCTTATCCCGATTCAAATAGATCCCGCCCACGCCGAATAACAGCCAGGTGAAGAGCTTATTTTTCGTAAACAGCACCTCTGCCATCAGGAAACGCGGTATCCGTTCTACAAAGATCAGCATATAGAGAATGAAATCCATAAACGCGGTATGATTGGACATCAGGATCGCGGCACCCTTGATATGCCGTCCCTGCGCCTTCCGATTCTGATAATAGATCTTCGGTTTGAAGAAGATAAGGGTCGGGATAAATCCCGTCAATTTCATAACAAATAACAGCAGATAATTCGGTCTGCCCTGCTTGATCTTCATACTGTACTCCTCCGGCTTCCCTGATTTGCTCTCTATGGTAAGCTCTAATCTTCCGTCTTAAGAGACTCACTCTATATGCTCTTCCAAATACTCACAGAATTCCCGTATTGTATAGGTATATTCATCCTCCGAGAACTCTCCGAATACCGAGAACTCCTGTGATAAATGCTCCATAATATCAAAGTATTCCAAGCTTCCGGCACCTAATTCATTCATCACATGCGCATTGATATCGATCTCTTCCGGTGCTAGATCCAACACCTCCGCAACGATCTCCGTCACCCGCTTCACAAGCTCCGGATTTAAGGAGCTTCCATCTTCTTTACTTAAGCTGCTGCGGATCTCCGAAAATGGGATCAGCTCGATACTTCCCGCTTCCAAGCCCCGCAGAACATACTGCCGGCCAACCTTGATCGCCGTTGCCGGTGCGATCGCCTGATAAGTAAAATAGAACTTCTGCACGCGTGACGTCATAGGCAGCGTTCCGTTGATCTGATATACGGTATCGATCATGCCCTGAATCCTGCCCGGAGAGAGATACGGCGAGATCTCCACGATCATAGAAAGCACCTCTCCCTGCTCGTCCTTATTTGGAATTCCAAGCACAGAGAGATTCTTGGCATCGGTCAGCTGGAAGCTCTGCTCGATCATATCCGGATTGACATTTTCTCCATTTTCACCGATCACCGAATCGCCGAGCCGTCCTCTAATATAATAGGAACCGTCCGCATCCATCTCCATGATATCGCCGGTCTCGAACCACTCCTCCGTCTCCTTATAGACGCCGTCGATCATCATGGCATAGCAGATGGTATCGCCCTTCACCTGTAAGGTATTCTGATCACTTAGACGGTATTCTACGCAGGAAAATGGTTTGCCAATAGAATTCTTATTTCTCTCCTTCGGATGATCCCGAAGCTCCACAGAGGTAATCCCGATCTCGCTCATTCCATACCCGTTATGCAGTGGATATCCGATCCCGTTGAAAAGCTCCATGGTCGAATCCTTGAGATAGCTTCCGCCGCTGATACAGAACTGCACGCTCGGTCCGAATAACTGATCGGTCACCTCATGCATGATCTTCTTGGAAAGCTTCGTGCCTGCATACGGAAATGCGTTCTGCAAAGCGGTGCAGATCTTCAAGCCCTTCTCGAACTTCTTCTGCTTCTTCCCGCCTTCTTCCTTCAGATGCTTCCGCAGCTGCTTATCAATCTCATGCCACAGCATCGGCACGCCGAAGACATGCGTGACCTCATGCTTCCGAACGGTATTTAATATCGTATCCGGCGCATAATCCTTCATGAATACCAGCGTTCTACCGAAATATGTGAACCAAAAATAAACTGCCGACAATCCGAAGATATGATAGAACGGCAGAAATGCAAGCTGCTTTAAGTATCCGTGATAATGCAGAGAAATGCGTTCATTCTGTTTTAAGATTCCCTGGGTATTCAGTAACTGTTCGGAGAATTCTTTACCGGAATAATAGCAGACCACTTCGTGTAACGTCGTTGCTGAAGTGGACAGCGCGATCACATTCTCAAAGACTTTCTCCGGAACGGATCCCAGCCCCTTTCCTGCTATCTCCTCTGCTCCGGAGCTTTCCTTATTATCGGACATTGCTGATGCAGCAGAATCAATCGCTGTAATATCAATATAGTCTCCATTCAGCTCCGTCTTATGATTACCTATTATGTATTTGATCTTCAGAGAATCACAAATCCCCTGACACAGTGCCTTCGGATGTCTGCAATTGATCAGATATGGACGGTTGCCGCTTCTTAAGATTGCCCAGAATGCAACGATCCATTCCACACAATTCTCCATCTCCAGACCAACGAATTTATGGGTTGCGCCAATCCGGCCATAGAGAGCTGCCGCCGCGCGTTCAATCCGCCCGCGGATCTCCCCGTAGGTATAGGTCTGGATCTGATATCCGTCGTTGGTCTCTGCCAGCACATTATCCGACAGACGGAACATAACTTTATAGATTGCTTCAAAATTCTTCGCAGACTCCTCCAAGGCCTGGCAATTATAATTCACGATTTCTCTGACTTCACGGTTCATGTCATTCATTTCCTGTTCTATAATAATCTATATATTCGTCTCAATAATCCGAAAGCTATCTTGACTATCACAAACGGAATGATCATCTATCCTATCGATTGATCATGTTATGCCGAATGCTTACATGTAAAATCAATGATTGCCTGATCATACTTCTCCATATTATACTGACGCAGATGCGAATGCGGTCCCTGCTCAAACCACACCAGTTCCTTCTTCTCACTGGCGCAGGTGTCATACAGGAGCTGACTCTTCTCCGGAATCGAGAACACATCCTCCTTACCGAATAAGAACAGAATTGGCACCTTTACCTGACCGATATAGCGGATCGGAGCATATCGGTACACATCGCCGCCCGCCTGATGCTTAATTTTAAGCATCACTTCATCACAGACCGGAATGACCGGCCGCTTAATATAGATCATATGCTGCTTAAAGGTCTCCCGGAAAGATACAAAGCAGCCCTCCAGTACAATACCCTTTACGATATCCGGACAATCAGCTTCTGTCACTGCCAGGATCGCAGAAGCACTTCCGATACAGATTCCATGAAACCATACTTCCTTGATCCCATACTGCTTTCCGATATACCGGACCCATTCTAGGAGATCGGTGTGCTCCTTCACACCGATGGTATTATATTTACCGTCGCTCTTGCCATGCGCCCGCTGGTCGATGACTAGGACATTCATGCCTGCCTGCTTATACGGCTCCGCAAAATAATACGAATACTT
>JAFUAW010000119.1 GCA_017460485.1 Lachnospiraceae bacterium | reverse complement strand
GTGCGGCGTTGCTTCATCGTTGTGGATCGCAACATCCAGGATATGCATGTTGGAGTCGTATTTCTGCATTTCTTTTAAGTACTCTTCCACGCAGGAAGCAAAGACATCTTTATCGACAGTCTGCCCTGCCCTTCCGATCTGCAAAATGACTTCTTCGGGCTTTGTCCTTTCTGCCCGTAAGAGCTTATCCGTCGTTGTGCACCTGCTCTTATGCCCGGAAGCGATATGTTTGGCATTCCTTGCTTCGACCCAGGCAGAATATCTGTCTTTATAGAATTCTTTTTCAGCTTCTGTAAAAGGAAGGCTCTTGTAGCTTAAGTAGATATTCTCGTGCTGTCTTGAGACGTCTATATGTTCATCCTGGTATTTCGGATTCATTTCCCTGTCATTGTGGTTTGCATTTCCGGTCTTTCCGGTATGCATGGTTGCTTTCATGGTAATCATGGTGTTCCCCTTCCTATCATGTCAATCCCCAAATTCAAGCATTATGCGGGTTTGACAAACTTCTATACCTCTTGAAACAGAGCCAAATGGGTATGGACATCATCGTATCTGGTACTGAATAGCTGATTGTGAGTATGACAAATAAAGCGTCCTGAATATCTGCTCTATAAAGGCCATTTCCCCTCTGATCAACTATGGTGGTGAACCTTCCGTGCCTATAGGGATCGTGTCCCAACTTCCTTCGTCCCACCTATCCATACACCGAGTGCCAGCTAAGCTTTCGTACAGGGTCATGCCCTAAGGGAGCAACTCCTGCTGGCTACGGCTCTTGTTTTTGTTGGTTCATTACTGATCAGACTTCTTCCGGCGGTTCCGATAAATCAGTGGACGCTTCGCCGCCTTATTCTTCTCTGTCAGCTGGTATTGATGCCGTATGCACTACGCCATCGTTTACGGGTTCCCTCTCCAGGCCCCTGCCCGGCCTCCTGCTATCAGGCAGTCCGGCAGGATCCTGGAGGCTGCGGTTATGTATGGTGATTCGGATTCTTATGCTGCCTGCGCTGTTACTGTTACTTTCACCGGATGCTTGATATCTCCCAGCATTCTTGCAGGATCATACTTCTGCCCTGTCCTCAGAATCGCGAAGATAACCCTCAGAATTTTACAGGCGATTGCGATCAGCGACTGCATCTTCTTCAGCGGATTATCCGACCGTGTCGTATAGTACTCATGCAACATTTTGAATTCTTCTGCATGGGATACCACCGACCTTGCCGCCTGGAAGAGCCAGTACCTCAGCCTTTTGCGTCCTCTATGGCTGATCTTTGTCTCTCCCTTATGCTTGCCGGAACTGCAGGCTACCAGCCCCAGTCCGCTCAGCTTCTGGATCTCCTTCACGTCATCGAACCGGCTGATATCCCCCATCTCTGCCAAGATTCCTGAAAGGATATTTTCTCCGAGCCCTCCGATTTCCAGGAGATTTTCTGCGTGTGGGATTTCCCGGCACTTCTGATGTAGGGATTCCTCGATATCATCGAGCTTCTTCGTGAGATAGAGGATTTGTTCCACAAAGCATCTGACCGCTTCCCTGCTGCCGGCTGTCCCGGATTTAAGTCCAACGCTTTCCGATGCATGCCTTATGATCTGTTCCGCTCTGCTGTAGCCCCGTCCCCTGAGCCTTGCTTCATGCCAGATCTCTCTCAGACCCTCTATACCAAGTGACAGGATGTCTTCCGGGAGCGGAGCTTCCTTCAGAATTGTCAGAGTAAATGTCCCTTCCAGCTTTCCGAATGCGTCCATGTATTCTGGAAAGCTGATCTTCATTTCCCTGTGCAGCCGGTTGATGTTTCGGATCCGATCCTCTGTCAGCTGGTCCCGCAGCATTGACATCCGCCGCAGTTCCGCATACACACTCTCCGGTAGGTAAGGCATGCCATAATTACCGTCCTTCACCAGGTTCGCGATCAGCTTCGGATCCTTCCGGTCATCCTTCAACTGGCTGTTGTCCTCAATCTCCTTCGTCTGTTTCACCGCATACGGATTAACCTGCACGACACTGATGCCATTGGCGATCATCCACTCCGCAAGGCAGAACCAATAATGTCCTGTCGGTTCCAACCCCAGCACGATCTGTTTCTTGTTGTGTTCTGCAGCAATCTGGACCGCCCATGCTTTTGCACTTCGGAATCCTTCAGCAGTGTTACTGAACGAATATGCATCCTTACTAAGCTCCCGTCCCCTGGTATCGATTGCCCTCATGTAATGTGTCTCACTGCCGATATCACAACCGATAATCAACATGTCGTCACTGATAAACGTGATCTTTGCATTCTTATCGAACTTGCCGCCAACTTCCAGACTTCTCCAGGTTGATGATTTCAGGTCCGCTTCAACTGCCGCAATTCTTCTGTCAAGTTCCTCCTGTGAAAGAATACTCCCTGTATTGTTGAGATTAGCTTGCTTTTTTGCCTTACTGCTTTTAAGATTCATCTCAGATACCTCTCGTGATTTTGGATTTTACCAACTGCCAGGTCAGTAACAATCCAACTTTACTTGAGGTATTATTT
>JAFUAW010000118.1 GCA_017460485.1 Lachnospiraceae bacterium | reverse complement strand
GGAACCGCTCCTTCCATCCGACAGCATGAAATCCTCCTGCCTTATATAAAATGGTGTCTTATCGTCAACATAGATACCGCCCTCGATACTTTCCGCGGCAGCATCGTAATCCGGTATCAATGCGAGATATTGCTCCGGAAATGAGGCACTGCAGTAATATACGCTCCGATCCACCAGCATCAGGAAATCCACATGTTTTTCACGAAGCTCTGTTTCAATCTGTTTTAGATATGCCACATCCAGAAATTGATCCGGATTCTGCTGAACCTCCGTCTGCATATCTCTTAGAACCGCCTCTGCCGACCCGTTCATGGCATAGATCGGATTGGCATATGGATGAATCCCGTCCGAATTATATTGACCATATATATTATACAGATAAACCCGTCCAAAGAAGATCGTACCGATCACGATAGCCACAAATGGAACCAGCACCAGAGGAACGATCAATATTCTTATCTTATCTACAATCTTCATCTATATCACCTATTCCATCCGATCCATTCTTCCGTATACGCTTCGACGGCATCTTCTAGGTTTCAAGTATACACAAGCCTTACTATATTTAATTGCAGTATAACATAACTGCGAAAAAAAGTATTCATTTTCAACAGGATTTAAGAAAAATTTCAAATGCTCATCATTTTCTTACTATATTATTCTTTCTTTATCATTTTTTTCAGTTTTTCTGATTTTTGCTATTAAGTTTTCGATATAGTATCCGATATAATAGATAGCAGTTATTGTCTTGTCCAAGCAGGAGGCGAGGATAACAATAACATTCATAATATATTATATTATTCCAAGGAGGGTGATGAAATGGTATCAAATGTATCTAGCACAAGCTACAGTTCCGCTACAGCAGCTGCTGCCACTTCTACCGCAAGCACGAAGGCTGCCGAAGTGGCATCAAGCGCAAGTGCTGCCGAGACACCTGCTGCCGTATATGAGAAGAGCAGTTCTGCTTCTACTCAGACAGGCACGGTTGCCAAGAAAGACAACTCCGCAGTTGTTGCACAGTTAAAGGCTGATCAGGATGCAAGACTGAATTCCTTAAAGAGTTTGGTTGAGAAGCTGATTACCAAGCAGGGACAATCCTTCGCATGGGCGAACAAAGACAATGAAGACATCATGAATGATTCTTCATTCTGGAATGCGATCCGCACCGGCAATTTTGAAGTCGATGACGAGACCGTTGCACAGGCACAGAAGGATATTGCTGAAGATGGTTACTGGGGTGTTAAGCAGACCTCAGACCGTCTGCTTGATTTCGCTAAGGCACTGACCGGTGGAGATGCTTCCAAGGTTGAACAGATGCGGGATGCAATCAAGAAAGGCTTCGACGAAGCGAAGAAGCTGTGGGGCGGAGAACTTCCGGAAATCTCTCAGCAGACCTATGATGCTACCATGGAGAAGTTGGACGCATGGGCAAAAGAAGCTACAGAATAAGTAACTATGTCGCAAAATACTGCAGCTATGGAATGTTTTCGCAATAACTGCAGCAACAAACCAAGAACATAACATCTCCCCCGGAGATTTCTGATATCATTGGTATCAGGGCTCCGGGGGAGTTTGTATTTCATTATATAAGAATAATGTATCGGCACGATTCCTTCGGAATCCTGCCATGTCGGTCGGAACCATTTTATAATCATGACTTCGTCATGATGGTTCCTCCCTCACATAGCTGTATATCCGCCGTCTACCGGAATGATGTCGCCGGTAACATAGGTTGACATTGGTGATGCAAGGAAGATTGCTGTAGTATCGAGTTCTCCTTCGTTACCATAACGCTCTACCGGAATACTTGCCTTTGCATGTGCCACGAAGAAATCAGAACGCAAAGTCTCTTCTGTCAGTGGTGTGTAGAAATAACCAGGACAGATTGCATTGACCGTAATTCCATGCTGACCCCACTCAGCTGCCAAGGCTCTTGTTAAGTTCACAACACCACCCTTAGCTGCATGGTACGGAGATGCAGGTGCGATCTTATTACCAACCAGACCATACATAGACGCAATATTGATAATTCTTCCGTACTTAGCCGGGATCATAGCCTTCTTGGCAACTGCTCTGGCAACCTTAAACGAGCCGAACAGATCGATGTTCATCTCGTTCTGGAACTGCTCGTCCGTAATATCTTCAGCCGGTGCTACTGCTCCGGTACCAGCATTATTGATCAGGATATCAATCCTGCCGAATTCCTTTAAGATCGTATCAACTGCCGCTTCCACATTATCTGTATCTGTAATATCGCAGCGAACGCCAATCGCTTTCACACCGAATTCCTTAGCAATCTCTGCTGCTACCTCGTCGATCAGATTCTGCCGGCGGGCAACACAGACAATATTAGCCCCCTGATTTGCAAGTGCCTTCGCCATCTGTACTCCAAGTCCTGTAGATGCTCCTGTCACAACTGCTACCTGACCTGTCAGATCAAAATAATTTTTCACTGTAACAATACCTCCTTCTGATATGTAACGGCACGATTCCTTCGGAATCCTGCCAAGTCGGTCGAAACCATTGCGAAATCATGACGTTGTCATGATGGTTCCTCCCTATTCATTCTGCCGCATGTGATCATTCATAAGACTGCCCTATTATAGATATCATCCACTCGCAATCCGGCATAGATAACTGCTCTGCCTTATCACATACAATCCGCAGATATAATGATACAAGGTCAGATCCTATATTCTGTATGAATCTGACCTCAGTATCTACAATATATCAAATTTTCAGAAAGAATACAATCGAATCGATCATCTTTTTATTATAAATAATCTCATGACTGATCCTAACGCTTTTTTTTCCACAGATCTGCTATTACCAGACCGGATGCTGATATAAGAAGTAACACAATTAACAAGCCCAACTTATGCGCATCTCCTGTTGCAACCTTCTGACCATTATCATTATTGGACGCTTTCGGAGTTGCCGCGTCAGAGGTGGAAGCAGAGTCTGCTGTAGTATTCTCCGCCGTTGCTACTTCTGTGGAGCTTGTTGAAGCTGTTGAAGTATCTGTTGTTGCTTCCGTGGTTGTTGCTTCCGTGGTTGTCGTTTCTGTAGTAGATGCTTCCGTAGTCGTTGCCTCTGTCGTTTCGGTAGTCTCTTTCTCCACTACATTGATCGTTGCATAAGCACTTCCGTTAGTAAATACAATTTCCACTTCATGCATTCCAACTGCAAGGGTATCCAGATAAGACTTTAAGAATGTGATAATTGTGGAACCCTTCTTTGCTGTATAATTAGATGAATCTATAACCTTACCGTCTACCTTCACTGCCTGGAACTTTACAAACGGTCCGTCAGAAATGATCACAATATTGCCTTCTTCATCTTCCGTCCATTCGCTTTCTTCGCCTTCTAAGATATGATATTCCACATCTTCCGCTTTCCGGTTGAGATAGAAATCATCAAATGCTCCCCATGCTTCCCCTGCAAGATCAGTTACCCGGACTCCTATCGTAATCTCTGTTCCATCTTCATCTATTTCAATATCGGATACCTCAGGATTCTGCCATTCCAGCCACCCATTCAGCTTTGCATTCTTTGTCTGTTCTTCATCTCCAACCTTCACAAAGAATGTGATCGTGTAATTATCACCACCATTTCCGCCTTCCAGAAAACAGCCTGCGTTGTAAATACCTGCATCTACCGTAACAGTCTGGTAGAAAGTATAGCTCATTGCAGTCTCTGAGTAGAAATGAAAAGCATATGTACCTGTACGATAATTCTGCCCATCGCTCTTGCGATCTATCGAAGCCTGATTGACGCCTTCCTTGATCCACATAGAGATATCCGGATCCTCAAAGCTTGGATTAACCAAATAATTCTTCGGCTTCAAGGTCAATGTGCATATAACATCATAGTTAACTTCGTTATATACAGCCACACCACTGATTGGATACTCACCCTCACCGGCATATACAGCCTCTGCTATATCCTTTTCAGACCATGTCACACTTGCCTGATCTGTCTTGCCACTTGCATACATAACATCAACCGTTTCCGGAAGTACCACATCTTCATATACATAATACTCTGCCTTCGTGTCCATCACATCAAGCACAGAATCCTTCGCCGTTGTGCCGCCACGAACCATATTGAAGATCTTTAATGTCTCCAGTGCAGTTCCGTCAAAATCAAAGACTGACTCATTATCTACCGCAGAGCCACCATACCATCTGCCGGCATCTTCATCATAAGCTGCAGAATAGCTGGATGCCCATCCGGAACCATATTTCTCCCAAAGTGCCTGATTCTGTGCAAGCACAGCAGCCGCATCTGATGCATTTGAATCATATACCTGAACAGGTATCCATGCAGGCTCCCAATAGAACACACCTATTCCTTTATTGTTAGGAACATTTGCAACAGCTTCCACTACATTTCTCACAGATAATGCTTGACCTTGAAGACTCACAGGATATGGAATCTCAATTCCTGATTTTCCTTCATATACGGTATTGACATGTCCATCGCCATCCTCATAGGTACGTGCATATGAAGTCTCAGCCACCATTACATATTTACCATAAGTATCTGCCACAGCACTGAGCTTCTGTGTGAGATTATCAAGCGTTCCGTGCCAGTATGGATAATAAGAGGTTGCAAACACATCATATTCAACATCATACTGATCAAGAGTCATTGCATAATAATCAAACTGTGCTTTTTCAGGATTGGTAAAATGGATCGCAATCATGATCTTCTTACCATATTCATTTTCAATGTTCTGTATACCATGGCTTCCGGCATTGAATAACTTGCACATATTTTCCCAGTCGGATTCTCCGCAAAAACCATTTGTGGTTTCATTTCCTACCTGAACCATGCCCACATCAACACCTGCATCCAGCATCTCGCTAAGACTATTCTCTGTGTATGTCTGAAGTGCTGCTGCCTTTTCATCTAATGTCAGCCCCTGCCATGCTTTAGGTGCTGAATATTTACTCGGATCAGTCCAAAAATCAGAATAATGAAAATCCACCAATACCTTCATATCAGCATTCGATGCCCACTGACCAATTTTGATCGCAGTATCCAGATCACAGGCACCACCACCATAACTGTTCCCATTCGAATCATACGGATCTACCCATGTACGAATCCGGATATAGTTCACACCGGATTCTTTCAAAAGATTGAAAAATTCCTGATCAGAAAGCACGTTGCCGTTATAATCCTTAAATGCAGCTCCACTGTTCCGTATAGAAAGATAAGATGATACATCAAAGCCGGTGATAAAGTCATTCATTACCGGAACCTTCTCCACATACAGATCAGATTCTACCTGTGATGCAGCGACAGGTGTCGTATCAAAGGTAAAGCTTCTCGAATTCAAGTGTGCAAGATATTCCTTTGCTGCATCCAGCGTTGTAAATAATCTGCTGCCTACTATGTAATACTGTTCATTTTCACCAGAGACCAGTTCTTTGTATGTCTCAGAATTATTATAGGAATAGCTGCATTTATACAGTGGTGTTTGGTTCTTATCATATATGTCAATGCCTTCCGTACTGTCTTCGGCATTCTTAATTTTTAAGGTGATATATTTCCAATTATCCTCTTCAGCATCCTTGAATTGTCCCTGTTTATAGGTCCATCCAAATGTATAATCTGATGATATATCATCCCCAAATTCCAAACCTGTATGCTTCCACAAATCTGCATATAGAGGTATATCTGTACCATCATAGTAATAATACACCTTAACGTTCTTTTCCACGACCGGATCTGTATCTTCCGGCTTTGTTGTTGTGATTACGCCATCCTTCAAATAATAGGTATCACTGTCACCTGAGATCAATTCTGTATATACAGTTGTACTATAGGCATAGGCCTCTTTCCACCCACTGCTATTCTTAGAATATATATCAAACCCTTCTTCATCCTTTGTAGAATCTACAATCTCAAATTCCGTATAGTACCAGTTGGTGTCAGTACTGTCCTGCGTAAGAGTTGCCTGTTTTTTATAATCAGAATCATTCACCTTCCAATTAAAGACATTTGCTGTCGTTGCGGTATCTGAAAACTCCAATCCGGTATGCTTCCATATGTCGATATATAACGGAGTATCTTCTTCATTATTATCATAATAATACAGTCTGAAGGTTACCGGTGTAACCGGATCATTATTCCCAGAATCAGAACTCTTTTTATATAGCTTTACATTATCTATACTCCCATAATATCCAGCAGGCACAGTTCCAGTAATTATGATATCCACATCAGCCTGAGTATCTAATGTGAATTCATCAGAAGTAAGCGGTTTCCATGTATCCCATCCATCCGGAGTATCAAATTCTGCTCCGGTATCACTTCCATTGACATATAATGATAAACCAGGTTTTCCTTCTGTTCCGCCGGCATATTCCAGTTCAACCTTATACGTTCCTTCCTCTAATCCGGTAATTGTCTGACTGATTTCTACTTTTGCATTATTATTTGCACTGTAATGAAATACATTGGTATTATTGTTTTCACCTCCCTGAGCCTTGGTCCAGGTAGCACCGTCACCAGTCCACACATTATCCCAATCAATTGCATTTTTCCAACCTACAGATAAATCGCTTTCAAAATCGCCATTCGTTATCTTTCCGGTAACTTCTTCCCAGTTATCTTCTGCCATTACTTCACGAAGTCCACCTAACCATCCGCTTCCCGGGATTGTTACGATCATCAATCCCGCAAGCACGGATGCAATCGTTTTCTTTATCCATCTTTTCTTCATCCGGATACCTCCTTCATTCCTTCTGACCTGTTGCCTTGCAGATATCGTTTCCGTTCACAACCATGCCGGTATCTGCGTCTGATATTCAAAAATCATCACTTTTTTTGTTGCGCTGTCAGTTGCGCAACCGGTTGTCCATCTGTATTTCAGTATATATCAGGAGGTGTACATTCAGCAATAGTCTTTTTATCCAATTCATCTTGTGCAGATTACACAAAAATATTCTAATATTAGGCTGTCAAAAGTTATGAATCTTAAATAACACAAAAAGAGGTATCGCTCAGATGATTGATTCATCTAAAGCGACAACCTCTTCCTTCTTTTTATATTTATTTATATCTGTGAGCCCCTACAGTATGTCCTGCCATTTTCTCGCCATGTATACCAACATGATACCGGACAAGAACATCATAATCATTACCGGGATGACCGGTGTTCTATCACGAGTCTCCGGTGTATCTGCTTTATTTGCAACCGCCTTGCTATCCGATCTTGCCGCCGGTTTCAAATTGTCTGACAGGCTGTTATCAGCTTCTGTCGTACTCTGTTCAGCAGTACTTTCCTCTGTTGTATTCTGTTCGGTAGTACTCTCCTCTATCGTACTCTGTTCAGTCGTACTCTCCTCTGTCGTACTCTGTTCAGTCGTGCTCTCCTCTGTCGTGCTCTGTTCAGTCGTACTCTCTTCTGTTGTGCTCTCCTCTGTCGTACTCTCTTCTGTTGTACTTTCTGTCGGTGTTGATTGTGTCAGAGTAAATGATGTGCTGACCTCTCCATCCACATATACAAAGGTAAAGGTATGCTCGCCTTCTCCAAGTGTATTCAAAAATTCCGGTTTCAGGGTAATGATCGTGCTTCCTGACGTGACGGTATAGTTGGCTCTGTCTACTTCGACACCATCGATCTTAAGTCCTGCAAAGTCTTCCACACTTCCGCTTGCCCGTATCGTCAGTTCCTTGCCCTGCTCTAATGGTAAGGTCTGATCCTTGCCATCCAGTATGGTATATTTCGGTTCTGCTATGCTGACTGTGATCGTTCCTCCGATCAGGTCGTTATGGTTCCAATCCCCTACATATTTCACATATACTGTATAGTCTCCGACCGAAGTGCCTGTCGGGATCGTATCCGTCCAGGTATGTCCGCCATCTAAGCTGTACTGTACCTTCGCATATCCGGCAGCCAGTTCTTCCGGTGCCGTGAGCAGTGCCTGTGCCTTCTCATTATATTCCAGACCCGTCTTAGCCGCCGGCTTCTGGGCTTCCGTCATATCCGCAGCGGCAGTTCCATTGATCTTATTAATTACGATATCTGCACTTCCGGTAACCACATCCGTATAATTTCCATGATTTGCTACATAGTAGTATACCGTGGTACTGCCGGCATCCGTGCGTGTCGGATTCTCCAATACACCCAATGTATCATAATCCGCATCGGTCAATGCCTGTTCTGTACTGTAGTATACCGTTGTAGAAGCCTCATCCTCGGCTGTGACACGAATTCCATGTGCTGCCCCATCATAATCTCCCTGATAGCCTGCAACCGTAATTCCGGCCTCTGTAATATCCGCCTGTCCGATCACCGTTGTTATACATACCGGGAGGCTGTCGCTGTGTGTGGCATCCCCGATGGCCTTATACCATATATAGTAG
>JAFUAW010000117.1 GCA_017460485.1 Lachnospiraceae bacterium | reverse complement strand
TTCGATGAACAAGACAGAATTAGTAGCAGCAATTGCTGAGAAGACTGGTCTTTCTAAGAAGGATGC
Organism: Lachnospiraceae bacterium; assembly: GCA_017460485.1. GTDB lineage: Bacteria > Bacillota > Clostridia > Lachnospirales > Lachnospiraceae > CAG-632. The sequence goes on along the minus strand of JAFUAW010000117.1, from coordinate 12,975 downwards.
AGAGAAGTCTGTAAAGGCTTTCACAGAGGTTGTATCTGAAGAGTTAAAGAAGGGCGAGAAGATCCAGTTAGTAGGCTTCGGTACTTTCGAAGTAGTTCAGAGACCTAAGCGCGAGGGTAGAAATCCTAGAACTGGTGAGACTATGCCGATCCCAGCTTCTAAGGCACCTAAGTTCAAGGCTGGTAAGGCTTTGAAGGATGCTGTTAATACCAAGTCAAAGAAGAAGAAGTAATTGAAATAGGACAGTTACTCCTATACAGGGTATTAGGAAGAAACCACCGCGAGGTGGTTTCTTTTTTTCTCACAGATAGATTTCAAAGGCTAATCTTATATATTTTTTGCAGAAAGGAAGAGATAGAATGCGATTAGATAAATATTTGAAAGTATCCCGGCTGATCAAGCGGAGAACCGTTGCGAATGAAGCTTGTGACGCGGGAAGAGTTATTGTAAATGATAAAGTACAGAGAGCGTCTTATGATGTAAAGTTAGGAGATGTGATCGAGATCCAATTCGGCAATAAGTCTGTTAAGGTTGAGGTAACGCAGATCACGGAAACGGTTAAGAAAGAAGAAGCCAAGGAGATGTTTAAGTATCTGTAAAGGCATAAATGACCCGGTTCTCACATATATTGCATTATGTATTGGAATGTAAAGACCAAGAAAAGCGGTATATGGAGGTATTTATGGACGAACATATGGATCACAGAGTGCATAAACTGAGCTTTTTGAATCGGGGCGTCGGATTGATCACGGGAGTAAAAGAAGTCCGTTCTTTTAATGAGGAAGAGATCATCCTGGATACGGATATGGGGCTGCTGTCCATCCGTGGAACGGAACTCCATGTTACAAAGTTGAATCTGGAAAAGGGAGAGGTCGAGGTCGATGGCACTGTCGACAGCCTTGTGTATACCAATACCGGGGGACATAAGGAATCCGGGAGTCTGTTTGGAAAGCTGTTCAAATAGCGGATGTCGATAATTATTGAGACGGAGCTGATGCATTTCTTCATAAGTGCCTTTTGGGGAATGTTGGTTGTTGTCTATTATGACCTGTTCCGACTGCTCCGTCAGATGATTCATCATAGTACATGGATGGTGGCGGTTGAGGATCTTTTGTTCTGGATCGCCGTCGGATGCATGATATTGGCTGTTTCTTATAATTATGATCAAGGACAGGTTCGGGGCTATCTGATATTGGGAATGCTCTGCGGAGGTATATTTTATAATTGGGGAATTAGTCCGTTTTTTCGAGGAATGATACTATTTTTTTACAAAAAAGGAAAAGAAGTGTTGAAAAATGTCAGAAAACAAAGTACAATAGAGAAGAATAAACGAAAAAAGGAAGGAAACCATGAAGAAGGCAGATAAAGCAAGACGGGAAACCTTCAAAGGGATTGTTGTAATTCTGGCGATTCTGCTGGTACTGGGAGGTACCTTGTTCGTGAGATATCAGCATTTGAAGACGCAGTATCAGGCGAATGCGGAGACGATAGAACTTCTGGAGGAAAAGAAGGCAGAGGAGGAAGCCAGAACGGAGAAATTGCAGCAGCAGGAGGCTTATCAGCAGACGGACGCCTATGTAGAAGAGACGGCACGTAAGCTCCTGAATCTTGTGAATCCCGGCGATACGGCAATTAAACCGAGTGAAGGGGAATAAGTAAGACCATTGCAGAATGAACGCAGTGGTCTTTTCCCGTTTATGCTTTTTTGATCAGATAAGAAAGAGGGAACTATATGGTAGAAGTACAACATGTTACAAAGATCTACAAATTGAATAAGAAGCAGATGGAAGAGCAAAAAGCGAAGAATAATATGAAGGTCGCGGTTAAGAATGTATCGGTTACTGCGCATGAGGGGGAGATCTTCGGTATTCTGGGACCCAATGGTGCCGGTAAGACGACCTTGCTGCGATGTGTATCAACGCTGCTGGATCCGACAGAGGGAACGATCCTGGTCAATGGACATGATACGGTAAAAGAAGGGGAAGCAGTGCGTCGGTCCATTGCTTTTCTTACAAATGAGGTAAAAATGGATGCGCATTTTTCTCCGAAATATTTATTCCGTTTTTTCGGAAGATTGTATGGGATTCCGGATGATGTGATCAGCATGCGGCAAAAGGAATTGTTTGAATATTTTAATATTACGGAATTTGAGGACAAGCGTGTGGAAGAATTATCGACAGGTATGAAACAGAAGGTTTCGATCGCTGTCAGTCTGGTTCATGATCCGAGCATCGTGATCTTTGATGAACCTACGAACGGGCTGGATATCATTACCGCGCGCGCGGTTACGGATTATCTGAAGTTATTAAAGGAACGGGGAAAGCTTGTGATCATTTCCACGCATATTATGCCGGAAGCACAGAAGCTGTGCGACCGGATGGCGATGATTATTCAAGGCTCCTGTGTATTTCAGGGAACACTGGAGGAGGCCTTGCAGGGCACACATGCGGAGGATCTGGAGGACGCATTTTTTGAACTGTACCGGAAGACGATGGAGGTGGAGTCATGAAGAATGTGAATATCATTATGCGGAAGGAATTATACAGAGTTTTTTCCGATAAGAAACTGATCTTCGGCTTATTTATTCTTCCCGCGATTCTTGTGGTGGGAATGTTCCTGCTTATGGCAGCGCTGGCTTCATCCCTTCTGGCAGATTGGGAGGAACACGAGCCTACTGTGGCATTATATCAGGCTCCGGAAAGCTTTATGGATTATATTCAGGATTATGAGACTTCGACAGGTATTTATGAGATCGGATCTACGATCTATCATATCTCGGATGTTATGGATGATGCGGAATTAAAGGTATGTAAGGATCAGATCTATAACGGGGATCTGGATCTGATCTTATCATTTCCCGAGAACTTTGACTCACAGGTCGCAAACTATATGGGAGCAGAGAGTATTCCCGAGATTCAGACCTTCTATAATCCTTCTGAGGATTATTCCGACAATGCGCATCGGGATATCCTGGATCAGGTTCTGGAAAAGTACCGGAAGGTACTGCTGGAACAGCGTGTTGGGGATCTGGAGAGTCTGACCATATTTACGATTGATGAGACCAATGAAGAATCCGTGATCCAAAATGACAATAAGGCGCAGGGGAAGCTTCTTGGTTCCGTTGTTCCGTATATGGTTACAATATTGCTGTTTGCCAGTGCCATGAATCTGGGGACGGACAGCTTTGCCGGGGAAAAGGAACGGGGAACTATGGCATCGCTGTTAATGACGCCGGTAAAACGCAGCCAGATCGTATACGGCAAGTTGTTTGCCCTTATGATCCTTTCCGGATTATCCGCTTTGATCTACGGTGGTTCCATGATCTTTGCGATGCCTTTATTTTATCGGACTTTGGGTGCGCTGACCGGGCAGGATCTGCAATTTTCCGCAGGTCAGATGGTCATGCTGATGGTATTGATCGTGACTCTTGTATTTCTATATGTAGCAGCGATCGCATTATTCTCAACATTTGCCAAGAATATGAAGGAGGCCAGTACTTATGTGACGCCGGCCTATTTGATTGTTACTGTGGTGGGAATGCTGTCGATATTCAAGGGCGATGATATTACATTGATCCAATATCTGATCCCGATCTTCGGACCGACGATCGCGCTGAAGAATATATTTACACTGGATCTGACGGTGGGCGGTTTTGTATTGGCGATGGTATCCAATCTGGTTGTCGGAGCTTTCTTTGCATGGCTCACGGCGAAGCTTTTCTACAAAGAAAAAATAATGTTTAATGCGTAAATCCACTTCGAATTCTTCTTTCTTGTTTTGACAGAAAATGTACCTCTGCCTCTATATACTGGTAGGGCAAGAACCCTATAGTGTAAGGAGGCAGGTGGTATGTCGGTCATAGAAGCTCAGTGGAAGGACAAGCTTCAACTTATACATAAGAATCGGATTTGGATATATAGTGTAGCATTTCTGGCTGCTAGAGTGGAGATTGCGGGGATGTATCCTTTTGCAATTGCGGTATATCTGGCGGCTTATCTTGCGGATTGCGGATCATGGGGAGTATATGGAGCGGTATTATTGGGAATCTGCTCAACCTTGTCCGTATTTTCCGCAATCAAATATGGTGCTTTGATGCTGTTGATTACCATAGGAATCCTTTTGATCCGGAGCAGTTTTGGGACAGATAAGCTTCAGGATCGGGAGTTCTATCCGTTGTATTCGGTGCTTTTTTCCGGATTGATGGTTACCGTGTATGGAATTATGTATCGTGTGATCAGCAGTGAATGGAATGACTGGTATATGGCACTTTTGGAAGGTGTTCTGACCGTCTGTTTTACGATGATGCTGCGGCAGGCATATTTGACACTTCATACAGACCGGGATTACTTAAAGAGTGAGAATATAGCAGGAATCCTGGTTCTGCTGGCGGTCTGTCTGGCAGGGATTCCGTCGGGAACGATGTATTATTTGGATCTTCTGCAGCTTGTATCATATTATTGTATTTTGTTATTATCCTATAAATATGGGTCTGTATACGGAATCGGTACCGGGATCGTCTGCGGAGTGATCCTGGCGATACGAATGCAGGACGTATCATGGCTGGCAGCCGGTGTTCTGATCGGAGTTACGATCTCTTTTTTTCGGGATTGGAACCGGCTCCTGACGGTTATGGGATTTCTGGCGGTTATGGGGCTGCTTGGCTTTCTGTATATTCCGGAATTGTTCGAAGCCGCATCCATCCGGAGTATTATAGCGGCTGCCGTGGTATATCTTCTCACGCCGAAGTTAATCATTGAAAAATATTGGGCTGTCAACGAGACAAGAGATAATAAAAGCGTCCAGTCGGAGATGCAGAAGGGATTACAGGATCGGATCCATAACTATGCCAAGGTATTTCGCAAAATGGGCAATAGTATGGGAGAGGCCGGAGATTCCTCTGCGGATATTCCGCAATATGCAAGGCAGTTCCGTGAGATTGGAAGCAGCTTAAAGGAATTTTCCGAGTCTGCCGGTCAAGTAGAACCGTTAGAACGTGAGCAGCAGGCGGCGGTCATGAAAAGATTCTCGCGTGAACATGTTCAGATACGGGAAATGGTGCTGGTAAAGGGTATTTACGGCAGAAAAGAATTATATATGTCTTGCCGGACGGTAAGAGGACGGGTTATGACGACAAAAGAGGCGGCATCGATCCTTAGTGAGATCTTGAAGGATAATTACCGGGTAAGTAACAACAGCCGTCTAATCATCAACCGAGATTATGATGTAGTGATATTTGAAGAGGATATTCGATATCGGTATCTGATGGGAGCAAGACGGCATATCAAGGATGGTCAGATGGTTTCTGGCGATAATTTTTCTCAAATGGAACTGGTTGGCGGTCAGGTGCTGATGATGCTGGCGGACGGTATGGGAAGCGGTAAGAAAGCTTCTGAACAAAGCGAACAGTTGGTGGATCTTATGGAAGATATGCTGGATGCCGGCTTCCGGAAGGAGACCGCGCTCCGGCTTATGAATGAACTGCTCACTGTCAAAAGTGGGGGCGAGACATTTGCTACATTAGATCTTTGTATGGTAGACTTATATACCGGAGTTGCTGATTTTTTGAAAATGGGAGCGTCCATCACGCTGATCCGGAGAGGCAGCTGGGTTGAGACCATTCAATCAACTTCGCTGCCGGTCGGTATACAGGAGGAGACGGAACCGGACGGAATTCAAAAAAAGCTGTATCATGGCGACAGGATCATTATGGTCAGCGACGGTCTGCTGGACGGAATACCTATGGATGATAAAGAGGCTGTATTACAGGAAATGATACTTGGTATTCACAGCAATAATCCTCAAGAGTTGGCAGATGAACTGATGTCAAAGGTTGAAGCCATGAATCCGGATGGTATGCGGGATGATGCCAGCATACTGGTGTTGGGATTATGGAAGAAATAACAGATATAACAGAATAGATACTCAGAATTAAGATTGGAAAGAACAATGATAGAAAAGGTACGTAAGACGATTGAAAAATATCATATGCTGGAGTACGGAGACCGAGTGGCTGCCGGCGTGTCCGGGGGAGCGGATTCGGTTGCGCTGCTTATGGTACTTCTTGAATTACAGAAGGATTATGATCTGTCGATTACGGTAGTACATGTGAATCATATGCTTCGGGACGCTGCGGACGAAGAAGAAAGCTATGTGAAGGAATTATGTGAAAAGAGCGGAATTCCATGCGAAGTATATCGGAAAGATATTCATGCTTATGCAAATGAAATGGCGTGTTCCACGGAGGAAGCGGGACGGATCTATCGGTATCAATGCTTCCGGGAAACAGCAAAAAAATATGGTTGTACCAAACTGGCTGTGGCGCATCATATGAATGATCGTGTGGAAACGGTACTCTTTCATATGACCCGCGGAACCGGATTGAAGGGAATGAGGGGGATACCGGCAGTCCGGAATATGGAACCGGACAGCATTACGGACCGGATGCCGGATTCTTCTGAACCGGCAGATGTGCAGAATGCATTATTGGTAATTCGGCCTTTGTACGAGCTTCAGCGGGAGGTAATTGAAGAATATCTAAAAGATCGGGGAATCCTATATTATATGGATGAGTCCAATAGGGACATAATGTATGCAAGGAATCGCATCCGTAACCGGGTAATCCCGGAATTATCTACGATCAATTCCGAAGCGGTCAGACATATTGCCGACATATCTGATCAAAGTGCCGCTTACTTTGAATATGTGGAACAGCAGGCGATTCAATATGAGCGGGAAAAGATCCGGGATCATAGTCTCTGTATATCGGAATTACTTGCGTGTCCGGAGCTTCTGCAGCGGCATATCATATATCGGCAGTTATCGGAAGCAGCAGGAAAAGAACGGGATCTGGAGGCTGCTCATGTAGAAGCGGTAAGGGTGCTTCTGAGTTCACGCGGAGAAAAACAGCTGGATCTGCCATACCATATTCGGGTAATCAAGACATACGATCATATAAGCTTTGAGTCAAACGGAGAGGGTATGGAGACACAGTTGCTTCGGGATTCTTCCGCATCTGCAGATTGTCTGTATATGAAATTGAGAGAAGATATCATTATAGATGGTAAGGATCTGCAGACGGAATATTCCTTTTCGGTTCCGGGAATGGGGAACTGGTCTTTGCGGATTAGGGAACGGGACCATATAACTGATATTTCAAAAAAAATCTATACGAAAATGTTGGATTATGATACAATAAAAAATACGTTATGTATCCGGAATCCTCATGATGGAGATTATGTGGTAATCAATCCGAAAGGAGATCATAAGAGATTGTCCAGAATCCTGATTGATCAGAAGATTACCAAAGCCTTAAGGGATCAGATTGTTGTTGTGGCAGACGGCAGCCATGTGATATGGATTCCCGGAATCCGCATCAGTGAAGCATGTAAGATTACGGAGACTACCCGCCGGGTTCTTCTGCTCAGTCTGGAACCGGAACGGGATAGATGATACAAGGAGATATACTTATGGATAAAATATCTGTTTTGATCTCTCAGGAGGAGATAGAATTACGGATCTGTGAGATGGCAGACCGGATCAACCGGACTTACGAAGGAAAGACGGTTCATTTGATAGGAATCTTAAAGGGCAGCGTGTTCTTTATCTGTGAGCTGGCGAAGCATCTGACGGTACCGGTAACCATGGATTTTATGTCGGTATCGAGTTATGAGAATGCCACTACGTCCAGCGGGCGTGTGAGGATCGTAATGGATCTGTCTGATACGATTCAGGGGAAAAACGTAATTCTGGTTGAAGATATTATTGATTCCGGTAATACTTTAAGTTATCTTCTTCCAATACTTGAAAGCCGGGGACCGGCAAGTATAGAGTTAGTTACCCTTTTGAATAAACCGGATCGCAGGGAACAGGAAGTTGCGGTAAATGATACGGGGTTTGTTATTCCGGATGCCTTTGTTGTCGGCTACGGACTGGATTATGCTCAAAAGTATAGAAATCTTCCATATATTGGTGTTGTGGAGATAGAGAAAGGAGAAAATGATGAATAAACAGGGTTCGTTTCGTGGACTGATCTGGTTTGTGATCCTGTTGGTGTTGATTGCTTCGGCTTATTATTTCTATATGAAAAACCGTCCATCCAATACAGATTCTTATAAGATTACAGACTTTGTTCAGGCGTTGGAGGAAGGGAGAATCAGTTCTTTAACAGTATTTCAGAATGCGGAGGTTCCGACCGGAAGCGTTCAGGTGTTGACGCATGATGATAAGACGTGGTCTACGCAGACATTTTATGTATCAGATGTGAATGTGATCATTCAGATGGTAAATGACAAGAATGCCGAGATCACGGCAGCGGCATCCGATCAGAAGCTGATAGAAATGTCGGTTCGGGATGTTGCGAGACAAAGTATGCTCAGTCAATTTCTTCCATATGTTCTGCTTCTGGTGGTAATGCTGGTATTTATGTTCATGATCATGGGATCACTGCAAAGTGCCGGCGGCGGAGCTAAGATGATGGACTTTGGCAAGAGTCGTGCCAATGTGATGATCGAACGGAATCATAATATTGATTTTTCTAAGGTTGCAGGTCTTGTAGAGGAGAAACAGGAATTGGAAGAGATCGTTGATTTCTTAAAAGATCCTGCCAAATATACCAAGCTTGGTGCCAGAATTCCGAAGGGTGTCCTTTTAGTAGGCCCTCCGGGAACCGGTAAGACATTGCTCGCAAAGGCGGTATCCGGAGAAGCGGAGGTTCCGTTCCTTAGTATTTCCGGTTCGGATTTTGTGGAGATGTTCGTCGGTGTCGGAGCGTCACGAGTCAGGGATCTGTTTGATGAGGCGCAGAAGAATGCTCCTTGTATTATATTTATTGAGGAGATTGATGCGGTAGCCAGAAAGCGGGGTTCCGGTCTTGGCGGCGGTCATGACGAGCGGGAACAGACCATGAACCAGTTATTGGTGGAAATGGACGGTTTTGTTGTGAATGAAGGCATTATTGTTATGGCTGCTACAAACCGTGTGGACATCTTAGATCCTGCCATTCTGCGACCGGGACGGTTTGACCGGAAGGTGGTTGTAGGGCGTCCGGATGTAAAGGGCCGTGAGGATATATTGAAGGTTCATACTGAAAATAAACCGTTAGGCGATGATGTGGATCTGCATGAGATCGCGCGTACCACTTCCGGCTTTGTCGGAGCGGATCTTGAGAATCTGATGAACGAAGCGGCAATCCTGGCTGCGAAGCAGGGAAATGGATATATTAAGAAGGCGGATATCGATCAGGCATTTATCAAGGTGGGTGTCGGAACTGAGAAGAAGAGCCGCCTGATTCCGGAAAAGACCCGACGGATCACGGCATATCATGAGGCGGGACATGCGATTCTGTATCATGTATTACCGGATGTAGGTCCTGTGTATGCCGTGTCTATTATTCCGACGGGACAGGGGGCAGCAGGTTATACCATGCGGCTTCCGAATAATGATAATGAATTCACAACAAAAGGAATGATGCTTCAGGATATCATGGTTGATTTCGGTGGACGGATCGCGGAAGAACTGATCTTTGAAGATATTACAACCGGTGCGTCTCAGGATATCAAAGTTGCAACCGAGACAGCCAGATCCATGGTATGCAAGTATGGAATGTCTGAAAAATTAGGTCTGATCAATTATGAAAGCTCGGATGAAGAAGAGGTATTCTTAGGAAGAGATCTTGGACATGCCAAGAATTTCAGTGATGCGACTGCCGAGATCATAGATGAAGAAGTAAAGAGGATCATGGATGAATGCTACGAGAAAGCGAAGAAGATCCTTGTGGACCATATGGATATTCTTCATAAGTGCGCAGAGCTTCTGTTAGAAAAAGACCGTATTGACGGCAAGACCTTTGAGTCACTCTTTGAGGAGGGAACCGTTATCCCGCAGGTATAAAGAAGGATAAAGAAACAGGTCATTATAAGAAAACAACAGTTAAACGGTGCAAAATTATCTAATTTTACATCACCAAATTATGCGTTTCGAAAAATCTATCGTTTTTTTGCACAAAAGAATCGAAAAAAAAGATAATTGTTTGTGAACACTTTTTAACAGGATTTGCTATAATAAACTTGTAACCCCCCCAATACATTATATAGTTTTTTGCTACACCCATAAAGTAACAAAAAATACCTTCTCCAAAAGGACAGCGTTCGGTAGCTGTCCTTTTCACTTTTTAAAATAATGGTTGTGAGAGTGTGATTTTTATATTAAAATAATACTTGTGACACAGCATATACGGAAGGAAGATATGATATGTATTTTTCAACGAATTTTGATAGATTATCAAAAGCGGAACGTACAATGAAATATTTTTATTCGATCCGTCCTGCGATGAATGTTGGGGCATTATTCAGCGATGGAACGGATTTTTATCGTTCGCCTGAGGAACCTATGGCAGGGGATGATCTGCGGATCCGTTTCCGTACAGCCGTGGATAATGTGGATCATGTGGTGTTGATCTGGAACGATCAGCATTATAATATGGAGTTTGCATTCTCTGATAAGCAATTTGATTACTATGAGTATACGATCCGGGATCTTCCTGATCGTACCTGTTCGTATTATTTCCAGATCAAATCCGGAAGAATTACCTGTTATTATAATAAAATGGGAACCGTGAAAGACTTGAATTCCTACTATAACTTTGAGATCGTACCGGGTTATACAACACCGGACTGGGCAAAGGGAGCGGTCTTTTATCAGATTTTTGTTGATCGGTTCTGTAACGGCGATCCGTCGAATGATGTTCTGGATAATGAGTATAGTTACATCGGAGAAGGTACGATCCGTGTTACAGATTGGAATTCCCGACCGGAAAATATGGATGTTCGCCGTTTTTACGGTGGAGATCTACAGGGTGTAATCAACAAATTGGATTATCTTAAGGATCTGGGGGTTGATGTGATCTATCTGAACCCGATCTTTGTATCGCCTTCCAACCACAAATACGATATTCAGGATTATGACTATGTAGATCCTCATTTCGGCAGGATCATTAAGGATGAAGGCGATCTTCTGGGCTATGGTCAGGCTCCGAACTATGAGGCAACCAGATATATTATGCGCGTGACGGATAAGGTAAACTTGGAGGCAAGCAATCAACTGTTTATTCATCTTGTAGAAGAAGTGCATAAGCGGGGCATGAAGATCATCTTGGATGGCGTGTTCAATCATTGCGGTTCCTTTAACAAGTGGATGGACAAGGAATGTATCTATGAGAATCAGGAGGGCTATGAAAAAGGAGCGTTTGTATCCGCTGACAGCCCATATCGTACTTATTTTAAATTTCATGATGAATACCACTGGCCGTATAATCCTTCCTATGACGGCTGGTGGGGGAATGATACACTTCCGAAGCTGAATTATGAAGAATCTCCGAAGCTGTATGAATATATTATGAAGATTGCCCGAAAATGGGTATCTCCGCCGTATAATGTTGATGGCTGGAGATTGGATGTTGCGGCCGACCTTGGACACAGTTCGGAATTCAATCACAAATTCTGGAAAGATTTTCGCAAAAATGTGAAAGAAGCGAACCCAAATGCATTGATTTTGGCAGAGCATTACGGAGATCCGAAAGAATGGTTAAATGGCGGCGAATGGGATACCGTTATGAATTACGATGCATTTATGGAGCCGATCTCATGGTTCCTTACCGGTATCGAGAAGCACAGTGATGAATTCCGCGGAGATCTGTTAGGGAATCCGGATACTTTTATCGGGGCACTCAGACATCATATGTCGCGGTTCCACCATCAGTCCCTCTATATATCCATGAATGAGCTTTCCAATCATGATCATTCACGGTTCCTGACCAGAACCAATCGTATGGTCGGGCGGATCCATACCGTCGGAGTGGATGCGGCGGACCAGAATGTTAACAAGGGTGTATTCCGGGAAGCGGTAGTCTTCCAGATGACATGGCCGGGAGCACCGACCATATATTATGGAGATGAAGCAGGCGTATGCGGATGGACAGATCCGGACAGCCGCAGAACATATCCTTGGGGACATGAAGATCAGGATCTGATTGATTTTCATAAAGAGATCATACGGATACACAAGGAAAATCCCGCTCTTATGCGCGGTTCTTACCGGTTTCTGCTGGGCGAGCACAAATTAGTGGCTTACGGCCGGTTTGACCAGAATAACAAAGTGGTAGTGATCCTGAATAATAACTATGAGGATATGGAACTCAAATTCAGTGTTGCAGAGATTGGAATTCCGGATCGAAGTGTCTTGACACAGCTGATCCTGTCAACAGAGGATGGTTATCTGACCGATCCGATGCCATACAGAGTAACGAATAACCGTCTGTATGTCAGGATGCCGAAGATCTCGGCGATGGTGTTGAGGTTGAATATTTAGACAAGATATATAGAAGCATGTGACAAAAAAAGAATAAGAAATATAGAGATTATTTAAGAAAAAATGCTTGCAATTTGTATATGAATCAATTATAATAACTAATTGTCAGCGGTCAAACCGCTAACATGGATGGATTCCCGAGTGGCCAAAGGGGACAGACTGTAAATCTGCTGCATCTTGCTTCGGTGGTTCGAATCCACCTCCATCCATTTCATAATTGTTTTCATATGAAAATGATTATCGAATGCCGCAGTGGCGGAACTGGCAGACGCCCGGGACTTAAAATCCCGTGGGTAGTGATACCCGTACCGGTTCGATTCCGGTCTGCGGCATTTTGTAATGCATGAAAAATGATTTGCGAATACGAATCGCACAAAGCCCATCTCGTGAGCACAGCTCACTCGATGTCCGTTGATTCGCTAATATGAATTGCACAAAGCCCATCTCGTGAGCATAGCTCACTCGATGTCCGTTGATTTGTAAATACAAATCAACGTATGGTCAAAAAAGAAAATGCTTATGAATGCAAGCATTCAACGCATTTCTTTATTTGCCCAATGCTTTGTGCTTACAAATTTATCCGCCCAGATAGCTCAGTTGGTAGAGCAGAGG
>JAFUAW010000116.1 GCA_017460485.1 Lachnospiraceae bacterium | reverse complement strand
CGGATATCTGGAGGTATTAGAGGATAAGACCTATAAGGGACCGATCGACAAGTTCATTCCGGATGATATGAAGCAGGAGATCGCTGAACTGGCGGGCTTGCAGCCGATGGATACCATATTCTTCATTGCAGATACGGAGGCGAAGGCGGCAGAGTATGCCGGGCAGATCATGACGGAGCTTGCCAATCGTCTGGATCTGTTGGAGAAGAATGCATATCGGTTCTGCTATGTCAATGATTTTCCGATGTATGAATATGACAAAGAAGAGAAGAAGATGATCTTCACACATAATCCGTTCTCTATGCCGCAGGGTGGTTTAGAGGCATTAGAAACGAAGGCACCGGAGGAGATTCTTGCATATCAGTATGATATCGTATGTAATGGTGTAGAGCTGTCTTCGGGTGCTGTCCGGAATCATGATATGAAGATCATGACCAAGGCATTTGAAATTGCCGGATATTCCGAGGAAGATCTGAAGGAGAAATTCGGAGCATTGTATAATGCATTCCAGTTTGGTGCACCGCCGCATGCAGGTATGGCACCGGGCGTTGATCGAATGATCATGCTGCTCCGCAACGAGGAGAATATCCGTGAAGTAATCGCCTTCCCGATGAATGGTAATGCCCAGGATCTGATGTGCGGCGCACCGGGAGATGTGACCGAGCAGCAGCTGCGGGAAGTGCACATCAAAGTAAGGCAGTAGTATCTTCACCTATTTATAGGTATTATTATATGCATATAATTGACGCAACATCAAAGGGCTTGCATGCCCCTGCGAAAACCGGTTGTAGCTATTTTCTATAATTCACATATCGTTCATGGTGATTTTCAAAAAACGCTCGCTAACTCGCTGACGCGAAAGCCTCGTTCGCGTTTTTGAAAATCAGCCATTCACTCTATGGAATTATCACGAAAAAGACAAATGGTATTTCTTAGGGGCATGCAAGCCCTTTGATGTTGCTGTTTTCCTTATGTCAATAATGATCACTTATCGTTTTGATATAATAAGTCAAGCGGTGACTTCACGCTTGTGTGAGAGATACTATTTGACGAATATCGTCCATCTAACAACATGAGATGATATATGACACGGCGAGCCGGTGTATTCCTAAGGGAAGCATCTGTCGATTTTGTGATAATTCTATTGATCGTGAAATGCGAATTATCCAAAATCGTGACAGCTAGCTTCCCGTGGAATATCCCGGCTCGCCCGTGTCAATAAAAGTTCCGATAATTATACTTATGGTAAGTGGAAGATTCAGTACAGGATACCGTCATAGTAGTTTAACATCAGTCCTACTACGCCGTCATATCCGTTTTCTTGTATGATCTCAGCCTGAGTGTCCCATCCGACTTCTGCCACATCACTGGCTGTGTCTGAGAATTCTTCGAGCGGATGAGAGTCGGCTTCGTAGATTTCTTCGGATTTCATGAAGGCTTCCCAGTCATCTGTCCATACCTGCGGCAGGATATCATCCCCGTAGTTTTCAAGTTCTGAAGGATCTGTGACACTTTCTGATAGTGCCTGAAAGTAGTCGGAGTCAATATAAGAATAGATGTATAGATAAGCCGAATAGCGAAGGATCGGATCTTCACTTCGGCTGCAGCCGAGATAGCTTAGGAAATTGGCTTCATTTTCCTGATAGTATCCCTGATGATGGGCGGCTTCATGGGAAATCAGTGTCGGATAGTACAGGTCTGACACATATTGATTGATAGTGATTTCCATTGTGTAAGGATAAGTGTAGCCGCCAATCCCCATCCAGTCGAGGACATCGGAACAGAGCGCGGTTTTCATAGGCGGATAGTATCCGGTCAGCCGCGGGAATTCATTGGAGATGCCCCGCATGGCTTTTGTGACCTCAGCTTGCATGCTGTCTGTGGATGGGTAGATTACATGTCCTTCATCATCTCTTGGAACAGTTAGGCAGCATTCGTTCAGATTCTCGACAATATAGGAACGAAGCACCCCAAGCTCCCTGACCGTATATCGATTGGAAGGAGAATCTGAAGTTGGAGAGGCAGAGCTCTTCATTTGATATGTATTTCCCGCTCCCAGCAGGCTGCTGCGGTATGGAATTACCCAATGGAGAGTATAGATTAAAACCACAGATAGTACAGTTATCAGCATGCTTTTCAGAAAGCCTTGGGCAAATCGCCGGAAGCCCTGCTTTTTTCGGAGTATGATCAGAAGCAGAACGATGATTACTGTTAGGATTACTAGCAAGGCTCCCAGATACATGAGAATTTCTCCCATTGCAAAAGGGAAGAGTGCAAAGATTCTTCCCCAGATGTCTGATAACAGACGATATATATGAGTTGTATAGATATCACAAAATTCTCTGCTGCATGCCAGAAGATTGAACAGCAGGCTGCAGCCGATAAGTAAGAATACTGTAATTGTATAGTGCTTATTTTGATTCATTACTTATCCCGCCTACGTTTCGTAATCTCGAACGATTACAGGTTGAACAGACTGATGATCTCGTTCAGTTTCTCCATACTTGCTTCATTTTCCTGTAGGTGGTTATATCCATCTCTGGAGGAATCTGCGGTCTGACTGGATTTGCCTGCAATATCTAAGACAGATGATTCGGAATCGCTGATCATGGTGTGGATCGTGCTGATTGCTTCCGCAATATCACTGATATCTTCATCTAATGCCTGAATTGATACACCAACACTGCTTAACATAGAATAGAATTCTTTGGCGTCATGTTCATAGTCATTGCTGACAGACTCGAACTGAGCATAATCTTTAAGTACTGTTTCGCCTACGAATTCTGACATCAGTCTGACGCATTCCGTCAGGTTGTTGACGGCAAGATTTACTTCTCCGACAATCTCATCAATGTGGCTGACCGCATCAAAGGTCTGACTGGACAGGTTGCTGATCTCGGTCGCAACAACTGCGAATCCACGTCCGGCTTCTCCTGCTCTTGCCGCCTCGATATTGGCATTCAAGGCAAGAAGGTTGGTTTGTTCGGAAATGCTCTGAATATTCTCTGTAAAGTCATTAATCTTATTTACGGCCTTGGATTGTTCCATGGCAACCTGAGTCTTATCGATAATATCCTGATAGATATCCTTGGTCTTCTGACTGGAGGTTTCGGTATACTGCTTTAATTTTTCGGCCTTATCCGTGATATTCTCTGCCTTGGACTGTCCGTCGGTGGTCAGAGTATCAATATCATTGGCATGAGATTTGATCGTGTCGATCTTATCAATGATCATGTTCGCATTCGCTACGGTCTCGCTGATGTTGTCCGCAAGCTGGCCGGTAATTACGGAGTTATCCTCGGACATTGCGGTGTTATCCTTCATGATCGTATCCAACTCATTGGTACTGTCAGTGATCACATGCTGAATGTTCTGCATGTCATTAACCATGTTATACAAAGACCTACGCATGATCAGTAAGGAATTGGACATCTGCCCCAGATCATCGGAACGTTCTGCCATTCGGTTCAGATCAGGATTATCCTGCAGGTTCAGACGAGAGGTGTCGTTAATCACCGATGTTAAAGTGCTGATCGGACGCGCGATGCTGTTGCCTAAGATAACACCAACAATCAGAACGACGATCACAGCTATAATCACGATGACCATGATCGTGGTCTTGATCCTGGTGGCATTTGCATCCAATTCCTTGCCCGGTACGGTAACACCGAATACCATGTTGTTGCTGAGTGTCTGATATACGATTTTTTGAGAGGCTTTATTGGAACGATAGCTGATGATCTCGCCTTCATTCTGACCGGAAGCAATCTGTTCCGCTACTTCTTTCAAACCATTTCCCGAAGCAAAGCTGCTTCCCATTTCCAGATTCTTGTCATAGAGGACATTGCCATTCTCGTTCAGTAAAAATGCGGTACCGCTCTTGTATAAGCTGACACTGGACACTAGGCTCTGCAGCTCGTTAAAATCAATGTCCATACCTACGATACCAACGGACTCGCCGTTTACATAGAGGGGAACCACATAAGAGATCATATAGACATTGATATTCTCGTTGAGATACGGATCCATCCAGATCGGCGCGTTATTCGCAACCGGAATGTAGTACCAGCCAACATGTGCCAGATCGTCTTTTTCAAAGATACTGAAATCCGTAGGAGTTACGCTTGTAAAATCCTCAGCGGTAGAATTCCGTGTCAGGAAGATACCGGAGGTTGGATAAGCGTAGTCCGGATTGTAGCGGATATACGCGGTAATAGCACCGTTCGTGTGTTTGGCAAAGGTGGTGACCTCATTCAAAATGGAAGCGGTGTATTCGTCTATGTAAGCATCGTTATCAGGTGCTGTGAACTGGTCATAATCCAGCTTGGCAAGCACATCTTCTGCCAGTGTATCAACCGATTGCTGAATACCGGAGATGGCACTGTCGATCCCGCCGGCTTGTTCCCGGCAGATTAATTTCATTTCTGCTTTTGAACCATCTTCTGCGACTTTGCCGGAATTCGTGACACTGACTCCTCCGACTGCCATAACGGCAATAAACGTGCATAATACAATGGAAATGATGATTTTTACTTTGGTATTCATTGTGTCCCCCTGTTCTTCGTGATGCCCGGATGATCTGAAAGATCATACCATAAATTATAAAGTCCTACATTAAATTATATACTGATTCTATGTGGTGTCAATCTATTATTACTTGAGTTTTCATTCTTTTTAGTTGAGTATTCATGAATGAATGGGCTATTAGCATTTTACCAATATGGATTAATATGGTATAATAAACCGGATGTTGACTCCGTGCCTGCGCGAGGGTCGTTATTGAATGAATGTTGTTCCTCGAATGAAATGTTATAATTAGATAATGTGAGGATTAATTATGGATGGATGTAGTTGGTGTTTGATAAATGATAAGATGAAACAATACCATGATAAAGAATGGGGAGTACCGGTTCACGATGATCAGAAGCAGTTCGAATTTCTGATGATGGAGGTTATGCAGTGTGGTCTTAACTGGAATATGATGCTAAAGAAACGGGATGTGTTCCGTGCATGTTTTGATGGGTTTAACTATGATAAGGTAGCTTCATATACCGATGTTGATGTGGATAGAATAATGAATACAGAAGGGATGATACGTTCATTTCGAAAAATCAATGCTGTTATTCATAACGCCAAATGTTTTCAAACAGTTAGAAAGGAGTTCGGAAGCTTCTCGGAATATATCTGGAGTTATACAGATGGCAAGATGATCCTCTATTCCGGACATGAAAAGGGAATTCTTCCTGCGAAGAATGGTCTTTCAGATACAATAGCCAAAGATTTAAAGAAAAGGGGCTTTAAGTATCTGGGATCTGTAACAGTATATGCTCACTTGCAGGCAAGCGGAATGATTAATGATCATAATAAAGATTGCGAGCAATATCATAAGCTCATAAATATGTATCCGACAATAACAAAACGTAGATACAAAGAAGAATAAGAAGTATGGAGACACAGATAAATTGCAAAAGGACGGAAAAATCCATGAACAAAAATCCATATATTTTCCTATCCGATCTCGATGGGACACTTCTTACAACTGAAAAACGGATATCGCCGAAAACCCTGGATGTTCTGAACCGGTTTGTCGAAGCAGGTAATACCTTTGCTATTTGTACCGGGCGGGATATCAATAGCGCAAGATCTGTATATGAGGGACTTGAGCTTCATTTGAAGGGAAGCTATGTGGTGGCGTATAACGGTGGTCAGATCTATGATGTGGATCATCAGTGTACGATCCATCGGGAAGGTATTGCTCCGGAGATGATCCGCAAGATCTTCCGACTGGCCAGAGAGCATGAGATTCATGTCCATACCTACAATGATGATTTTATCCTGACCCCACAGTATAATGAATGTATGGATTTCTACCGGAGAGTAATCAAGACACCGGTAATCGTGGCGGATTCGATCGAACCATTTATCAATGTGCCGCCCTGCAAGGTGATCTGTATTGAACTGCATGATCATGAGAAACAGGAGCGTTTCCGGATCGCCGCGGAGAACACATTCGGGGATACGCTGTCATTGATGTATTCCAATGAGTATTATCTGGAATTGATTCCGAAGGATTCCGGCAAGGGAAGTGCGCTTGTCAAGCTGCGGGATTTGCTCGGAATCAAGAGGGAGCATACCATAGCTGCGGGAGATGCGGATAATGATATATCCATGATCTGGGAGGCAGGGATCGGGATTGCTATGATCAATGCGGCTGATACGGTAAAGGCGGCGGCGGATGTTATAACCGAGACAGATAATGATCATGACGGGCTTGCACCGATCCTAGAGCGTGTGATTAATCAAGCGTAAATAAATATCAGAACAGGAGTATAACAGTATGTTGACACGCGAGGAAGCATTAACCTATGGACTTACCTTTCCGGACAGTTATCAGGACGCGCCGTTCCATGATGATAACTGGCAGCTGGTTCGGTACAAGGGGAATAAAAAGGCGTTCCTATGGACGTATGAAAGGGACGGTTATATCAATCTGAATGTCAAGGCAGATCCGGAGTGGCGGGACTTCTGGCGGAGAACCTATCAGTCTGTGATCCCCGGATGGCATCAGAACAAGGAGCATTGGAATACGATCATTCTGGATGGAAGTATTCCAGAGGAAGAGATCCGGCGGATGATTGCGGAGAGCTATGATCTGATCTCGGACAATCCGACGAAGCGGATCTATGAAGCAGTTCGTAAGATTCCGATAGGCAAGGTGGCGACCTATGGACAGGTGGCGGAGCTTGCCGGCAATAAGCGGATGTCACGTGCGGTCGGTAACGCGCTGCATAAGAATCCGGACCCGCTGCTGACGCCCTGCTACCGTGTCGTGAACAGTAAGGGAGAGCTGTCCGGAGAGTTTGCTTTCGGCGGTGCCGGGGCACAGGCAAGGCAGCTGGAAGCAGATGGGATTAAAGTGGTGAATGGACGCGTGGATCTGGCTGTATACGGGATTGAGATTGTGGATGGCAGGATTCTTGAATGATTTAACGTGTATAAGACGGAAACAGAGATCTTCTTTGTTTCCGTTTTTTTGTGCGAAGTTGAGGCAAGCAGCCATGCTCACAAGGCGATTTTACATACTTGTAGTTATAGTCTAAAACTATAGCGGGCAATAGATACACGGTATTTCCCATATTTTCGACACAGTGCTATTATATGCAGGAAGTTACGAATGCCATAACGAAGACTTCATTTTATTAGAAGAGAGGAAAGGGGCACACGATATGTCAGAGATTGTATTGGAGCATGTTTGCAAATCATTTACAACCAAAGACGGTACGGTGGAAGCACTTAAAGATATCAGTCTGACGATCGAGCAGGGCGAGATCTTCGGTGTCATCGGAATGTCGGGTGCCGGCAAGAGTACTCTCGTACGATGTATGAACTTCTTAGAAGAGCCGGACAGTGGAAGTGTCTTGATCGACGG
>JAFUAW010000115.1 GCA_017460485.1 Lachnospiraceae bacterium | reverse complement strand
GTAAATGTTCTGATCGTAGATGACTCCGCGATCGTGCGGTCCTTATTTGAAACCATAATCAGCAGCAAGAACAGTAAGTATCAGATCACTGCGCAGTTATCCAGCGCCAAAGCTGCCGTACTGTATGTGAAGACTCATCCGATAGATCTCATCCTGATGGATGTCTATACGGAGAATCGGGAGAATGGTCTGGCAGCTGCCGAGATCATCAAGAAGGAACATCCCGAGGTCAAGATCATTATTGTTACCTCTCTGCCGGAGATGTCCTTTATCGAGAAAGCCAGAGATGTAGCACACTGTGAAAGCTTCTGGTATAAGGAGCATGGGGATATCTCCTTACTAGAGGTCATGGACCGCACCATGGCAGGCGAGAGCATCTATCCGGACTCCTCTCCGATGATGGAGCTGGGAAATGCCAAGATCATTGAATTCACGGAATCGGAACTTAAGGTTCTTCGTCTGCTCTGCGAAGGCATGCTGAACAAGGACATCGCAGCCGAGCTTGATATTACGGAGAATACGGTAAAGTTCCATATCAAGAATATGCTGTCCAAGTCCGAATACAGCAACAAATATCAGCTCGCCATTGACGCTGTAGAGAAGAAATTAGTTGTTCCGGGATTTTGAATAAAAAAACCGCCCTCAGTCGTTTTCTGACCTCGGGCGGTTTCTCTATGCTTCTATATTCTATTCCGGATCATTCAAAGAACTGCTCCAGGTACTGCTGGTATAGGTCTCTGATCCCAAGGTACACCATCCGCACCAAAATGATCTCTGTACTCTTCGTATGTCGGCGAAGCGTAATTCGGATATCCGGTCTCTTCCTTCGCCCCACCCAAACGGGTAGTTTTTTTAATGAACGACTTCTATCAGAACTTTCCTGAGCTTCCGCCATGGACAGCACCCGATGACGAAATATGCGTCGTGCTTGCGCCGCCTCCTCCCGAGCTAACCTGAGGAGCCATTCGGAACGTACTATGATTAAATACCTCATTGGATTCTGTCAGTGCAACATTGCCTACCAGATACGAGCTTGCCTTCACAGTCTTATGAACGGTCTTCGTCTGGGACTTCAAGGAAGAAACACGTATCCAGGATATCAGGAAACCGCCGCCGAGAGCAAGGAACAGACTTCTTAAGAAATGGAACGGCTTCTTCGGAAGATTACCGGTTCCGTACGGCTGTCCATTTTCCGCCTGTGTCAGAAAATCATCTGCAAGCTCGGCATAGATCTCAAGTGCCTGCGCATAGTCCCCATCACTCAAATACGGACGGATCTGGCTGACCATGTATTCCTGTCCGGCATCGGTAAATGCCGTGATTCCGTATCCCTTGGTTGAGATCGCCCAATCGTTATCCTCAAAGTTGATCATGAACAGAATTCCATCCGGACGATATCCACCATAATCATACGTGTCATCCGCAAGCTGCTGCGGCGTCTTGCCATACAGGCTGTTATCAAGATAGGCGACCACATCCACACCATGCGAATTGCTGACCGAAGATAATATGCTGGCCAGATGGTTATAGTCACTGTCGCTTAAGTATCCCTGATCATCAATTACATAAGAACCGCTGCCGGCTCCATAGCTTGTATAACTAACAAGATCTGTTACGAACAGACTTACAAATAATACCGCGCAGAAGATTACGGGAATAAGTCTGTATGCTTTACGTGTACGTTGTTTCATGACTGATTCCCCCTTTCTAACGGAATATTAACCATGCTAAGAATAATACTACAAAGATCACGGCGGCAATGATACCGGCAAACATAAATAACTGCCGTTTGTAAGCGCCCTTATCGTACGGCAGATCGCCGACGAATTTACCGGTCTGACCGTTCATGGCGAAGCGGTACTGCTTGCCCTGCCATTTGGTATTCAGAATCCATACCGGATACAGGGCGTAGCTGACATTCCCCTGGAGCAGGTTCACGTTCGTCGCAACCGCCTGCACGGAGTGGAAGCCCTGCACGGTTCCTGCCATCGCCTCGGATACACTGTTCTTTAACATCTCGTCAACACGAAGGAAGCTTTCCTCCCTGCTGACATCATATTTATCTGCCATATATCCGGCCAGATACGCCGGAGTAAATGCTACTGCTTCGTTGTTGTTAAATGGAGCAATGGAATCCATCAGTTCATCCTCCATCTTGCTGGACGCATCCACCGGAATACCACGGAAGGAGAGATTACCACCGCGGAAGACGTCGAAGTGTCCCTCCTCGATCTGATTACCGGATGCCTGCTCTCTGGTCGCATCGTACTGAACCTGTGCATAGACATCGGCATCGAAGACCCAGAACGGTACATAGACACCCTTGATCTCCTCAATATGCTTCTGATCCTTGAAGACCCTCGGTACTAATTTCTTACCGGATACAAAGTTATTCAGCTTCGCCTTCGCAGCCTTCTTGTCCAGCTTGAACGGAATGATATAATCCGGCTTTAAGCTTCCGGAGAATTGGGAATTCCGAATGATTGGACTGTCACAATACGGACAGCTGGTGGCAGCCGTGTTCTCATCGCCTACGATCTCACCGCCACAGGACTCGCATACATAAGAATACAGCCCTTCCTCATTCACATTCCATTGATCCTGTTGCATGCTCCAGTTATTGCTGCCCTGTGTCGAAGACTGTCCGCCGGCCATTCCTGCCGCTGCAGACTGCTCTTGCTGCTGCATAGCATCATATTCTGCAGCATCATGAACCGCGCCGCAATATGGACAGATCAGCTTCTGCGAAGCACTGTCGAATTCCATAGCACCGCCGCAGCTGGAACATTTATACTCAAATGCATTTGCCATATCGATATCCTTTCTGATCCGCCCATCCTCCGACAGGCGGATCTATCATAACCTATGGACGCGGATTGCCGCAGCCCTCACAGAAAGCGCCGGTATTCGTTGTTCCGCAGGCACAGACCCATGTTCCTCCGGCAGGAGCATTCATCGGATTCATACCCTGATTCGCCATCTGTGCACCCATAGCGGCAGCTCCAGCTACAGCACCCATCTGACCGTTCATCTGATTCATGTTGTTCATGCCGCCCATACCATTATTCATGCCCATCTGACCATTCATATTGTTCATGTTGTTCATGCTGCCCATGCCGTTATTCATGCCCATCTGACCATTCATATTGTTCATGTTACCCATGCCATTATTCATGCCCATTTGACCATTCATCTGGTTCATGTTGTTCATGTTACCCATGCCGTTATTCATGCCCATTTGACCATTCATCTGGTTCATGTTGTTCATGTTACCCATGCCGTTATTCATGCCCATCTGGCCCATGTTGTTCATGCCGCCCATGCCGTTATTCATGCCCATTTGACCCATGTTGTTCATGCCGCCCATGCCGTTATTCATGCCCATTTGACCCATGTTGTTCATGCCGCCCATGCCGTTATTCATGCCCATCTGGCCCATGTTGTTCATGCCGCCCATGCCGTTATTCATGCCCATCTGGCCCATGTTG
>JAFUAW010000114.1 GCA_017460485.1 Lachnospiraceae bacterium | reverse complement strand
CGCGATCAGATAATATTTACCATTCAAGAAGATGGCGCCGGAATTCATCACTGCATTCACACCCAGACGCTCCATAAAGTACGGATTCGTCTCCGGATTCAGATCATATTTCCATGTAAGCGGAATATGCTCTCTGGTCAGAACCGGATATTCATATCGGTCAAATATTCCGTTATAGAATCTGCTCTTCACATTCTTTCTTGCAAGCACCTTCTCATACTTTGCCTGTTCAACATAATACTGCGGATGTAACATATCGCTTCCTGCCTCCTTCACTGATATCTATTTACTGATTTCCATTTACTTGATCTTCTTCACAGAATCCCGGATCACGATATCCCCACTGATGACCTTCCGCCCGCTATGGTAGGTATTATCGTGGATCTTACGGATCAAGGTATCTACCGCCGTCTCTGCCATCATTTCCTGACTCACACGAAATGTGGTAAGCTGCGGATTACATAATGTGGCATAGATATAATCGTCAAAGCCCACCACCGAAATATCCTCGGGAACACGTAAGCCCTTCGCTTTCAATGTCTCGACCAGATGATAAGCGGTCTCATCACAATTCACAACAAATGCCGTCGGAAGCTTCTTCGGCAGGACAAGCTCGATCGCAAGACCTGACGCATCCCGATCCGGAATGATCCATTCCTCATGGTAGGCAAGCCCTCTCTGGATCAGAACCTTATAATAGCCAAGATACCGGTCCAAGATACTGTTGGTCGCGTCGATCGTTCCCACAAACCCGATCTCCGTATGTCCCTGCTCTGCGAGATAATTCGTCAGGATATAACTGCCGTAGACGCTGTCACTGACCACGGTATCCGCCACCAGCTGATCATTATAAAAGTCCAGAAAGATATACGGGATATCCTGCTTCTGCAGATTCCGGATATAATGCTTCTTTAAGTCGCCCAGTATGATCAATCCATCGATCTTATTGCCGGAGATCATCATCGGCATGACATCATTCTTCTCATCCTCTGCAGACAGAAGCTCCAGAATACAGGAGTAATTCGTCTTCCCAAGCTCCTTCACCAGCTGCTGATATAGATTGGAATAGAATGCATTATCAGAGAAGAAATGCTCCGCTACGATTACTCCGATATTATACAGTGTTCCGTCCTTGCCGCCGTGAGCCGCGCTGTAGTGATAGCCCATCTCCTCTGCCTTGTCCTTGATCTGCTGACGGACCTCGTCACTTACACCCTCTTTATCTGATAATGCCTTCGATACTGTCACAATACTGACATTCATTTCCTGTGCAATATCGCTCATTGTCACCTTTTTATTCATAGTTTGCCCGCTCCTAAATATACTGATTTGAGCATAACACATTTAAGTAAATTTGTGAATAGTTTTACTTAAAATTATAAAAATTTAAGTTTATATGGTAAATCTGCACATAAGAGAGTATAATGAGCACAAATGCATATACAACAATAATCAATATTATCATTCATGGAGGTATTCACATGCTGCGTGACAAGATGAAGCACAACTTAGGCACTTGTATTCTCCCATTTTGGGAAGGTATGACCGACAAGGAGTACGGCGGATATTACGGACTGCTCGACTATGATCTGAAGCTCGATAAAGAGGCCGATAAGGGCTGCATCCTTAACAGCCGGATTCTATGGTTCTTCTCAAATGTCTATTTGGAGACCAAGGACGAAAGCGTTCTGCCTTATGCCAAGCAGGCGTATGATTTCTTTAAGGATCATTGCTACGATCGCGAGCACGGAGATAACGAATACGGCGGCGGCATCTACTGGTCCGTGACCTACGACGGCAAACCGGCAGATACCATCAAACATACCTACAATCAGGCATTTGCCATCTATGCCTTATCCTCTTATTACGACGCAACGAAGGATACCGAAGCCTTAGACTATGCGTACAAGATCTTCCATGTGATCGAGAACCTATGCCGGCTGGGAAGTGGATACGGTGAGTCCTATACCATTGATTTCGTACCGAATGTGAACGATAAATTATCCGAGAATAATATTATCGCGGACAAGACCATGAACACCCTCTTACATATCTGCGAGGCCTATACCGAATTGTACCGTGTCGATCACAATGAGGAAGTGAAGGAGCGGCTTACCTGGACTGTCAGAGAATTCTTAGACAACGTCTATCGCCCGGAGCTTCACCGATTAGAGGTCTTCTTCGACAAGGATATGAATTCCCTGATCGATCTTCATTCCTACGGACATGACATCGAAGCCTCATGGCTGATCAATCGTGCCTTAGAGGTGCTTGATGATTCCGATCTGACCGCTGCTGTCCGTCCAATGCTCTTAGACCTTGCCGATCAGATCTATAAGAAGGCTTATGTCAATCAT
>JAFUAW010000113.1 GCA_017460485.1 Lachnospiraceae bacterium | reverse complement strand
TGTCAAGATCGTAGAATTAGAGGCAGCACAGGTTGCCAGAGTCGTATCCGAGAATGCCTATGTCGTATTAAATGGTAACTATGCATTGGAGGCAGGCTTTTCTGTCGGCAAGGATGCACTTGCTTATGAGGCATCTGATTCAGAAGCTGCCAAGACCTATGTGAATGTCATTGCAGTGAAGGAAGGCAATGAGAATAAGGAAGCGATCAAAGCATTGGTGGATGTCTTGAAGTCCGATGAGATCAAGAACTACATCAAGGATACATATGACGGAGCAGTTGTACCATTTAATTAAAGAACTTACGTCATTTGTTCAGATACCAATTCCTAAGAGTCAATTCCGCGAGTTTGCCATATATGGTGAAGTCGCGGTTTTGCTTTGCCTCGGATTCGTTAGGAATCACAGCCTTCCAGTCCCACCAGAAGTATCCGCAGAACCACTCAATATTCCAAGTGGCTTCCATTGCGGTCTCGTAGAAATCAGACTGCTCCTGTTCATCCATAGGAAGCTCCATCCGGTACTTGAAATCCCATGGGTACATGGTACAGCCCTGTTCGTTCCGGACTCCGATCTCGGCAAACATGATCGGTCGGTTATATAACTCATGGCAGGCTGTCAGGGTCGGAATTACTTCTGTCCATTTCTTCCGCATGGTTTCGATTCCGGTGTGCTCCGGATCGGTGACAGGATAGTAGGCACTGATGCCAATCACGTCCACAGCATCCAGCCAGTCAAAGCGCAGCTCGTCACCATGATTGATATTGTGCATGAGAATGCCATGATATACCTCGCGGACATGGGCGATCAGGTTGCGGCAATGTGCGGACTGCTTGTCCATGCCGGCCATCTCACAGCCGGTACAGAGCATTTCACAGCCAAGCTCCTCTGCCAGTCTCGCATAGTGCAGCATGAAATGCTGATAGGAGTCGAACCATTGATTCCAGTAATTGCAATATTCTTCCGTCGGGAAATCAATCCGCGCCCGCCATGCATGGTCTAAGCAGTTGACCATAGGCTTTAAGCAGACCTTGAGCCCTAAGGACTTGGCGAGCTTCACGGCATGTATGATCTCCGGATCGGTCTGTGTTCTTCCGTAATAAGAGAAGATCCTAGTGCTTGCAAAGGTCTCCTGCCAGGCGTTTACCGGTATGCAGATCCAGTTCAGACCGTTGCTTGCAAGCCGCCGCATGGACTGCTCTGCCGCTTCGGTCAGAAACTCTCCTTCTCCACTGAAAAATCCCCATGTATATCCCTTGCAAAATAACCGTTCGTTCATCGCGATTTCCTCCGTGCTTTTTCTGACTGATTATTTTTTGATCATATGATAGTATTCTGAAATAATACTACGTTCTTATTGTATCATGCGTGTTTCATAACAAGGGAAGCATGCCTAGTTTAAGATTGTTTTTTATTATATGCATGCCATCTTAGTTATGTTGTTTCATTATATGGGAGAATGAGAAAATACGCAAGGATATGTTTCGTATTTTTTTCTTTTCAAACCAATGAAAAGAGAGTATGATAAAGAATGATATTTCTTGTCGTTTTTTGCACGATAAACTATAATTAAAACAATAAGCGAAGATCAGAAGCGGCAAGAATAACAGAAACGACGAATGATAAGAAGCAAATATAAAAAAGGTTACAGGGGGAATTATCATGACTGAGAAAAAAAGGGTTAAAATCTTGAATCAAATTCTGGTTCCAATCATTCTGGTGATCAGTGCGATGGCGGTATCCATTCTCGCCGTCGTATGGATCGTATCCTACAATGCATTCCAGAAACAGGCGACGCAGGATAATCTGGCGGCCAATGCCTTGATGGCGGATAATGTTGCATCATTTCTGTCCGAGGCGTATGCCTTATCCGAGGAGCTTGCCAATGATCCGGACATCCTGACCATGGATACGGAGGTTCAGACACCGATTCTGGAGGGATGTGTTGCAAGAAATGACTATCTTGAGCTGCTATATATACAGGATACGACGGGCATGCAGACCGGACGCTCCAGCGGAGAGCTGGCAGATCGAAGCAACCGCTGGTGGTTCCAGCAGGTACTGGCAGATAAGCAGCCATTTGTATCGAAGTCCTATTATTCGGTCAATACCGGTATGCCGTGTGCTTCTGTTTTTATCCCGATGTATAAGGAGGGCGAATTTACCGGTGTCTTTGCGACAGATATCAAATTGGATTCTCTGGTAGATCTGGTAACGGAGTACTCCGATGAGAGCCAGAATAAGACGGTATTCATTATTGATGGGGAAGGGAATATCGTAGCTCATCCGAATAAGACCTATATTGAGGAATTATATAATTATTCCACCTATACAAAGACTGTCTCGGTTAAGGATGCCAATGGGAATCCGATGACGGATGAAGATGGTAATATCATGACACAGGAAGAGCCGTTGGAGGAGACACAGTCCTTTAAGAACATGATCTCTAAAGTAATGGCGAAGCAGAGCGGTAATGACGTGGTAAGAATGAATGGCGGCAAGTACTATGCTTCGTACACTCCGATCCTGCTGGACGGAGAATCCGATGCGTGGTCGGTCGTGACATTGCAGAAGCGGGGAACCCTGTTGATGCCGGTATACATCGTTCTTGGTATTACGGTACTGATATCAGCAGTTGTATTAGTGCTGGCAATTCTGATCGTGAATCTGATCACAAGACGGATCACTACTCCGATTGTAGAGATTACAGATATTATCGGCTCAGCGTCAGAAGGTGATTTCTCTATTAAAGCGGATACGAATAATGAAACGGAAGTCGGAGATCTGGCAGAGAGCTTCAATATTCTGACTGATAAGGTATCTAAGGTGCTGAATGAGACTGTCGGCCTGCTGCAGGATGTTCAGGGAAGCGCGGAACGCTTGTCGGATATTTCGCGTGATTCGGAGAGTGTGGCATCCGATGTTGACAGTATCTCTCAGGGCGCGGTCAGTCAGTTGGAGCAGACACAGAAGGTGGTAGAGCTGACCGATCAGCTGAAGCGGTATAATGAACAACTTCATGCTATGAGCACGAAGCTGATCGATGGAGTGCGTGATACGAGAAATATCAGCGAAACGGGAATTCGTGACGTTGAGGCATTAAAGACGAAGGGTGAAGTGAGTTTGGAAGCCGTACAGGCCTCTTATGATAAGGTGATCAACCTAAGTGAATCCTCCAAGAAAATTGGCGTGATTGTTCAGGAGATCAATGATATATCCAGTGAAACCAGTCTGCTGGCACTGAATGCTTCTATTGAGGCAGCGCGTGCCGGTGAACAGGGAAGAGGCTTTGCGGTTGTCGCAGAACAGGTATCTTCCCTGGCGAATAATTCCGCCGTTGCAACCGAGAATATTGAAGTGATCGTGAAGGAGCTTCAGAATCAGATTCAGGATATTGTAGAAGAGATTGATGAGATCAAGGAGCGGTTCCAGGATCAAATCACATCCATGAATGCAGTTGAAGATTCCTTTGCACATTTCCAGGATTCCTCCAGAGAGTCGTTAGAGATTGTGGAACAGGTTGGTAATCTGATCGCAACTGCAGACAGTGTGAACCAAGAGGTTGTTGCTTCGATGGATGGCATCTATGAGATCTCTAAGCAGACAGAAGAGCACGCAAAGGAAGTGGCTTCACATATGAAGGAACAGAAGGAAGCCATCTACGATATTACGATCAAGGTGGATAATATGAATGTAGCATCTCAGATGATCGAGAGTGAGATGTCCAAGTTCACGCTGGAATAGAAATAATTGCAGATAGCAGTATTAGTATAGCAGGATTGGAATAGCAGAAATGCATGGTGGGAATCACGATTCCGAGCCGCCAAACAGCGGCTCAAAAATCTTGCCGACTAACGAAACGGCAGGTCCCAAGGCGACAGCCATGATCAGTACACCGATACCTGCTTTGCCGCCACATAAGAATCCGATCAGGACTGCAAGATAGTCCCATGCGATACGGATAATAAAATAAGGCAGCTTCGGCAGGTGCTCGCTGATCATTTTCGGGATGGCATCATATGGGGAGATTCCCACATCGGAATTCATGTAAAATGAGGCACTGACTACAAAGAGGAGCAGAGCGGCTCCGAATATGATATATCGGCTCGGTGATTCGGTAAAATAAGTATCCGGAATGCATATACTCCATACCCATCGGAAAAAATCGGAGATATAACCGATCAGTACCATATTGGCAAGGGTTCCGAGACCGATCAGATGTCGTCCCTTCCAGAGCATGAGCAGGAACATAAGGAGATTCAACAGCAGCTGCCAGGTTCCGAACTGCCAGTGAATCTTATTGGAAATCGTGAAATTCATAAATGTACAGGGATCGGTTCCCAGATTGACATTCAATAAAAAGGACAAGAAAAAGCCCATAAAAAATACGCCTATAAACATGATGATCAGACGTTTTATGATATTCGGCTGATGAAAATAATCATACAAGTATTGCTTGAATTTATTCATATGGGTGTTACCTTATTTCTAATAGTATTTGCAAGCACATTCTATGATATTCATGCCTAAAAAGCAAGGAATTCTTTTCGTTGTTTGATAATTTCCAGAAAATAATTACTATTTACAGTCCATCCAAGCCACAGACCGTCTGCTTCGCATTCGTCGCGACTGCGCCGCTTATGTCTGCGGCTATGGTGGAGTCCCTGCTTCGCAGACCCAGTTTGCAACCGCAGAGTGCCCTTACGTGCAAGCACGACGGGAATCCTGTGGTTGCAAACCGACTGTGAATAGTAACAAAATTATTCAAAAAATCCCTTGACAATCGGAGGAATATAATGTTACGATAACCTTGTATAAGTATCAGCATGTAGAAAAACGAATAGACAAGGATGTGTATTCGAGTATTCAAAGGAGTGATGCAGGGATGAATACAAATAGTTTTTGGACATCAAGTTCCATCAATAGTTTTTTTAACACCAGTACTTATAATGCCGGCAGATCCGATGCTTTCTCCGGTTTGTATGGTTCTTTGGGCGACAGTAAGCTGATTCAGAGCGGAACCTACAAGCGTCTGATGAACAAGTATTATGAATTGAATGAAAACAATTCTGCCAAGAATACGAAGTCAACAGATACGGTTACCAAGAAGGAACCGTCCAGCATTCTTCAGAAGCTGGAGAAGGAGCGGGAAGCAGCAAAGGCTAAGAGCAAGGCAGAGACTGATGCGACAGGGACAACAACTGCAACAACTGCTGCAACAGAATCTGA
The DNA here is from genome assembly GCA_017460485.1 of Lachnospiraceae bacterium. Lineage (GTDB taxonomy): Bacteria > Bacillota > Clostridia > Lachnospirales > Lachnospiraceae > CAG-632. Next base: position 1,717 of record JAFUAW010000113.1, on the reverse strand, counting down.
AGAACCGAAGCTGACATTGACATCAGCTGCAGATGCTCTTCAGGCAGATGCAAGAACCTTGGCTTCTAAGGATACCTTTGCAAAGGTAAAGGATAAGGATGGTAATGTTACCGATCAGTATGATACTGATAAGATTACGGATGCCGTTAAGAGCTTCGTGAAGGATTATAATAATCTGATTGATACGGCAGGCTCCAGCAAGAATTCCGGTGTAGTGTCCAACATGTCCAGAATTAAAGAAAAAACAGGTTCTAACGCAGATTCTCTGCGTGAAATTGGCATTACCGTGGACAGCAAGGGTAAATTATCTGTAGATGAGAATAAGTTGAAAAATGCGGATATGGCTGATGTACAGAAGGCATTTAAGGATTATGGTTCTGCTGTTGCAACGAATTCTTCTCTGGTAGGTTATTATTCTAGCACATTAGCAGGAAGCAGCAGCAGTTATAATGCACAGGCTGCATATAATGTACAGACAGGTACGAATTATTCTACTGGTGTGTAATGACGGAATAGCAGTAATATGATGGAAAGGAGGTACTATGGTCATGATAGGACTCGGAACCATGTCTATGAATACGTATGCAAATACATATTCCTCTATGCAGTATTCGGGCAGATCACAGGTGCTTTCCAAGCCGGATACTACCCGTACAGATACAGCAAAAGTGAAAGCATATCAAGATCAAATTGATCCAAGGATTAAGGATTCGGATCAGAAGACAGATCGTGATGTGAAGAAAAAGGATTCTGACCGCAGCTTAGATCATGTTGTAGCAACCTCCGATTTCGGAGATACCCTTCAGGTATCCGAAGAGGGGCAGGCAAGATATGATCAATATGATCAGACTGCGAAAATGCCGCCTATGTTTCAGAAGGCTGAGCCTGAACAGGCTGCTGTAAGTATGAAGTCAGATACGGAGACGAATGCAAAAGCTGTCGAGATAGCAGAGGAATCTGAACCGGTTGTAACGCCGGAAGAGACCACAGAGAGTGCACCGACATCTTATGCAGGCATCTCTGATTCGCAGATGAAAGAGCTCTATCTGAAAGGAGTTATTTCCAGATATGATTATGATTCTGTGATCGAGCAGCGAAAAGAAGTTCGGGAAAGTGAGAATGAACGTAAAGATCAGTTAAATCAGCAATTAGATACTGCGATTCAGAAGACGGATAAGGTCGATCGGGAATCGGAAGCGATTAAGATTGCATTTGGTGATGATTCCTCACCGGTTCCGGACGCAGGTACCAGACTGGATATGATGGACAAAGCTTCTAAGACGGCAGAAGATAAAAATGCGGAACAGGAGAAAGCTTCCAAGCAGGATAAGATCTTTGCGGAACATAAGAGGTATAAGATCGTGGTCGGCTGACCATAGTTCATTCGCATCATTCATATACAAGAAGGATGAGCGAGACGGCTGTGATGAATCAGCAAATATTAATGTTACAAGAGAATGAGAGCAGATATGAAGTTTACGGATTTCATATCTGCTCTTTTTTTGGAAAACCAATTGACAAAGGATAACAACTGTGTTAGATTTGTTATGGTTAGTCGCAACTAATAATAGTTATAAATAACTACACGCGACTAAATAGTGTTATAAGCCGCTTTACCCAAGAGAAAGGAGTGGTTCATATGCCAATCACGTTATTTAAATCCGGAGATTCGGTGAAGGTTGTACGGATTGGTGGGACAGCAGAGGTTAAGAAGCAT
>JAFUAW010000112.1 GCA_017460485.1 Lachnospiraceae bacterium | reverse complement strand
TAACACAAGTTCCTCCAAATTCCACATTTTTTCCACAATGAATATAATCTCTAATCTTTTTCGCACCTCACCTATTTTACAATAGAATGCCGCATATCGCAAGAACATCTCACGAGAAATTCTTATAAATTTATGGGATGACCTTCCAGGAAGAATCATCGGTCTGTTCCGTAAGACTTCCTGCATATATACCGTGCGCTTTATTTACACCGCGATATGATAAGCCGTCAGAACCTCTCTTGCCTGACTTTTAAGTTCCGGATGCTCCGTCAGAATGGCTTTCACACATACCAAACTGTTCTGTCTCGTCTCTTCATTCTGCTGCATCTGTTCCCGAAGCCTCTGCCTTCGGACATTCAGAGAATGCTTGACTTCAACCATTTCCCGTTTATCCACAAACGCGATTACCTGCTGAAGCCATACCATACAATCGTTCACACCGGCCCGCTGCAGATTCGAGATGATCTCCTCCTGATAGACTTTTAAGTCTCCGGTACTTTGTCTGAGTTTGCGTTCTTCCTCCCGCATAAGCTGGTACTGTTCCCAGTTGTACGCAAGCTCTTTTCCACTGTTCACCTCATACTTTGCATAGAGATAATCCAGATGATTCGTATTATTCAGCCATTTGATCTTTACCTTATTCTGCAGGACAATGGCACGGTTATGCTTGCGATAAGCAAGCTTGCGTTCTCCGTCGATCCGGTAATGATTCATGACCAATAGGAATTCAATGATCAGCACCACGATCGCAATAATGGCACCTGCCGCCACCAGATCGATCCCGAACTGTATGTTGATCCATAAGAAAGTGACAATACTAAGAGCTGCCAAAGTACCCAGAACAATCGCTGCCCGGCGGATCGTAAGCTGTTTGTCCTTCAGATCCTCCTCCTGATACTCCAAAGCACCCTTCTCACCTTCCAGGTACTCCAGATCCCGTTTGATCTTCCCGCGCATATTCTCCAGTTCTTTCATCTCTTCGATCGCGTCCGGAATCTCTACCTCTAACCGGGTCAGAAGCTGATACTTATCGGAAGATACCCTTTTCGGAGTCTCCTTCAAAGCCTTGCGGCTCTCCTCCAACATCAGGATCTTTCTTGCATCATCCTCCAAGACAAAGCGCTGTCCGTCCGGCATCTGTTCAATCTTCTGGATATCGGTAAAATAGGAGGTCACAAGCTCATATTCCCGCTTTAAGTCCTCCATTTCATATGTGGCATCAATGATCTGACTCATATGATGTGTGAGCTCCGATTCATCCGTTAAGGGTTCATCCGCCCCCATGGATTCCAGATCACGATCTTCATCTGCCTTATTCCGTTTGAATATGTCTCCAAGTCGCTTGAAAAGACCCATCTATATAACCTGCTCTCTGAATTCTTCTTTCCACTGGTTCAGCAGCATATCCACCCGCTGGTTAAATGCTTCGTAATCTCCGTGCTCCTTATTATAGATCGCCTTCCGGTATCTGGCATATATGCCGGTATTTTCCGCATCATCCACAGCATCCTCCACGACCATAATCAGTCTGTGATAATCTGCTTCTTCCATGCCGAAGGCCTCCGCTTCCTTCCATACAATATCCTTCCACGAAGCATCTCCCTCTATTCCCGTCCGATGATCAGAACCGCCGGCTTCCTCCAGGATTCTCAGCATGACAAATCCTTCCAGTGACGGCTTTTTCTGATTCCGGTTATAGGCTTCCAGAAAACAAAGCTTTGCCTTCGAAAGCTCCATATTCTTAGCAAGTGCCACACCCTTATTGTGATAGACATCTCCGATAAAACGCTGATCCGTATCTTCATTTTCCTTACGAAGGATCTCATCATACAAGGAAATCGCCTTCAGGAATCTCTTATACATGAGAAAGCTGTCCGCTTTCAGCTTCAGCTTCTCCTCTTCCGATAATAATGCCGCCAGCTCCTGCTTATCCAGAAAATGCTGGATCTCGCCCTGATCATAATACTGTCCGCCGGACAATATGGTTACCAGGATCGCATTCAGTGACGCGCCCTCTGTAATTCCGGCAAATACCCGATCTGCCAACTCGTTCATCGCAAGCTCCGTACGAAGCCATTGAACAAACCGCTCTCCGAACTGCTCCGGATACAGCAGGGCAACATTATTGTATATATAGAAGCATAACTCCTCATAGGAATACACCTCTACCTTGGTATTCATGAAGGTATATGGAACTACCGCCTGTCTGTTTTCACATAATATCAATCTGCTCATGATAATTATCCCTTATATAATCCAATTCTGTACCGATCCTATGACTCCCGGTCAAATTGAAACTCTTTTCTGTATACCTTATTGGTTGTCGGATAGAGCTTGCCGAAGCCTTCATCCCGAATGACCACTGCGCCCTTAGTTCCGCTGTACATCTCCACCTCCAAAGACAATCTGGTCGTCTTCTTCGGTCTGGACGGTAATCCGTGAATCTCGATCACTTCCCGCATCACATCCTGACTGTAGTGATTCTTATACAGAAGTTCTACACGATTGGAATTATCAAGGATTACGGAAATCTTGCCATGCATATTATACCATTCACAGCCGCCCCGAGCGATCGGGATAAATGTATCTAACGCATCTCCGGTCAGAACTCCCACATCGCAATGCACCATATCCTCCGCATCCACAATGTATTTGTTCGGATTGATCACATTCGATCCGATATACGCGGCATAGCAGGCACCCTTCGTATAGATATTCTGTCCGACAAATACCCTTCTTCCGTTACAAAGTTCATTCTGGGAAGCATTGGCCCACACTTCGGAGAAACCGACTCCCGTCAGATAGACAGAAGACATATATGCCTCCTTCAGAACTTCCTTAACGACTTCCAAGAACCTCTCATCCAATTCTTTCTTGTTATCATAGATCCGGTAATATCCCATCTGATTGCGGTAATCCTTATGTACAACATGAACCACCTGCGGCTTGGAACGTCTTGCAATATCAATTCTGTAAAAATGCATCCCATCCGGTCCGTAGTCAAATAATCCGACACTGTTGTTCCGGAGACTCTCTGCCTGCTGGAACACAAAATGCAGATATGCGCTGGTGTGACCAATGATAAAGAAATGATTATCATACAATTCCAGTTCATCCTGCAGAAGATGCAATACCCGGAATAACGCATGTGAATATTCATATACCGTGATTACCAGCCGTTCGATCCTAGCATCCTCATACCGATTCAGAAAATCCATGATATGCCCTTTTAAGATCAACAGCAGGACATCCTCATAGGTATAAGTCTCCTCACGGAAGGTCATCCGTTCCGTACTTGTCAGTTTCTCCACTACATGCTCCAACATCGTCCCGTTCTGATGGAACCGATGTTCCAAAGCATCACTTCCGATGTACCATTTTCCGTTCTCTTCGCCAAAGAAAGCCACATTCGGAAGCAGATACGTATCTACCGTATTCAATTGGCATATGGATTCCGGCTCCTTTGTCTGCTGATTAAAATAACTCAGCTGCGTATTCTCCGCGCAGATATCCATTCCAAGATAAAAGCTCTGCATATTACACCTTTCTTATTCCTGATCCTGCATCTATACCATCCGCATGATCTCTTCAAATACATGCTGATTCTTCATATAGCTTTCCATTCCCCGTGTCAATGCATTATCATCCCGCATTTCCTGACTGATCAGCATCTGATTCAGCCGTTCGAACCGTCCGTCCGGCCGTTCCTGCAGATAAACATCATTCCTAATACTGTCGCTCTCGATCATTTCCACATGTCCCTGATATTCTTCGCTAAAATGATACAGCAGCTGTTCTCCGTGGAATACAATGAATTCCTGAACATAATATCCCGGGATCCGTTCTTCCATCCTGCAAGGCTTGAAATTCAAAGTCTGCAATTCACTGGTTCCCACACTGTAATTCACGATCACATCCTGTCGGTCTTCCCCTTTATAGACCAGATATGTCTTCAAGAAGACCTCCTGCGGAAGCTCAACATATTCTATGAAGTTCTTAAAGAACGGCAGCACGATCCCGCGATCCAAGAACTGCTTGATCAGCTTCACCGCAGCCGCCTGTTCATCCTCATGCAGTCTTGCCAGCTTTGCGAAATGACTTAAGACTGCGCAGGAGCAGATGTCATCCTGAATCTCGCCGCGCTTCATTTCCAACAACAGATATTCAAACAACCGGTCAGATACCCATTCTTCCAGAATGAAACTCCTGTATGCCATCCGCTTCAAATAAGCCTTAGTAACCATGCCCCGGTGTCTGCCGTTATAATATGTGGTAAAGATATCGACTTCGTTATCCAGTCTTGCGTCCGCAAAGATCAGCTGCGCGAGAATATTCTCCTCCAGTTCTCTGGCCTCGCCGAGAACAACGATCGCGGTCTCCCACAGTCTGGACAGCTCCTGACAGCAGGATTTGTAATAAAACACCAGATAATTGATGATCCGGTCATTATACTGTCCCTTTTGATACAGATAAATGCACAGAGAAGTCAGTGCTTCATCTCCGAGCAGATCGGAATCCGTTACCACAAAGGATGCCAGCCGCAGAAGTCGCGGAAGCTCAACTCCCTGATATCCGTACTGCTTGATCACTTCATAAGCCTTACGGTTCATATTCCGCGTGATATATCCGCTGATGATCTCTGCGCTATGTACCTTATCCAGATAGTTAAGATCCACCTGAAGAAGATATTTCTCCAGAATATCGCCATCGTAATTCGTCATATAATACTCTATGATCTGAAGCAGTGCCTTCTGCCTGAGTTCATAACTTAATTCCTTGCATTCCAGAACATCCCTTGCGTCATTGACATCCTTCGCGTAATTCAGCTGTCGTCTGCCAACCTTCGTATAGACATAAGCAAGCAGCCGCGGATCGGACGGATTATAATGCTCACAGGTACTGAGGTAGGATTTCTCATTTACCAGCCGTTCCAACTGATACGGGATCGTACTGACATAACGATTGCCCTTATGATCCACCAATGTTAAGATCGCAGAATCCGTGATCACATCCACATAGGCAACTCCGTCTTTGAGTGCTGCCTGCTGTTCCTCATTCATCTCCTGATGACTGACGATCACTGCCCGAATATTCGGATTCTTACAGGTCAGACGGCGTTTGAAAATGATATTGGTCAGCTTAGCCGCATACTTCGGATTAACGGCATCCGGCTTCAGGAATTCCCGATAGATCACCAACAAGAATTCATGGATCACTCCCTGAACGATCTGTGTTTCCATATAATTCTCAATGGTCTGCGCCAGTTCTCCGTACAAGGATGGATAGACCGTCTTATTGCTGATCAATGAAGCATATACATATGCCATTTCATAATCACTTAAAGAATTACTGTATACCAGATACCGGATCACATTCTCCGGAATCTTCTTATATTCCTTCTTATCCATGCTCCGGATATATGCTTCATGCAGACCGATCAATTTGAAATCAGCCTCCACTCCGCGTTCAAAATACAGATGATAACGTTCTTCCATACGGCCGGAACGGATCAGCATGCCGCAGATCGTCCGCAATACATCTTCATTCTGGTACAGAAGATCAATCTCCTGCAATACATGAAACAGATGCGGGTAAAATCCATGTTCGCGGCCGGCAAGATCTACAATGATCGGGAACAGATCTTCTGTCACATAACGGTTCACAATGCCCCAACGAAGGGCAGACAATTCCAATTCTCCTAATTTGCGAAGCAGCAGAGGTTCATGATTGAACATGTCGCAGATCTCGTAATACAGGATCGGACTGCGGAGTCCTTCCGCATACATCCGCTCAATCTCAGCATAAAACCAGCTTTTTTCCGTTGCTTCCGAATCATCCAAAAACAGCATCAACCAGAAGTAGAACAGAGAATCATCTCCGGAATCATACATATAACGAATCTTCTGCTTCGCTTCCGCGATCAACTCCGACTCTTTATAATGCAGTGCTTTCAAATACGCATAATAACTGGATTCCTGATCGCCGACAACCACACTGTCCTGATCCGCATCGATCCGTTTGAATTCTTCTTCTACCAGAGAAGAATTACCGGCCAGTATATTCATATGCAGGATTCCCAGACGATACAGCTTATCATCCGCCACATACTGTGTCAAATTGCGCAAAGCATATAGCGTACGGTCTACATAAGTTCGAAGATCGATCTCGCCGCGGCGGAATGCCAGATAGTTACGCACCAGACTGCTCTGATGAACCTTCATCATATGATGATTCGTGAAAAGATGCCTCGTCTCCGCCTTCACTTCCTGCTCAGGCTTCACGACCACCTCAATCTCTAATCTCTGATATACCGTCTCGATCACAATGTGACCGCTTCCCATGGTCTCTCCCAGAAATTCCGGATTGATCATATAATTCAAATGATACTTATTGGCTGTAAAATCTTCCGTACTGATATACTGCTTCTGCAGCTGAATCCACCGGACATCGCTGTGAACCTCCGCATTCAGATATCCCCATGTATTCCGCTGGATCACAAGAGTATGTCGTTCCGGAACCGTATGATGCGGAAGAACTAGCTTGGTATCCGCCACAGACAAAGTCATAGACCGTTTTTTATGTGTATAAGTCAGAAATTCCTCCATAGCCTGACTTGCCGACAGACTTCGTGTCAGACTCTCATAGACACGCAGATATACCGGCTCCCGCTGCAGGAATGTCCGCTTAAAATCTGCCGATGTAAAGATCCGTACCGCCTCACCCCAGTTCGATTCCGCAAGGTTTGCGAATTGGAACATATCACTTAAGTTCCCCATACTGGTTGCTACGACCGGGTCAGTAATCTCAATCTCGTATGGAACCGTATATTCTCCACCATCTGTCACAATATAGATATTGCCGGAGATCTTTTCGCCCTTCTCCCATCTGGACGCATCAAAGGAATACTCGATTACCTGAGATCTGCCAATAAAATTATGCGGATCGATCTTGAAGAGATACTTACTGTCATAAACCATGGCCTTGATCTTACCATCATCCGCACTATATATCTCAAAGCTTCCGTAATAGACGGAGCCCTCTTCTATATTCAGCTGTAAACGGTCAACCGAAATCACCACATCCGGACGATGAACATTATATTCACCCTTCGCAAATTGTTCGACCTTCTCTTTCATAGCCTAAGCATCCTTTACACTAAACTGATCTATTTCAAATATCTTACTTCCGTATTCAATCCCCTGCACGGTTACCCACAGTATAAAAGATATCCTATACCTCACTTGCTATTCGCAATTTAAGTAGTATAATACAAGTACCAGGTTCATTTACGAACTTTGAGCATAACTCAAAGTACATTGTACCACTTTTTGTCGAATAAATAAAGCAGATATCATCTGAACCGGAGATTTTTATCTAAGCGGCAGATTGACAAAAGTTACCGGGGAATAGAATTATAGAAGGATATGCCAATTGGAACGGTCAAAAAACCCGGAAGCTATCCATCAACAGGAGGAGGATCATATATGTTAAAGCAGACAGATCAGTTTCACGGAAGTGATCTAGAAAAGGTAGAAGAAATGTACGGCATCCGCCGAGAAGATATCCATCCGTTTGCATCCAATGTGAATCCGTTCGGATTGTCCGAGCAGGTAAAAGCCGCACTGGCAGAGCACATGGATGTCATCTCCGATTATCCGGACCGGGAATACAAAGAATTAAAAGAAGCCATTCATACCTATACCGGTGTTGATACCGAATATATCCTGCCGGGAAGCGGTGTTACAGAACTGATCGTAACCTTTATCCATACCATCAAACCAAAGAAAACCATCGTGATCGAGCCGACCTATTCCGAATACAAACGGGACTTAAAAGAGGTAAAAAGTGAGATCCTTGACCATGTCTTGCAGGAAAAGGACGATTTTCAATTAAACGTTGATGATCTGATAACAAAAATAGATGATTCCATCGATATGGTAATCCTCTGCAATCCGAACAATCCAACCTCAACCTGCATATCTCTTGAACGGTTGAAGGCTCTTACCGAACACTGCAAAAAGACCTCAACCTTCCTGCTGGTTGATGAAACCTATATCGAATTCATACGGAAGCCGGAGACCCTCTCCGCTCTGTCTCTGGTAAAGGACTACAACAACCTCTTAGTGCTCCGCGGCGTATCCAAGTTCTTCGCCGCACCGGGACTTCGCCTTGGCTATGGCTGTACCTCGAATACCAAGCTCCTGCACTATATCAACAAGCACAGCAACCCTTGGTCCATTAACTCCATCGCCGCCTATGCCGGTCCCCTGTTATTCAAAGATACCGATTACATCAATAAAACCAGAGATCAGATCGCATTAGAACAGAATCTGGTCTGCTCTGCCCTGCGTCTTCACAAGACACTCAAGGTCTTCCCACCGGCCACGAACTTTGTCCTTGTCAAGCTGCTTGATAAGAATATGACCGCCGATCAGGTCTTTGAACACTGCATCAAAAAAGGTCTGATGATCCGGGACTGCTCGAACTTCATGGGGCTCAGTAACAAATATATCCGATTCTGCTTCCTAAGTCCGGAAGAAGATGATCTGCTGGTAAATACACTGTTGGAGATTCTGTAGAACATTATTATTTCTAATCAAGACAGCAAAAATGATAACAGGGAGATACACAATTAATCTTCCTGTTATCGATTATGAATGATTGTATTTTTTCTAAAAACTTTGCGGTTTCCGTTTCTGAATTATATCCTAAGAACCTATCGATCGAACCAAAATAAAAGAGATGAACCGATAATGTCAGTCCTACCATAACTTTATCTGCTCATCTCTCTTTATACTATTCAATTGTGAATATTATGGTATTCGATAATTCCGGGGTCAATTACATCTTCATATAACGTGCTGTTTCCTCATCTGTAAGTCCAAACAGCTTCTTTAATTGAATCGGAACTTCATCCGAGGAGTAATTCTCCCGCAAAGAATCTATCGCACGAAGAATAATCTCCTGTATACCCTCTATTCTTCCTTCCTGTCTTCCTCTTTCCAATATTCTATCCGATTCCATCTCCAATACTCTTCCACCCATACTCTTCACGATCCTTTCTCTTTCATCATCGTTCAGCTTCCGTGTAATCTGCTTCAGTACTGTCTGCGTCAGTTCAACAAGATCCCTCACATAGATCTCCGGCATCTCACCACTTATGCTAAGCTCATATAACATCTCATTTATTCGTTTCAAATCTGTCCTAATTGGTTCACATTCTAATCCATATCCCTGTTCAAATAATCTTTCATATCTCATAAAATAAAAAGGAATCAGACAATACAATTTCTTCTGAAAAATTTCCTCCATTGAATACTTTTGAACTGATATCGTAGGAATCGTAAGCTGTGTCTTAGAATCTCCAAAATCATATATCACTGTCATCGGTGCTTTCGACTTATCTCTTCTAAGAAAAACAACTGCTGACCGGGGCACTTGTATAGTTAATGTGTCCTTTTTCTTATCATATGCAGCCGTTCGTGCAGCAATACACAAATCATACTCCACAACCCGAATCAGCATCGTTCCATCCTCATCCGACTGACACTCCAAATGATACAAACAATCCTCAATCTCAATCGTCATGTCTGTAATCTTCCTCGGAATCCCCTTTTGATTCAGATCATTTGCATCCACAGCAGTCAATAACATCTGCTCATTTTCATGAAGCTTTATCATGGAATATTCATTATATGTTGTCCCATACACCTCATTGATCAATGGGATCATCCATTCCGTCATTCTCACACATTCTGTACGAAATGTGTCATCAAACGGAGTTGGACTGTTATAATGCTGTTCTTCCATTACCATAAGGTATATACTATTCAAGGAGCAATATTCTTTCTGATACCTATCTTCCCTGTCCCAATCCATCTTATCGGCTTCTTCATATGCGTTCTTCAAATATATCCCGTCCTTTCTTCCTCATGAACGCTCAGGGTATGCCATACTCTCTGCCAGCCCCATAACAGAAGAGTACATAATTGATCTTCCTTCTTCATCCAATAACCTATTTCGTGGTTCATCCCTATATTGCACTTTTATTTTAATTGTTTATCTATCTTTTGTCAATTTTTAATATTCATTTATTGAAAATATTACCATTATTCAAATTGATACGTTCGAATTATTTTTTAATTGACATGTTGGCAGTAAATTTGTATAATTATGTCGTGCTTAAACCATCAAAATAAAGCTATCAACAGTAAATTGGACGCATGGATGGTGTTCCTGTCTTCAGATCGACCGGAGGATATCGTGGAGCTGATTACAGCCTATCCGGAATTCAAACCATTGTATGAAATGCTATATGATTTTTTTCTGAATACAGAGAAGGTGATGGAGATGTTCTCGAAGGAACTTAAAATGATGGATGATAATACGGTCGCTTATATGATCGATATCATGCAGGAGGAGATTGAATCTCTCAAACGCCAACTTAAGAAAACAGAAGTATAGACAACTCAAAGGGGATGCGTTTTGCATCCCCTTTGTCCATTCATTTCACATGTTCCCTGAAAAACTTAAGCATCCTTTGATTCGTCTCAATACTTTCCAGCCACTCCCAATGAGAAATGTTGAACACATGCTGCAGATGCAGACCGTCCTCATCCTTCCAGATCATCGTCTCATAGTCCTGCCCTTCTTTCTTCAGCGTCTGGATCAGGAATTCTGTATGTGCATGCACGGATTCGCTTTCCGCACCAATGATCAGAAGCGGTGGCAATGGCTGCTTCGTGATCACTTCTGAGAGGCTCATATATTTTGCCCAAGGAGCAGCTTCTCCCTGTTCTCCCAAGAACAACTCCATATATGCCTTGCAGGTGCCTTGTCCGCTTTCGGTTTCCGGACCGCCTACCAGATAAAGCTTGTCCATTTCGGAAGTCGGACAGGACAGGGCAGTTGCCCGGATGGTAAATGGAAGTGCTTTCACACCGTAGATCTTCTGCAGCTTCTCCTGCATGCTGATACAGGTTACCAGCTCTGTCAGATGTCCACCGGCGGAGTCGCCATTTACACAGACACGAGTTAGATCAAAGCCCCGCTTCGGACCATATGCAGCAAGCCAATGAAGACTATCATAGATATCCTGAACGATTCCCTGCATATCATTATACGGAAGCAGCCGATAATTCATTGCCATTACAGCGAATCCCTGACTGGCAAGATAGCCAAGATACCGCTCGGAATCATCCACCATGCCATACAGATATCCTCCGCCATGAATATAGATGATGACCGGAAGCAGACCGTCTTCCACACAATAATTCTTCGGATAATATAGATTCATAACATGCATCGGATTATAATCCGGAATATACGGAATATGCGCTTCCTTCCGATATCCTGCCGGATCGACACCATAGCGGTAATCCTTGTCATTTGTTTCCTTGATCGCATTCCATGTATCAACTAATAACTTCTTATACTTGTCCATAATACCCTCCTATCACTGCTACATCGCCGAATTATGAACCGGATGTTCTCTAATGATCCAGTCTTCTATTCTTTACTTCCGGCTGCTTCCATGTTGCTAATCCACATATACCTATCTATCACTTCGAAAATACCAGCCTAAAAATATAAGCCGCTTCCTTTACCGTATACACTTTGTCCGAGCTTCCGGCTTCTCCCGGTGCCCCTTCCAGATATACACACATCCCATCTTCGCCAATCAGATAATATTTCAATTCTCCGGCATAGTCCGCAAGAATTGGCAAACCGTCATATTCTTCTCCGGTATCCTCCAGACTGTTCACATCCGACGGCACCGCTTCTGCATGCAGAACTGCATAACTATCCCAATCCGGGAGATAAATCGACATATAGACCGTTACACTGTCATGCACTGCCTGCTTGGAATTCGGCGAGCAGTAGAAGAAACCGGTATGTGTCATACCTTCGCGGTATGCAAAGCAATAATCTTCAAAGACTGGAGAGCTTCGGTATCCATCTATGACATTACTCAAAGTTTCCTTATTGCCTGCTTCCTGAACTGCCGTCCCCATCTGTGCAAGCTCCTGATATAAGGAATCTGAAGATATGGTTCCCTGTTCAATCACTGTCTGCCAGCCATCTACCTGAAAAACAAGATCATATAGTGTCAGATACATTGGCTCACCTTCATCCATACTCCCGCTATCCGCAGTCTCTCCGGACGAACTATCGACGGATGTATTGGCATCATTTGCACTATTATCAGAACTATCATCCGCGGCATCTTCTCCGTCATCATTTACATCCATGATCCGCCCGCGATAGATCTTCACGTTCTCATCTTCATAGACATCCTGATACAAAGATAATGGAACCTTAGATTTATCCTCTGCACTAAGTGGAACCAGTGTTACCTTGTTTCCTTTTATATTCAGCATGAATTCCGTATGCAGATCATTGATCAATGATTGATTATAGAGCCATAAGGTCTCTGTTTCCGTGAATACATAAGTACGATCTTCATCCGTAAAGGAGAAATGCTCTCTGGTTCCCGGATTGCTGACGGACGGACCTTTTTCCGGCATATCATCAGAGATCTTCCGGTATCCGGACAGATCAGACGGCAACAGAACATTCGTATCCGCATCCGTATTCGAAGATGAATTTTGAGACAGATCAGTAACAGACACATCTTCCGATGTGTCTGTTTCCGCCTGATTCGTATTAGCTGAATTACCGCAGCCCGCAAGTCCCATAGTCACAGCAATTCCAAATATAAATAAATACTGATATTTCATTCAACTACTCCTGATTTACCACAGCAATGGATAATTCCTCAAGCTGCTTTGCATCTACTACGTTCGGTGCCTCTGACATCAGGCAGGAAGCATCCTTGATCTTCGGAAATGCAATGACATCACGAATGGAATCCTCCTTAGCCATCAGCATGATCAATCGATCCAATCCGTAAGCCAGACCTGCATGCGGCGGTACTCCATACTTAAATGCGGTAAGCAGGAAACCGAACTGCTCATAAGCAGCTTCCTTTGTGAATCCAAGTGCTGCGAACATCCGCTCCTGAATATCATCCTGATGGATACGAACGGAACCGCCGCCAATCTCATTTCCATTCAGTACGATATCATAAGCCTTGGCACGTACCCGTCCCGGCTCGGTCTCTAAGTAAGGAAGATCCTCCTCCATCGGCATCGTAAATGGATGATGCATGGCAAGATACCGATTCTGCTCCTCACTCCACTCGAGCAGCGGGAATTCCGTGATCCAGACAAAACGGTATTCATTCTTATCAAGAAGTCCCATCTGGTTGGCAAGCTCAACACGGAGAGCACCAAGCACATCATAGACTAATTTATTCTTATCTGCGGCAAACAGAAGCAGATCTCCCGGCTTACCGGAAAGTGCAGCCACAATGGCATCCATCTCCTCCGGCTTCATGAACTTCGCAAAGGAGGACTTATAGCTTCCATCCTCCTGGATTGCAATATAAGCGAGCCCCTTCGCGCCATACCCTTTGGCAAAGTCAACCAAAGCGTCAATCTTCTTACGAGGCATTGCGCCCTGTCCCTCTGCGTTAATGCCGCGGACACTGCCGCCATTCTCGATAGCACCCTTAAATACCACGAATTCACAGTCTTTCACAATATCCGTTATATCGTGAAGCTCCATACCGAAACGAAGATCCGGTTTATCTGAACCATAACGGTCCATTGCTTCTCTCCAAGTCATTCTCTGAATCGGAAGCGGAACCTCTACGCCGATCGCTTCCTTGAACATCTTAGCAAGCAAACGCTCATTGACATCGATCACATCATCTACATCCACAAAGGATAATTCCATATCGATCTGTGTGAATTCCGGCTGCCGGTCCGCACGAAGATCTTCATCACGGAAGCACCGCGCGATCTGGAAATAGCGGTCATATCCGGAACACATAAGCAGCTGCTTGAAGATCTGCGGAGACTGTGGAAGTGCATAGAAATTCCCCGGATGCACTCGGCTCGGAACCAGATAATCTCTGGCACCTTCCGGTGTAGACTTGGTCAACATCGGTGTCTCAATCTCCAAGAATCCTTCCTCTGCAAGGAAGGTACGCGCCAACATACATACCTTGCTCCGAAGCATTAGATTCGCCTGAATATCCGGACGGCGAAGATCCAGAAAACGATATTTTAAGCGAAGCTCTTCCCTCGTCTTGCTCTCTGCTTCAATCGGAAATGGAGGTGTCTCTGCTTCTGAAAGCACGGTTAAGGTCTCAGCCAACACCTCGATCTCACCGGTTGCCAGATTCGGATTCACGCCGCCCTCCCGCTCAACAACCGTTCCTGTTACAGCAATCACGAATTCACTACGGAGCTTATATGCCTTGTCAAATGCTTCCTCTCCGATCTTCTCACTATTAAAGGTGATCTGCAGAATCCCGCTGCGGTCACGCAAATCCGCAAAGATCAAGCCGCCGGTGTTCCTTGTCTTCTGCACCCAGCCCATAACTGTTACCTGCTCACCAACATTACTCTTACTTAATTCCGCACATCTATGGCTCCTCTTTAAGCCCTTCATAGACTCTGCCATCTCAACATCCTCCTGATTCTATATCTTATCAATGAAGAATTCCTTGAATTCCTCATACCCTTCGCTCATCATCTGCTCCTTCTGGAACTTCTTATTCTTCTTCATCATCACGATATTGACCTGCTTGCCGTCTGCACGCTCCACGCCTGCCTGCTCGAAGATCTCCATCAGCTTGTCCTCCGGCAAATTCTTCTCGATCAGGTACGCGACCTTCGTTCCCGCTGTCGGGATCTTATAATCCCGCTCTAACAGCAGCATGACGATCCGTTCAAATCCAATCGAGAACCCACAGGCACTGGTATTCTGACCGGTGAATTTCCCAATCATCTCATCATAGCGGCCGCCGCCGCCAACCGATCCGCCATATTCATCCATCGAGATCTCGAAGATCGGTCCGGTATAATAAGACATTCCACGCACTAAGGTCGGATCGAAGCTCATCTTGAAATCCGCGCTCTTTACCCGCTCGACACTGGCAATAATGGTAGTCAGATCCTCTGCAATTTCCGGGGCTAAGAATCCCTGAAGCTTGTCCTTAAGCAACGCGATTCCGGCGGTATCATTCGTCACGATCCGGAAAAGTTCCAGATATTTATCGAC
>JAFUAW010000111.1 GCA_017460485.1 Lachnospiraceae bacterium | reverse complement strand
TGTGGAGCAGATAAATTAGTAGGCTTCTTACGAAGTGAGTTGTAACCCTTCTGAAGAGCCGGAGCTGTAGACTTAGACTCGATCGTCTGTCTTCCCTTACGAACTAACTGGTTAAATGTTGGCATGTTTTTCACCTCCTATATCTAATGTAGCGCCCCCTCACTATGTTCGGCGGCAATTCGGTCGGTGCAACAAAAATCATGTCTTCGACATGATGGCACCTCCCTCTAATGTAATAATATAAGGTTCTGCAAGTATTTACAGACCTTAAAAGCACGCGGGACTTTCATCACGCATGCTTTATCATTATATCTATGTATTTTTACCGTGTCAAGCAGAAAATATACTAATTTTTGGATGTTTTTCGGATGTTTCGGGGCACTTACTTTTCTTCTGTTGTCTCCGATTCCGGCGCAAACCGGATCAGATTCCATGCTTCTTCATCCACATTTTTGGACATCTTCCATGTTGAATCGATCTCATCCAGATAAGACTGGAACGCTTGATTAAAGTAATCTCTCTTCATTTCTTCTTCCATGGCAAGTTTCTTTTCCTGTGTTGCTTCTGCATCGGTCAGCGCAACCATCTGGAAAATATGATAACCATATTCGCTCTCGATGATGCCAAGATAATCGCCGTCCTTTAATTCATACAGCTGATCCGTGATCTCAATTCCATACTGCGTAATATATTCACTCTTGGACATCGTATAAAATGAAGACTCATCCGCGCCATACTCATATGCTGCATTTTCAATACTTACTCCGTCTTCGTCCGCCGTAATCTTATTATAAGCTTCTTTGGCATTATCATACTGTTTGATGCGGTCTTCTCGGGACATTGCTTTGAATTCGCCGACCTCGTTCTCCGCATAGATCGGAAAATACAGATCATAGATCTTAGTCTGGCGGCACTGCTCATCAGAGACTTCCACACTTCCGTCCGCCATAATCCGATCATAGACCTTCCCCGCGATCATATTCTCTTCAAAGACCTGAACCGCAAGCTCATATGTGATACCGGTTTCCTGCTTGTCCACATCCGTCAGTCCGTCAACAAAGCTTCGCGCCTGGGTATCAATACTGGTCTGATCCTCTGTTGTAAGCGCGATCCCGAATGCACCCGCTTTTTGGTTCAGAACTTTTACTTGAAGAATCTCTTCTATAATATCTTCCTTTGTAATATCCTCAACCGTCTGCGTCTGTCCTTTATCATTCTGAAGCTCTACTGTCCAGATTCCAGAGCCGTAGCTCTCTTCATATTCCTGTTGGATCGTCTTAGCATAGATCCAGACTTCATTCAAATTCACAGTATCAGTCCCTACCGTGAATACCGTGATCTGCTCAGCCTCTTCATCAGTAATGTCATTCTGGCACGCCGCCATTATCGTCAAGGCAGCCGCCAACACCATTCCTAAGAATATTCTTTTCCACGCTCTGAACCCGGTCCCCTGCATCATGCTATATCCTCCATACTAACATGCGGGATCTGCCGGACAGCCGGCTGATCCTTATATAAGATACTCTCATTTTCATGCTAGGCATCTATATTACTACATGATTATAAGAAATCATACTATAAGAAACACAAAAGATCATAAGAAATCCTGAAACGTGAATTTGCCCCATACTTCACTATCCACATCATCTGCGGTGAAGAAATAAGAATCAAACCATGCATTTTCCTGATCTTCTACAGCATTGCTCTTGGAAGAGCTTTCATTATATGCATTCACGGTTTCGGAATAATCGGAATCCACTACAGACACCATTTTCTCTATCGAATATCCAAAATCATTCTGAATCAGCTCACTGACCTCACCATCTTTCAGACCGTAAGTATCACGCAGGCTGTCAGAAGTCGCATGCATCAGACCGGATGTAGCAGACAGATCATATTCTTCAATCACACTTTCCGGATCCGCTCCGTTTTTCAGGCGGTTCAGCACTTCTTCCGCCTTCGTTTTCTGTGCCAGGATCTCATCCTGGGATAATTCCACATACTGTCCGTTCTCATCCAGCACACCATTACCGTTTTCATCCAGTTCGATCGTCAGAAATACAAAATTATAAAATGTACCATAGTCCTGCTTTTCATACTCCGCTTCTTCCTGTAAAGTATTCTCCAATTTCTTGATCAGTCCCATTTCCGTATATATTTTCACCAGCACATCCCGGTCAAATCCATACTCTTCCTGTGTGTCTGAATCATAATTCTGAATAAATGCATCTACCAGTTCGTTCATCTCTGCTTCTTCCTCTGCGGTCAGAGTCAGCCCCCGTTCAACCGCCTTCTGATAAAGGATCTTGGTCTGGCGCATCTGAAGCAGAAGCTGTGCCTTAAATGCGGAATCCAGTGTCGGATAGCTCTCACTGTAATACGCGCTCATATCCGTTCCCTGTTCCACGCCCATTCCTTCCAACAAAGACAACGCATAAAAATTCACTTCATTTAAATATACATCATTATCATCCACCCGCAGCACCCATACCGCCGAAGGATCTTTTCCATCTGCTGCTGCCTGATGATTCTTAGAATTCTTCTTGACAGATGATCCTTCCTTGCCGCATCCGGTAAGTGTCAGACCGGCGCATAAGATCACTGCCAGTATAATTGCCGTTATTTTTCTTGCTTTCATTTTAATATATCTCCATTCATTACTTTTGTTGTAACCGCTCTCATGGCTTATGCGCTCATTATACCATTTTTTTATTTTCTATCAATAGTTGAACTTGATTTATCACATTTTCAACACATTTGAGCAGATCCTTCTTACCCATCGGCTTGATCTGCAAGATAAAGGTTGGTGCTTTCAAGACCGCCATTCGCATCTTTCCGCGGTATCCCTGCATGAATTCATCAATCTGCTCAACCTTGACCTTTGCCTTCGGATACATGACAAAATGAATTTCTTTCCCTTTTTCCGTTATTTCCGCAATATATGCGGCATGCGCCTTGGATTTTAAGAATGCCAGCTCCAGAAGATTCTCAACCTCTGTCGGAAGATCCCCGAACCGGTCCGTCAATTCATCCTGCATATCCATATAAGCATCTTCACTGTTGATACTCGCGATCCGCTTATACAGATCTAGCTTTGTCGCCTCATTTTTAACATAGGTTGGCGGGATAAATGCATCCATCGGAAGATCTACGGAAGTTTCAAAATCATCTGCAACGACCTCTCCTTTCTGCTCCAGGATCGCATCGTTCAACAATTTACAATACAATTCATATCCAACAGATTCCATATGTCCGGACTGATCCTCTCCCAGAAGATTGCCCGCCCCGCGGATTTCCAGATCCCGAAGCGCGATGCGGTAGCCGGAGCCCAGATCCGTGAACTCCCGGATGGCCTGTAACCGCTTCTCTGCCGTCTCTTTTAACATACGGTCTTTTTGATACATTAAAAATGCCGATGCTCTCCGGTTAGACCTTCCGACCCTTCCCCGCAGCTGATAGAGCTGTGCAAGTCCCAACCGCTCAGCCCCGTGAATGATCATGGTATTCACATTGGCGATATCCAGTCCGGTCTCAATGATCGTGGTCGTCACAAGCACATCAATATCATGATTGATGAACTGATACATAATGGTCTCCAGATCCCGTTCCTTCATCTGACCGTGAGCATATGCGATCCGGGCCTCCGGGATCATGTCCTGCAGCCCGGCGGTTACATCCGCTATATCCTGAACCCTGTTATAGACATAATAGATCTGCCCCTGTCTGGCAAGCTCTCTTCGGACCGCTTCCCGTACTAATTCGGGATTGTATTCCATTACATATGTCTGGATCGGCTGGCGGTCGATCGGCGGTTCCTCTAACAGACTCATACTTCGGATGCCGATCAGACTCATGTGAAGAGTTCTCGGAATCGGTGTTGCCGTTAATGTCAGCACATCGATATCCTTCTTCATCTGTTTTATCTTCTCTTTATGTGTAACGCCGAATCTCTGCTCCTCGTCAATGATCAGAAGTCCCAGATCCTTATACACGATATCCTTTGAGAACAGCCTGTGTGTTCCGATCACAATGTCTACCTGACCATCCTTCAGACCTGCCAGGATCTTCTTCTGTTCCGTCGGAGTACAGAATCTGGACAGCATCTTGATCGTGATCGGATATCCATTCATCCGTTCCGTAAATGTCGTGAAATGCTGCTGCGCCAGAATGGTCGTCGGAACCAGATAGACAACCTGTTTGCCATCCTGTACAGCCTTGAATGCCGCGCGGATCGCAATCTCCGTCTTCCCATAACCCACATCGCCGCAGATCAGGCGATCCATGATCTGCCTGCTTTCCATATCTTTCTTGGTATCCTCGATCGCCCGAAGCTGATCCTCTGTCTCCTCATACGGGAAGGACTCTTCGAACTCCCGCTGCCATACGGTATCCTCCGAATAGGCAAAGCCCTCGCGGTTCTGCCGCACAGCATAGAGATCTACCAGATCCTTGGCGATCGCCGACACATGGCCTTTTACCTTATTTTTCGTATTCTGCCAGCCGGTACCGCCTAATTTGTCGATCTTCGGTCTTGCGCCTTCCTTGCCGGAATACTTCTGGATCAGATCCAGCTGTGACGCAAGAATAAATAATTTGCTGTTATCCTTATATTCGATCGTAATATAATCCTTGGCGATCCCATCTACCTCAATCTTCTCGATCCCGCGATAGATTCCGATCCCGTGATTCTCATGAACTACATAATCCCCAATCGCAATATCAGAGAAGCTCTTGATCTTCTCTCCCTGATATGAGCTGCGGTGTTTGCGCCGCCGGTTCTGCTCCTGCAATTTGAAAATATCGCTTTCACTGACAACCGCAAGACGCTCTTTGGGCAGTTCAAATCCCTTTGCCAACCTTCCATAAGCGACCATAACACTTCTCGGCATAAGCTCCCGGTCCAGATCTTCGCTGTAATAATTCAGAACATCATAGTCGCTGAGCTCGGCAGAGATACGCTTGGCTCTGGTGACCGAACTGCAAAGGATCAGTACCCGGTAATTCTTCTTCTGCCACGTCTGTACATTCTTAACCAGAATGTCAAAATGATTATCGTAAGACTGGATCATCTTAGTTTCCCAGTCATAGGTCTTCGGATTGGAATAATAAGACAACCCCTGTCCAATCAATGCAAATAACAGCACACTGCGGTCGGTCAGCTTCTGCTTGATCTCATCATAAGAATACAGAACTTCCATCTGCCCCGGGAGAATATAACCGCCTTCCAAACGACTCTTCATGTTCTCCTGATATTCCATCTCATAGAACCTGACACCATCCTCTGTCCGCCCCGGATCATCCAGAAAGATCTTTGTGTTCTTTGGAAAATAATCCAAAAAAGAATACAGCTTCTCATAAAAATACGGAATATAACTGTTCATTCCCACCGTTTCGTGAAGCTCTGTCAATTCTTCTTTCACCGTCTGCATCATCCGGTTCAGTCTCGCGTATGCATCCGTATGAAATGACTCTTTTAGTGCTTTTGCTGTCTTCTTATGTTCTGTCTCCATCTTACGAAGACCGCGCAATATCCGCTCTTCACTTAAAATGAACTCCGATGCGGGATAGACGATCAGCTCTCCGAATTCTTCGATCGATCTCTGGCTTTCCGCATCAAAGCTTCGGATGGAGTCCACATCATCGCCCCATAATTCGATTCGGTACGGACAATCCTCGGTAAGCGGATAGACATCCAGAATACCGCCCCGGACACTGTATTGTCCGGGAAGCTCGACAAAGTCCCTTTTCTCATATCCGAGGGCTGTCATCCTGCTGTGGAAGCTCTTAATATCAACCGTATCTCCACATTTGATCGAATACAGATTAGACCGAAGCTCGTCAATTCCCGGCAGCCGCTCCAACAGAGCTTCCATCGGCAGTATAACCGTAGCGCGCCGGTTCTCCAGCAGACACCTTAGAATCTCGATCCGCTGTCTCACAATCGTATTGCCCTGCACATCCGCACTGTAGAAGAGTACATCCTTCGCCGGATATACATAGACCTCCCGGTCAAAGAACCGGTAGATCTCCGATAATTCATGCGCTCTCTGCTCATTGTAGGTAATGATCAATCGATAAGGCTCCTCCTTACCCAGACAATGAACGGCACAACTTAAGGCGGTATCTGTCATTCCGGATACCGCTATCATAGTCCCCTTATTCATTTCTTGTTCGATCACCTGATAGGTCTCACTCTCCATTACAGGTGTCAGGATTGTATTCATATTACTCATTTTTTTCAAAATATCCAAAAACTAATTCTTCATATGGAAACTCACATTTCAAAGTATAATTTTCCGGTATTTTATCATAATACACATTTAAGAGCAAAATATTATCATGTTTTTTTAATTCATCTTCATCAACATAATTCCATTCATAAGACTGCTTATCCTTGTCAAACTCAAAAAAAACAGCACTTGATCCCAAACCGGCCGACCACGTATTCTCGTCAATTGATGAATATATCGCTTTCGTATAGTCCTGAAACGACTTATAATCATATGCCCCGGTTCCATTCTTAGATAAACAGATAGGATACTTCTCAATACCATAAAAACATGATACAGTCAGCATAAGAATCGAAAATGATCCTAAAAGAATAATAAATACATCCTTTAGATATAACTGTTTCTTTTGAGGATTCTTCCATAGATTCTTTCTTTGATACATAATATCCAAGTATCCACTCAAACAGCATATATAATACATATCTGTCAGATCATTTCCCGCCTTTGTCCTATTAATATAATATGTCATTAATCCTAATGCTATTACTGAATTACTGAATAAAAAACCTAATTCCGTTCTCTTTTTACCTTCTCTTTGAAAAAGCATATTTCCAAAGGAAACAGCAAATCCCAACAAAAAAGCAAATAACTTAAATACGTATTCTTTATTGAAAAAATCTAATTCTGAAGACCGGTTCTTCATAAAATCAACATTTACCAGACCAAGATAATCCGTTATTCTTATAATCGAGCCATTACACATATGATTATAAATGTTTACGACAGTTAATGGAACCGTAATGACTACAATCCACATGCAAACTATAATTGCAAAAATCTTAATAAAGTTCTTTATGGAGAAACCATTATTATATATATTCTCAGCCACTAAAAAGACAGTCCATGCCACACCGCAAATAATAGCTGTTTCATTATTCCATATCATATTCAGAATCAAACATATCGTCCCTATTATATACCCTCTTGTCTTCAGTCCATATCTCCAATAATATGTAATTAAGAAAATAAAAGCAGCCGGAAATATAATTCTATGTGGAAAAACCTGCCAATAAATATTCATAAAAGGCGCACTTACGCCAAAAGCTGTGGTAACTATAATAGCTGCTGCTCTTGTAAAATTTGACTTCAAAGCAATACAGGCAGCTAAAAAAACGAAAGCTGCTGATCCTGCATTCAGTATTCCAAGTATTATAGAAATAGTATGAATATTTCCACCAAATATCTTTAAAAACGGATAAAATATGAGCCCATAGTGTCCATATAAATCCGTAAATTGCATTCCTTCCATATATGGGATTTTATAATATACATTATATATTGTATCTATATATGCACTAGCATGATAAAGATTATAATACGAGCCAAAGTCTCCTGAACCGGTGCGAACAAATATATTAGAGGTTGCACTTGCATAGCCCCATATTGATGAACACATAACAATTAATAATATTGTCGCTAACAACAAAAATCTATTATTCCAAATCTGAGTATCAGAACAATATATGTAAGCAAATACAAAAAAAGTAATAAGCAGAATAATTAAAGCATTCATCCACTCCGGAAAAGAACTTATATCATCAAAATATGGAATACCGCTGCAAACTACAAACAATCCGCCCAAAATTAACAAAATAATTAATCGGGGTTTTCCGATCGTTTTATCTATAATCTGTTCATCGTTTCTCCGAAAAATTTTTCTTTTAATAATACTATATATGCCTGCAGTCAATAAAAAAAAGAAAGTGAATAACAAGAGCAACAGAGCATATGTCTTAAAATTGCCAATAGTATTAACACCCATTATACCATCTCGATTTAACAAAACTGCATATCCCCAATATGACGCTCCACCCAAAAAAGCGGATGCTGTGGATATAATCACTTGATAATTGTCTTTGGTATTCAATTCATTATCCTCCATTACCGTTTTCATTAATGGCTGCAGTTGCGATATTTTATTTCTTCGCGTTAAACTGATTCATCGCCGCTTCGACACCCTCTGACAAAATCACTTCTGCTGCTTCACAGGCCTGCTTCCTGCCTTCTTCGATTGCTAACATTTCCTCCGTATGAAAATGTCCAAGCACATAATCCGCCAGATCCATCTTCGGAGGCTTTGCTCCAACTCCCACCCGGATACGGGCAAAAGTCTCTGTTCCGATATGCGCAATGATATTCTTCATGCCATTATGCCCACCGGCACTGCCTTTTCCACGGATACGAAGCCGTCCCACATCCAGATCGATATCATCATATATGATGATCAGATCCTCTTCGGGATCACACTTATAATAATGAAGTGCTTCGACCACACTCTCTCCACTTAAGTTCATATAGGTCTGCGGCTTTATTAGAAGCACCTTATCCTTACCGATCATTCCCCTTCCACATAATCCCTTGAACTTCCTCTCAGATACAGATATCCGGTGTTCATCCGCCAACCGGTCAATTACCGAAAATCCGATATTATGCCTTGTTCCGTTATATTCACTTGTCGGATTACCCAGTCCAACAATAATCTTCATAATACGCCTCTTTCATCACTGACACCGGCTGACTTCTTAGCCATGATCAGTCTATGTATCACTTGCTATAGTCCGGGCTATGCGGTAGGCTTAAGAATCTTTCCTGCCTCCTCAAGCTGTTCTACCGTATTGACACCCCTTGTCTCATCAGCACGTTCCGTCACATATGCGCCGGCAGCAACCTGACCGGCATTCGCCTCGCGATTCAGGATCTCGATGGTATCTGTCAGATAATACTCATTTTGCGCATTCTGATTCGTAATCTTAGACAAACTTTCCTTCAGATCTGCTGAACGGAACACATACATACCGGAATTGATCTCCCGAACAGCCTTTTCCTCATCGGTTGCGTCCTTCTGTTCCACAATCTTTGCAAAGCTGCCTTCTTTGTCCCGAATGATCCTGCCATAACCAGTCGCATCATCTAAAATTGTGGATAATACGGTTACTTTGAAATGATGCTTTCTGTGATAATCAACGAGTTCTTGTAACGTTGCACCGGTAATGATCGGCGTATCGCCGCACAGGATCATGGTATCTCCATCCTCTCCTATGAAATCCGCCGCGCATTTTACCGCATGTCCGGTTCCCAACTGTTCCGCCTGCAGCGCATATGACACCTGATCGCCGATCCGCTCCTTTACAAGCTCTGCTTTATGTCCGACTACCAGACAGATCTCCTCTGCCCCCGCTGCCCTTGCCGCATCGATCACATACTCTACCAGACATCTTCCGTGAATCTCATGCAAGACCTTCGGAAGCTCCGACTTCATTCTGGTGCCTTTGCCGGCTGCTAAGATAATTGCTTTTAGTTTACTCATATTTATTCTCCATTTTCATTCTAATATCAGTCTTTTCATAGCATCTTGCACAATTATATGCGATAATCAACAAAAAAACAACATAAGAGAGTCGATTTTTCCGACTATCCCGCCGGATCTTTTCGACTCTCTTATAGGATCCATCTGCTCAAACAATATCTGTGCAGTCCATATCATTCCTGATCTGTATCATTAATATTACCAGAAGTATCAACCGTTACAGAAATCGTTTCTGCAGGAACTGTCTCCACATCTCCGATCCCTTCTGCTAACCGTTCCTCGTCTTCCCGCAGGGAATCTTCATCTCCGATATCTACCTGCTTCATTTCCTTCTTACGGTAAATGATATCATAGAGCACCGGTACAATAAATAAGGTCATCAGCGTTCCGTATACCAGACCACCGATTACGACAACCGACATTCCCTTGCCCATTTCCGATCCCATATCCTTACTGAATGCCATAACCGACATAGCAAGAATGGTGGTAAGCGCGGTCATCAGGATCGGACGCATACGGGTCTTACCGGTCTCCACGAGAGCTTCCCGTTTCTCCATACCGCCGATTCGAAGCTGATTCACATAATCAACAAACACAATACCATTATTAACAATGACACCGGAAAGCACCAGAAATCCCATCAGACAGATCATGGAGATCTCGCTTCCGGTAATAAATAACGCAATGAATCCTCCGGTAAACGCAAGCGGGATCGTAAGCAATACGATAAATGGCGATACCAGATTCTGGAATTGCGCAACCATAACCAGATAAATCAATATGATGGCAAGCAGGATCATAAGCAGCATATCCTTTACCGCCTCCATAACCTGTTCACTTTCTCCACTGATCTCAATGGTAACACCCTCCGGTGCATCGTACTGATCCAGCCGCGCCTGTACCTCACGGGATAACAGGGTTGTATTATAACCTTCCATTGTAGTCGCGGAAACCGTCAGATACCGCTGCTGATTCTCACGACTGATCGAAGCTACCGATTTGCCGGTTTCAAGCTTAGCGAATTCATTCAGCGTATGGATCTCTGTCTCCTGACCGCCCTCATCGTTGGTTACGGACACTTCGAATTCATAATCCAT
The DNA here is from genome assembly GCA_017460485.1 of Lachnospiraceae bacterium. GTDB lineage: Bacteria > Bacillota > Clostridia > Lachnospirales > Lachnospiraceae > CAG-632. The sequence continues at coordinate 6,218 of JAFUAW010000111.1, read as the reverse complement.
CAGATTATCTACATCCACAGTATGAGTCTCATCCTTCAGACGGACTTCATAATCCTTACCGTTCATGGTCAGAACGGTGGCATTTTTCTCTGTCGTTAAAGCACCCGCCAGTTCTGCATAGATCTGGGCAACCGTCAGATTGTATTTCATTGCCTTATCCTTATTAACAATGATCTTAATCTGATCGTCGCCTTCTTCCTGACCGTTCGTGATATCCTCCATACCGCCGACATCTTCTAAGATTGCCATAACATCTTCGGTCACTTTAAGAAGCTCATCGACATCCGATCCGCGGACATTGATCTCCATTCCGCTTCCCAGAAGACTTGACATATCCATATTCGACAGAGTAACCTCATAATCCGTAAGATCCATCTCTGCCAGCGTATCTTCCATCTTCTTTCCAAGTGCCGCGCTGTTCTTTGCCGCATCCTCTGTTACGGTAATATAATAATAGAAACCACTGGTTGAACTTGATATGCTGAGCAGGCTCATAGAAGAACTGGTCATGGCTCCTACGGTCTCTACACCGTCAATGGCCAGCAGTCGTTCCATCGCCTCATCTGCAATGGCATAATTCTCTTCGTCAGAATTCTCCGGATCGGTTGAGATCTGCACGGACATCTGGGTACTTGCCATATTCGGAAGCAATACCAGTCCGGTGCGGAATGCCTGGAATACACTTAGGCCAAGCAATACCACGGCAAGAAGCAACGGGATCCATTTCTGCTTCAAAGAAAAACGGAGTGCCTTCTCATAGACACGTACAACCGCATCAAACCAAGGATGATTCTTCGGCTTGGTATTACTTAAAACGGTAGCTCCAAAGCTCGGAACGACCGTCAACGCCACGATCAGGGACGCGATCAGAGAAAATGCGATCGTCCATGCCATGTCCGGTAAGAGCTGCTTCGCAATACCGGTTGCAAATACCATCGGTACAAATACGCAAATGGTGGTAAGCGTAGAGGAAATGATCGCCCCCGCTACCTGATTGGCTCCCATGACAGCCGCACGTGCTGCCGGTATACCTTTGTTCCGCAATCGATAGATATTCTCTATTACAACAATGGAATTATCTACCAACATACCAATACCAAGAGATAAACCTGACAAAGAAATGATATTCATCGTCATACCGGAAAAATACATAAGCACAATGGCAAATAATACACTAAGCGGAATACTGAATGCCACAACGATCGTCGGCTTCACATCCTTTAAGAAAATAGCAAGGACAATGATCGCCAGTATAGCACCCACGATCAAATTGGACAATACCGATTTGATGATAATATCAATATATTCTCCCTGATCCATCAGATTCATAATATGCAGATCCGGATATTTCTTGGTCAGTTTCTGAATGGCGTCATTACAATTATCGGAAACTACCGAAGTGCCGGATGTGCTGGACTTATATATAGTAAGGATAACGGCTTCATTACCATTAACCTTTGCGTATCCCACACCGGAGTTGTCAATCAATGTTACATCTGCCACATCCTTTAACCGAACCTTGCCGATACCGTCAAGCTCGCACAACAGGGCATTATCCAGATCATCGATACCTTCAAATTCATCCCCGACTTTCAAGAGATACTGGGTATCTCCTTCATAGATATATCCTGCCGGCATGGAGAAATTCTGTGCCATGATCATTCCGGATAACGTATCCAGATTCATGAGTGCATCCAGATTCGCGTTCTTCAGTGCCGTCTCCTTCGCGCTCTCATAGGATTCCTTGGCATTCTCCATCTCCTGCTTGCCTTCTTCTAACGCAGATTCTGCCGCGGCAAGCTGTGCTGCGGCAGAACCAAAGCCTGCAGCAGCCGTAATCTTTCCGGCTTCTAAGGTTGAATAATTAGCAAGTGCTTCATTGGAAGCTTCATTGATCGTATTTAAGACAGCCTGTGCCGCCGCAATCTCAATCTCCAGATTAGCAAGTTCTGCATCAATCTGCGGAATACGTTCATTCACCGCCAAGATCTGCTCGATCTGTTCCGTTGTTAATGACTGGAACATAGCAACCTGTTCATCTGTCATGATACCTTCCAGCGCGCCTGCAGCCTGCAGCTGTGTTAATAATAATTTAAACGCTTCTAACCGTTCCTCATCCGTTGCACTTTCCAGATCCGTCGGAAGCTGTTCGATCATCTCCGGAGTAATAAAGGCCGCCATAGACGGATTTTGTGCCATTGCCTGTGCCAGTGTCTGAATAGAGGTGAACATCGCCTCCAGCTGCTGTCCCATCTCCACAATACCGGCATCTTCATAGGCCTGTTTTTCCGCCTGAAGTGCCGCCTTACTTGCCTGAAGACTTGTAACCTGCGCGCTGTATGCTGCTCTGGTTGCCATCAATTCATCCAATGCCTGACTGGCTGTTGCCAGCTCATTGGATGTATTAGTCTGCTGTTCTTCCAATTCTTTCTTGCCACTGTTGATCTTGGCCTGCGCGTCATTGATCTCAGCACTTGCAGAATCGATCTTCTCCTTGGCATCTGCCAGATTATCATCTACATAAGCTGCTAATTTATCATTTAATTTATCAATATTAGCCTTATTCAGTTCAATCTCGACCAACTCGTCAACAAGACCCATACCATCAACATTAGCAACGCCTTCCTGACGCTCAAAATACGGAATTACTTCCTTTTCCGCAAAATCCGACAACTCATAGATATCCATTCCTTCATAATCCAACGTAACCTCCATCGTTGGAAGCATGTCCATGGAAACCTCCATTAAGATCGGCGTGGCACAATTCTCCGGGAGAGAAAGCTGATTAATCGCAGATGACAAATCCACCTTTACGGAGTCCATATTCGTTCCCTGTGAGAATTCCAACATGACCATACTGTAATTCTCACTAGACCTGGATGTAATATTCTCCACTCCATTGATCGTACCGAAGGCAGATTCTAAGACCTCTGTTACCTGACTCTCCACTCGTTCCGGAGCAGCTCCCGGATAAGCAGTCACAATTACAATATACGGTAACTCCATTTCAGGAAGAAGATCTGTTGACATTTTTGTAAATGTCACAAATCCAAATACTAATAATGCTATGATCGCCACCACAATGGTATATGGTTTTTTTACACTGAATTTAGGCATGGTTCTCTCCTTTATATTCTTACGCTTATGAATATCTGACTTACGTTATAACATGTAAGATCTATTTTCGTCAAATGTGCCACACACTTACAATTCCGAATCTATTTTTAAAAATTAAATTGTGTGCAATGTTTATATTACAACAACGTAAGATAATTGTCTAGTATCATTTGATATTATTTACATATTATTAATAAAAACCATAAGAAACGCTGCGACCCATATTCGCAGCGTTTCCATGTGTAACCCTTTGTTAAATAACCCTTATACCTCGAGCAACTGCTCTTCCTCATCTATCTTCTGAAACTGCGGAATGATTAATATTCATCCGTCTCATCAAAAGACTCTGTAAGTGCTTTTTCATAAGCTTCTAAAATCAGGCTCTGAATACGATCTCTTGTTACGGAATTGATCGGATGCGCAATATCACGATATTCTCCATCTGCCGCTTTCCGGCTCGGCATTGCGATGAATAACCCCTTCTCACCTTCAATGACCTTGATATCATGTACAACAAACTCATTATCAATCGTAATCGATACAACCGCTTTCATCTTGCCTTCTTTTGTAACTTTTCGAACCCTCACATCTGTAATGTTCATCGGACAAACCCCCTTTTATGACATACGTCACATTTACTCATATCGTATAACCGTGTATGAAATCCGTTCTTCCGATCTAGATAGAATATCTGAAGTTCTTCTCAACTACTACCTTGATCTTGTCCGGTTCTCCGATATATTCTGTATTCGCACGTAATGTATCACGGCTCTCAACGATGCAATTCTCAATTACGGAACCGTCTCCGATATGCACATCATTTAAGATAATGGAATTGCGGATCACACAATTGTTACCCACATATACCTTCTTAAATAATACAGAATTCTCAACTGTACCATTGATGATACAGCCGCTTGCAACCAGGCTGTTCTTAACAACCGCATCCCTGTTATACTTAGCCGGTGGAAGATCCTCTACCTTTGAATATACATCCGGATGTGTCCGGAAGAAATAATCCCTGATATCCTTCTTCAAGAATTCCATATTCGTCTTGTAGTAAGAATCTACGCTGCTGATATTTCTCCAAAAGGCGTCCATTACATATCCGTGGATCTTCTTCACATCCTTATAACGGATAATAATATCCTTAACAAAATCACTTCTGCCTTCCTTCGCGCAGGCTTCCAACAGCTCGATCAGCTGTCTACGCCGGATGACATAGACACCGATGTTTGCCAGATCACTCTGTGCTACCAAAGGCTTCTCTTCAAAGCTTGTCAACCGGTTATCCGCATCTAAAGTAACAACACCAAATCTGCTGATATCATCTTCTTCCGGCTTGATCTGCTTACATACGATGGTAATATCGGCTCCGGATGATATATGATCCTCCAATACCTTATTATAATCCAGCTTATAGATACCATCGCCGGACGCGATCACAACATACGGTTCATGACTGTCCTTCAGGAAATTGATATTCTGATACAACGCATCCGCAGTACCCTTATACCAATAGCTGTTGGTCGTTGTAATGGTCGGTGTAAATACATACAGACCGCCCTGCTTACGACCGAAATCCCACCACTTGGATGAATTCAGGTGTTCATTCAGGGAACGGGAATTGTACTGTGTAAATACAGCCACTTTCTGAATATGCGAATTAGACATATTACTCAGTGAAAAATCAATGCTTCGATAACTTCCTGCCATCGGCATGGCTGCGACTGCTCTCTTAGCGGACAGACCACCCATACGGTTGCTGTTACCGCCTGCTAATATAATACCTATTGCTCTCATGCCAGATCACCTACCTTTATAATGCTTCCGCCGCTCTTCAGTTCGCCGCCCGGATAATCCTCCATGGTGGTCTCGCCAAAGATAGCTGTATTCTTGCCAATCTTCACTCCGGCAGGTATTACAGACTTCTCGCCAATGGTTACCAGATCAAACGCATATACCTTCGGCTTGTAATCGCTTGGTGCATATTCGCCGACACCGAGTACGGTTCCTTCTCCGATCACGGTATCTTCTGCAATGATCGCTTTGTCGATCACACAATTCTTACCGATCACGGCACCATTCATGATGATCGAATCTTTTACAACAGCACCTTCTTCAATCGTTACTGAGGAACCGATAACAGAGTGCTTTACTTCTCCGTAGATCTCTGTTCCTTCACCGATAATACATTCCCCTATCTTCGTGTTATCTGCAATGTATTGTGGTGGCAATGCATCACTCTTGGTGTAGATCCGCCAGAATTCTTCATACAGGTTGAACTCCGGAATGATATCTACCAATTCCATATTCGCTTCCCAGTATGAACCAAGCGTTCCTACATCCTTCCAATATCCCTTGAAATCATAAGCATAGATCTTCTCTCCATTCTCATGAATATAAGGAATAATGTGTTTACCAAAGTCACATTCCGGCACATCCTTCATGACCTGTAATGCATTCTTTAATATCTTCCAGTCAAAAATGTAGATACCCATAGAAGCCTTATTGCTTCTAGGATGCTCCGGCTTTTCCTCAAACTCTGAAATCCTTCCCTCATCATCTGTAATTACCACACCAAACCGGCTGGCTTCCTCCATCGGAACCTCATAGGTTGCCAATGTAACGGCTGCGCCCTTCTCCTTGTGATAGTCCAGCATTACCTCATAATCCATTTTATATATATGATCCCCTGATAAAATCAGCACATAATCCGGATTATAATAGTCCATAAATTCCAGGTTCTGATAGATAGCATTCGCTGTTCCCGTATACCAAGAGCTGTCTGTGCTCTTCTCATACGGAGGTAAGACTGTAACACCACCAATGTTACGATCAAGATCCCACGGCATACCGATTCCGATATGCTGATTAAGTCTGAGCGGACGATACTGTGTCAGGACACCGACGGTATCGACGCCGGAATTAATACAGTTACTCAGTGGGAAATCAATGATCTTATACTTACCACCGAAAGCAACGGCCGGCTTTGCTAATTGTGAAGTCAGAACGCCAAGACGGCTTCCTTGTCCACCAGCCAGAAGCATTGCTATCATTTCCTTCTTAATCATAAGTCGTCACCCCTTCTGCGCATGATA
>JAFUAW010000110.1 GCA_017460485.1 Lachnospiraceae bacterium | reverse complement strand
TGCGGTTCCACTACTGTTCCGTGTAACAGAGGAGAGCAGATTCCCCATGGCATCATAGGTACTGGTCTGTACCTGCCCATCTGCACGAACTGTCTCTACCAGTTGATTCCTACAGTCATAGCGCATGGTCTGCATGAGTCTTCCATAGGCATCATAATACTCGACCGGATTTCCGTTCTTATCATAGGAGATCTGATAGGTGTTCTTCTCTCCATCCGTAATGGAGATGATATTGCCAAAGGCATCATAGGTATAATTCGTCTCAAGCTTGTCCTTCTTCTGTCCAAGCTTCCGTACCGTCACTACCTGACCGGCGGAATCATATTCATATTCTGTCACAGCCCCAAGTGCATTAGTCTGTCGAATCCGGTTGCCTGCATTGTCGTATTCATAAGCTGTAGTATTACCTGCTGCATCCTCAGACCGGATTACCTGTCCGTAGACATCATAGGTAAGTGTTGTCCGACTGCCGGTGCCATCTTCGATAGATACTATCTGACCATAGCTGTCATATCCAATCCTGCAGATTATCCCCAGCGTGTCTGTCATTCCGGTCAATCGTCCGGAAGAATCATAAGAGAATGTGGTAACATTCCCTCTTGCATCGGTCTGCCCTGTCAGAAGACCATGTTCATCATAGGTATAGGTAACCTTACCGCCATTCGGCTGAAGGACAGACTCTAATCTTCCCAGTGAACCATATTGGTATGCGGTTGTATAGCCATAGACATTCTTAAGCTCCGTCAGATTACCGGCGGCATCATAGACTGCTTCCTCCATACTGCTTCCCTGTATAGTATCCGAATAAGTAATCGAGAGAATGTTCCCTTCGCCATCCCGGACGCATTCGGTTCTTGTTCCATCCGCATGGTTCTCGGCAATCAGCTGATCATTAATATCATATTCATAAGTGATCGTATATCCGTTACCATCGGTATAGGAGATCAGATTCCCTACAGAATCATAGCTGTATGAGCATTGTATCGTCTGACCGCTTGCAGCATCCGTCCGGGATATCCTTGTAACTGCTCCTCTGGCATCATAGGTGGTATGTGTCAGATTCCCCAGTGCATCCGTAACATCCGTTAATCTTCCGGCGGCATCATAGACAGTTTCTGTTGTATGACCAAGAACATCCTTAATTTCGGTCAATTGATATCCATTATAGGTATAGCTTGTCTTGCCTTTTCCTTCAACCTTCTCCTCAGTTAGCAGTCCATAGTCGTTATAGGTATAGGTGGTTGTAATTCCATGTGCATCTGTCGATGAGATCTGACGATTCTTATCATCATATTGATAATTGCGTGTTCCTGTATTATCTGTAACACTGATGCAATTCCCGCAGTCGTCATATTGATAGCTGGTTTGGTTGCCCAGTTCATCTGTGAAAGTTGTCAGATATCCCTCTTCGGAATAGGAATACGCTTCTGTCAACCCTGCAGACGTCTTACTGAGCAGTCTTCCGGTATCGTCATAGACACAGGAAACCATATCGCCCAGTTCATTAACCTGTGATATAATATTACTACTATCGTCAGATTTTGTCGACAGATATTTTCCGTTTTTATTTTTGCTCTTTATCAAGAGATATCCATCATCGGTTCTGCTATATTCAAACCGAATCAGCTCCGTCCCCGGATCTCCGTCATCCTGCGACAGAACCCGTCCTTCTTCATCATATGTATTTACCAGATATTCCTGGCCATCCGGGTCCGTACCGGTCAGAATTCTATGGTTTTCATCATAACTGAATCCAAACGCACTGCCATTTACATCCGTATATGAAATCAGTTGATCCTTATCATCATAGTCCAGATATATGCTTCGTCCTGCCGAATCCGTTACCACTGTAAGGAGCCCGTCATCATTATACTGCAGAAGAATATAGCAGCCGGACATCTGTTCTGTCAGTTTCAGACTATGATCCCCCCGACTGATGTCTACAACATTACCGGTATGAGAGATGGTCTGAATCAAGAATCCATCCCTATCGAATTCATAGATGGTCTTATCTGCCTGAGTTAAGGTATATCCCCCTGTCTCATGGTGCAGAATCTCTATTCCTTTACCACCTTCCAGACAAATATACTTCACATCACCTTTCACACTCTCTACTGTAACATCATTATCCTGAATGCTTCCGTATACCATTCCGTTTGCTGCATTCTCTCTTATGAATGTTAGACTTTGATGTGAATTCTGATAAAGCTCCAAGACACTCCCTTGATCCTCGATCTCCCATTCATAATTATGGTTCCATCCATATCCCAGATCACTTCGTTCAGCTATATACATGGAATCATAGCTCATTATGAAGGTAAGAGGTTCTATTCCCCGTATCGTAATTGCATCAATCTCTGCTTGATAAGCACCGGTAGATAGAGATACGGGATCACCGGTAGTATAAGCCGGGGTCTGACTTCCGGTACGATGAATGATCTCTGAATCCGGATGAATAGTCTCGGCAAGATTATAATACCCCAAAGATTTTAATGAGCTCTTATGTGCCTTAATCGGTACAACCTCTACCTTCAGTCCAGTATTTTCCCCCTCTAATATCTTTGCCTCGCTATCCACAAGCTTGTATATAGATCCCAGATCCGTATATTTCTTCCCATCCTCTATTCCCGTCTTACCGAACTTAGCCCGATAAGTTCCATAGATAGCTTCATCAGGATGAAGAGCTGTAATTGTAACTGTATCTCCTCCCTGAAGAACAGGAATATTTTTCGCTTCCCAAACATCCTTGACATAATAATCAATTGACTGCAGTATATATCCGTTCTCTCTATTCTTACCTTCCGAATCAGCCTCTCCATTGATTACTTCTATCGTCCGTTCCGCGCCCTGATACTCTCCAAAATTCGTCTGAACATCATAGAAGGTACGATCTCCTTCATTTGTCAATTTATACTGGATATATAGCTGATTACCGATTCTTGCCGTTCTTTCTGGATACACGTAGAGCACCAGACCTTCTCCTACTGTCACTTCCACATTATTCCCTGTCTGAATGCTTCCCGTTACCTGCTTGCCAATCGGCTCTAAGACCGCTTGAAAATCCGCAGAGATCGGGTAACTTCCTTTTTCATCCCCCTTGATGTACCATGTAACCGTCTTGACTTCTCCTGCTTCAATTGTTCCGATACTGCGGTGTATAGCATTATCTTCATGGCAGTTTACCAGAGATATTCCTGACGGAAGCTGCAGATCCAGTTCACACTGAGACAGATCAAAAGGCTTCCCCGCCATATTGCATATCTCAACATCAACCCGGAACATTTCTTTTAGCCAGCTAATACTCTGAGTATCTATGACTATTACTAATGGTTCATTCTCCATTTCCGGAATACCGGTATAGACAGTCTGATAGGTTATCTCATGGGTAACACCGGAAGAAGTACGTTTCTTAGTAGTCGGTTTATTACCATATAAAGTAATCGTTTCCTGTTGAATCTTCTGCTTGCCCTGATCCTCAACCATGGCATAATGAAGCTTAATCTCCGTCTTAACCCGTGAACGATTGTCTTCATCATTTGGATCAATTCCTGCATCCAGAATCTCCTGCATGGTCATCTCGGTAACGCTAATTTTTCCAGACGCTATACTTTGCCGCTGCATGGTAATTACTTTATAGACCGCTTTTTCTCCATCTGTATGAATCGTTATTTCTTGTGGCAGATAAGAGTCTTTGTAAGCAATAATCGAATAATCGCCGGCTTCCAGATGAAGCTCTGCTCTGCCGTCAAGATCTGATTGTGTATGCTCATACTTACCGGATTCCAGATCATCTGTATAATAGATATCCACATAGGAAAATGGTGTCTGGTTATCATCCACTATTTGAAGCATGACCGTATCGTTTTCTGATATCGTCCCCGTAATCTCATCTGCAACCCTGACCTTGATAATCTTTTCCGATTGATTCTGATTGTCATCGGACACTTCCAGCCTGATCTGATATGTGCCTTTTGTATCAAAGTAATATTGCAGATGTACACCTTCCTGAACGAGGACGCCATCCATATACCATTTCATAGATTCTATGCCTACATTATCCATAGAGTTCTCGCCGGATAATCTAAGCATCTGACCGGTCCCGATCGTTATTTTAGTTACCTCCTCGCCATCACAGGTTATTGAGACTACGGGTGCATCTTGATCCGCCTTGATACGTCGACCCACCCGTTCCAGAAGCTGTTCATTGCCGGATAGATCCACTACCATTAATTGATAGGTATACCTTTTCCCAATCTCAGGAACATCATTCATATCTGTTATCATTGGATCGGTAATGGTTGACAATACCGTCTCCGCATGATCCTCACCGATTCGAACGAGCTTATAATAATTATAATCTTCTTTTGTATAAGGCGCCCATTGTATATGAAGCACATTGCCTTCATCTGTAACAGACATATTCCGGATATCCGGTGCTGTATGATCTACTGTCATTGTCGTTATTTTCTCCACAGCATGCTCTTCCGCATCCCTAACGACTGCCTTCAATAGATAGGTTCCTTCAGCAAGGTTATGACAATCATATTTTTCATTGATCCAGCCACTCTTGCCGGAACAGTCAAACTCTATAATATTGGTCCATTCCTGATCCTGATAGATTGCAACTGCAATATTGGTAAGCTGTGCATTATCTTTAGCTTCTACACGTATAGCAGCTTTCTGCAGGTAATATCTGACAGTGAACCGGGTAATATCAGGATCTGATGTATCCGTCATCATTGTTGCAGTTACTTCATTGCTTATTTCCGTTGTATTACCTGCTATATCTCTGGCAATCACGCAGTAATCATAATCAACACCATAGGATATTGCTTCGTCTTCATAGTTGTCGCCTTCTACATAAGCTATTTGTGTATAGTTACCCCCGCTGACTCTACGACAGACAAGATATTTGCAGCCTTCCTCTGCTGTCCATCTCAATCCGATTCCTCCGTCCACCTCATAGGAGGTCAGATCTATAATACGGTTGGGTGCTGTATGATCAACAATATATTGATGAATCGTGTAATCACTGAGATTGCCGGCTAGGTCAACTGCCTGAATCCGTATATAGATATCTCCTTCCTCATAATCAGAGGTATTGATATAAGAGTGATACGGAGCTCTGTCAACAGACCGTAATTCTAATTTATCAACATGCACCCAATTCTCCATATCTTCGGACATTTCAATTGTTATATAATCAATCGCATCATCATCCTCAGCATCAATAGATAAGGACAGTGTATTACTGATATAAGTCGGTGCCGGCGTCACATTGCGAATTACCGGAGGTGTGATATCTGTTTTAGTAGTAAATGATAATAACTCAGATGGGATTCCATAACTGCTTTGACTATTGTCACATGATATTACATAGCATTCATATGTATGACCAGGCTTTAAATTAGAGATTGTTCCATCGGCTGTACTACTTGTATACTTGGATGAATATAGAATTCCATTCTCAAATACTCTGATAGTATAATAGGAATTCGTTGTTGCCGTCTTTGTCCATTGAAGTGTAATACTCGTATCTCTAACTATGGAATTCGTAATAACCGGTGCAGACCATCCAACGGAATGGATCTGTAATTCCTTCTCTTCCGAAGTAATATTACCGGCAGTATCTTTGACTGTTACCCGGATAATATAGGTTCCGCGTAAGTAATCTGTATTATAACTGCACCATACTTTCAATGTAGTATGACTCTGATTATACGTCGAGTACAGTCTCCCGACATTTTTCCAAGTATCATCCCCCTTCTTCTGATATTGAATCTGAATACTGTTAATCTTTCTGTGATCTTCGGCAGTAACATTGATCACGGTATTTTTGTTCAGGATACCGTCCTGTTCATAATCAACTACGAAGCTTGTAACTACGGGAGCCTTGGTGTCACTGCCTGCATATGTATATTTTGCTTTTCCGGTCTTTCCGAGCTGATCTTTCGTAATATAACTGTCGATTCGATAATAATAGCCTGTATTACACTCAGTTGTTGTATCCGTATATTCATATGCACCATCATCATTGACAAGTACCGTATCTATCAGATAATAACTTCCGGAACCATTTCTACCGGATCGATATATCTTATACAGTTCGACATTCGGATGAATATCCTTCCAACATATTTTGATATCCCCTCCATCATTTTCGGCACTGTAATTCACATACGTATCCGGTGCTTTTACTGCAGCTGCTTCAATATCTGCTGCCGGAGATATATTGCCTGCCTGATCCACAACTTGTATACTATATGTATAATATTCTCCCGCAGTTACTGTATTATCCGTATATTGACTTTTGCTACCGGTAACATCAGAAAGAGAGGCAATCATTTCCTGATTTCTATAGACTCGATATTCTGCTGCTTTCTCAGAATCATTCGCGTAATAATACCATTGCAGCCGAATACTTGTTTCGCTGTATGAAAGAATGGTCAGTGAGCTGACTGCTTCCGGCGCAACAGTATCCTCCAGAGTAACAACCGTAACCGGAGCAGTCTTCTCCGATTCATTCCCATGAATATCATAAGATGCAACTTGATATTGATAACCGGTATTATGATATACTGTCTGATCCGTCCACTTCAATTCTCTGGTTCTGGCAAGTTCCTGCTGATCCCGGTATATAATATACCCCGCAACTTGATCCTCATTATCCGCAGAGGCTTCATAGCTTAATGTCACAGACCAATAAGACACATTATCAATGTGCAGATTCTCCGGTACTGTCGGTACTTCATCGTCATCATAGAAAGCAATTATATTCTCTGCCAATTCTTTAAGATCAATATTGGAATCATAGCATATCCAACTCGTATGTAATTCCAGATTCTGAAAATGTGTCTGATTCTCTTGAACTTGTATCGGAATCGAGTGTGGTTCAGATATATCTCCCGCATTCAGTACAACTACTGCCTGTTCCATTGTTCTAAAACCGTGAGAGCCCTCTTCTTCCGTAATAGAGCTATGTACTTGAATCGTTCCTGCTGTTATATCAGATGCTTGAGATGAGCTTATAACAAACCGATCTGTTATGATCCCGGCATCCTCATTCTGCATATTAATATTGCCATTAACAATAAGATCTTTGCATACAAGCTTACCCTGTTCTATATTTAATGTATTGTTAAGGATAACAGTATCTGCCTGTATTGTACATTCTCCCATGCTAAGACCGGTGTTTAATGTAAGGATTCCGCCAGCCTCCAGCATACCATTTGCAATCTTATTCTGTGTTCTGGATGTATCATAGTATACGGAACCGTCTACTTGTATTCGATCCTGTTCGTCTTCCATTTGAAGAATACCATAACTCGTTTTGTATATTGTGGTTTCTTCCTCTTCCTTTACTGTCTGATATCTGAGATCTCCATGTACAATTAGCTGACCTTGATTCATATAGAGTGTTCCGGCTTCAATAATCAGATCGCCTTCTACTGTCAGAATATGTCCATTCAGATCTAAAATCCCGCCTTTTAATATTATGGTATCCGGATAAGTCACATCCTCTGTCAGCTGATAGCCCTCAATCTTCTGATCCTGATCAATTAATGTGTCTGTTTCTCGAATTAAGTTCTTTACCGGAACTTCTGTAAGAAAACGTACATATCCACCGCCTTGATTATGAATCTTCATTGTTTCAATAGAACCGGAGCCCTCATCAAAGCTGACAAACTGCCCCCTGTCATTACCCATCATCCAAATCACACATTGATCCGTGGTCGTAAAATTATCTGCCACGCCGGTATTTTTCTGTGTCAAATTACCATACAGATATATTGTTCCTTTTGACATTCTGCTCTCATTTGATTGGCTTGCCACATACAGATCATTATAGATTGTCAGAGTCTCTCCCTGAGTCATAAGAATACTTGCATTGCTATTATCTTCCAGAATCAGATCTTTACATATCAAATTATAGCCATTTAAATTGGTTTGTCCGCGCATGTGAAGAGAAAGCTTTGGATATATTATATTGTTATTAAGAAGTAATTCATCCATGTATACGGACATAACTGCTGCGCTTCCAATCATAGACATATTTTCATTCTTCACATATGCCTCGCCGTCATAGACTCCGGAAGTTGTATTTGTGAACTGTACCTGCGTATCCAGAATTACCGGTTCAGAAGATGATCGATCCACTGTTGGCATCCAGTTATGTTCAGAATCTTCAAAGTAAAGATGAGGTTCCGCACCATTTAACACGCATCGGAAAGAGGAACCGGGATTAAAATTGGCAATTCCCGATCCATATTGAAAAAGACTGTCTCCTATTGTCAGCCTTCCTTTCCAGTCAGTCATTTCATGATCAGAGACAGATCGCGTGATAAAGCTGCCATCCACTTTCACAGAAGATTGAATCGAAAGTCTTCCTTCGGTGGAACCGAATGTAAGAATACCCTCATCATATTGAAGGCTTTCCACACCATAATCTCCGTGAATAGATGAATCTCCTGTAATCATCACATTCCCTTTATGGTAGAAATTACCATATATTGTTATCCGATTGACATTGAGTGTATCTCCTTCAAAATAGACATTATTATAGTAATAATTCGTTATGTAATGACTATTGTTATAATCATATTGATTTTGCGTGATTCTATAGATATCAGGGCACAGGATTAATCCCTCTATTGTCTCTTCCGGTACCTGATCATACTTCGGAAGATACAGAAGACGCGGTTCTCCTTCTGATGCACTAACATGCTTAAGTATCGTATTCTCCGATTCCATGTCCAGCATCTGACTATCTGTGCCATTTAATATGATCCGGAATTCTTCTCCGGCCTGAATTCCTTCTCCTTCAAATATACCATTATTACCGGGCAGTTCCAGATAATCCCCGCCAAGCATTAATGTTCCCTCCGAGAAGTCCAGTTCTCCTCCATAATTCGAAGTAACCACAAGGTCTTTACTTATCTTCAGAAGAGCTTCCTCTCCAGTCATTTGGATATATACAGGATAATTCAATATCAAGTCTTCCCGGCAGATCCATGTCCCATTTTGCACTACAATATTACTGCCATGGCTTTCAAATCCACCTATCGTCTCCAGAACACCATCGACCTTCAAATATGTCTGATCTCCGTAAAGCCGAAGATCTCCATGAATAGTTAAATGATGCCCATTTAACCGGAATGTACTTGGATACAGATTCAGATTTCCTTCAATTACCAGATCATCCGTAAGATATGTATCCTGATTAATATTCAATGAACCTTCGTAGAGTCCTCCTTCTATATTAAGTGGCAATCCGGTTGGTGTTACATCACTGGTTCCCGTATTCTGCTCTGCATCGGCTTCGGTTCCTGTTGCAGATTCCTGTATAATATCCTGTGACCGACCGGTCGAATAGGATGTCTCGGAATCAGTCTCTGCCTCCTCTTCTGTATCCATATCTTCTGCATATGCCGTATAGATAGAATATAAGCCATCCCATGATATGCTCTGCAGTATAATGATCATCGACAATGCAACTGCTGCCGTTTTTTTGCATATGTTTTTCATTCTTATATCCCCCTTTAATCCTATGTATCTTACGATATTCCAGTATTACTTTTTTGTGATATGAGCGGCTACAGCTGATCAATAATAACTATCCGGTCAATCTCTACTAATTAACAATATGATTTATTATTATAGAAAATGGTATCACAAAATAGAACATTTTTCAATAAAAATAGAGAATATTGGTATATTCAGGAATGCTAGAATAATTATGGTAAATTATTCCGAATTCCGCTGTTTTTTTTATTTCATCCCTATTATATACTTAAGCATAGCGTAATGTGTCCATGGCATGTGTATCGTGCCCCTGCCATGGAACAAGATCCATGCTTTACATAAAAAATGAATCCAATCAGGAATATGAGGAGGTATCCTATGAAGAAGACACTACGACGCATTCTTGCGCTGGCATCTGCATGTGCGCTGACCTTAAGCCTGGCTGCCTGCAGCGGGTCAGGTTCCGGCACGGGCTCAGGAGATGATTCCGGTAATAATGGCGGTGACTCCGGCAATGTCAGCAGTAAGGATCTGGAATCCATGACAGCACAGGAGCTGTCTGTACTTATGGGTAACGGGATCAATCTCGGCAATACCATGGAAGCGGCCGATCAGACAAGACCGGGAGATTATGCGGATCATGATGTTACCTATTTTGAGACCTTATGGAGTCAGCCGGTAACGACACAGGAAATGATCCACGATATGAAGGCTTCCGGTCTTGATACCATTCGTATTCCGGTTGCTTGGACGAATACCATGCACTATGAGGACGGTGATTACACCATCGCTCCGGAATATCTTGCCAGAGTCAAGGAGATCGTTGATTATGCCTATGCAGAGGACATGTTCGTCATCGTCAATGACCACTGGGACGGCGACTGGTGGGGACTGTACGGAGCCAAGGACGCAAGCAAACGCGAGATGGCAGAGACGATCTACAAGGAAATGTGGACACAGATTGCCGAATATTTTAAGGATTACGACGCGCATCTGATCTTTGAGGGCGGTAATGAGGAGATTGGAGACCGCTTAAATGATATTGGTAATGTGAATATCGTAGATGGCAACACCTTAAGCAAGGACGAGCTCTACGCAAAGGCAAACGAGATCAACCAGACTTTCGTTGATCTGATCCGGAGCACCGGCGGTAACAACGAGACACGATTCCTGCTGATTCCGGGCTATGGCACAGACATTACCCAGACCTTGGACTCCAGATGGCATATGCCAACAGATACTGTAGAGGGTAAGCTGTTCCTGTCCGTTCATTATTACACCCCTTGGAGCTATTGCGGAAGCTCCGGCTCATCCACCTGGGGAACGAAGCGTAACTATGAAGAAATGAATACCATTATGAAGAATCTGTCAGCATATACAGATCAGGGCTACGGTATCATCATTGGCGAGTGCGGGGTTCTCCCTACCTCCAATGGCGAGATGAAGCCGAACTGGAACCTCTGGTATGATAATTTCTTTGCTAATTGTGACTTATATAATTATGTCCCTGTACTATGGAATACCGGCGATATCTTAAATAAGAATACACACAGCTGGATCGATGACAGCGTGAAGGACTTCCTGCTCGCTAACAGCTATGACAGTCAAAGTTCTTTCAGTGCTGACGAGATCAAGGCAAATGCGGAGACCGTAATCGCGGATGGTCTTGCAGCCGCACCGGAGACCTTCGATACCGATCAGAAGCTGGCCGGAGACGGAACGGCAATTGCTTGGATCATGTGGGATTCTCAGGATTGGAATATTGTATACAGCGTCGGTGATACTTACGATCCGGATTCCAAGACTGCCGGTGTCGTCGCTACGGATGTTGAGGTTACCGGCGAAGGAACGTATACCATCGGGCTTGATTTCACCGGGACCGATGCCGGATTATCCCGAAGCACTGCATTCTCTGCAATTGGAATTGCCAATGCAGAGGAATTATTCCCGGGCTATGTAATTAACATTAAGGAGATCCTGATCAATGGAGAGCCTTATAAGATGAACGGTCGGAACTATACCTCTTCTGACGACGGACTATGTACCAGATCTAATCTGTACAACGAGTGGGTAGGTTCGATTCCGGACGATGCCAGAACAGCGGCCGGAGGACTTACCGGATGCAGCCCAACGGTAATTGATAATCAGACAGTCGGTGATATTGAAACCATTGAAATTACCTTTGATTATCTGCCGGGTGCAGACGGAATCTCCACCAATGACGCGAATTCCAAGAACTAATTCAGAGGAAAAAAGAATATAGATTATACAGGCGGCACACAACACTGCCGCCTGTATTTATGTATATACGGCTCATCACAAAATATCCATACTTACGCATTGAGCATTGAGATTATTGAGAGACACAATCATATCAGAAACAGGAGGATACTACCATGAAATACACCAATCCCGTTGTGCGCGGCTTTTATCCAGACCCCAGCGTATGCTCTGCAGAGGGCAAATATTATCTTGCTGCAAGCTCCTTTCAATACTTCCCGGGAGTTCCGCTATTTGAAAGCGAGGATCTGGTGAACTGGAAGCAGATCAGACACGTTCTGACACGTCCATCCCAGGTCATGCTGGATAAGGTTCGAAGCTCCGGCGGCGTATTTGCACCAACCATCCGTTATCATGACGGAAGATTCTATATGGTGACAAATAACAATTCTACCAATGAGAATTTCTATGTCTATACGGATGATATTTATGGGGAATGGTCCGATCCGGTCATTGTGGATCAGGGCGGTATCGACCCTTCTCTCTACTTTGAAGACGGACATACCTATTTTATCAGCAACGGACAAGATGCGAATGGTAAGAATGGCATTATCCAATGTGAGATCGATATCGCCACCGGTAAGAAACTATGCGAGAGTGTATGCATCTGGACCGGTGCCGGCGGACGTTATATCGAAAGCCCGCACATGTATCGGATCGGGGAATATTATTATCTGATGGTCGCTGAGGGCGGCACGGAATACGGACACATGATCGCCTATTCCAGAAGCACTTCCGTTTGGGGACCGTTTGAGAATTATCCCGGGAATCCGGTACTGACCAACCGTAATAAAGCCCCTTATATCATTCAGGGGATCGGACACGGCGATCTGATCTGTAAAGATTCCGAATGGTTCATGCTCTGTCTCGGATTCCGTCAGATCCATCTGTGGGAGCCTTATCATCACTTAGGACGCGAGATATTCTTAACGCCTGTTCAGTGGACCGACGACGGGTGGTTTACCTGTGGGAATGATGGAACTACCGATTGGGAATACGAGATTGCCGGTGATGGCATGCAGGAAAGAAAGAATCTCTACACCTTTGATAATACCGACTGGAATCTGGACTGGTGTTATCTTCGAAAACCGAATCCTGCCAATTATGAATTTCCGGTAGAGAATCAGGTGGTACTGACCGGATGTGATCTTACCTTAGAGGACGCGGATTCGCCAACCTTCCTTGGAATCCGGCAGGTTGATTTCGACATGACGCTGACCTGTGACGCAGCAATTAAGACAACCTCTGGTTCTACTGATGTACATGATCAAACCACGAATGTCCAAGTTGACAGCATACGTCCAGCCGCCGGAATCACGATCTATATGTGCGAGAACGAACACTATGATCTTCTGATCCGTCCGAGCACCGGTTCTACCGATACGAATACGGATAATGATAGCGGGAATACTATCGATGGAACTGTGGCCTATGAGGCTGTACTCCGACTGAATATCGGAGACATCAAGCATGAGCAGTGCTGCGTTCCGATCTCTGATCCGAATGCCACATTAAAGATCACCAGTGACCCGCTCAAATATCATTTCTCGATTATCCATGACGGACATGAGACCGAACTCGGAAGTGCCCGGAGCAAATACTTATCCAGCGAGGTGTCCAGCGGCTTTACCGGAGTTATGATCGGCTTATTTGCAGAGGGAAATATTACCGGATGCTTTACAGATTATCATTGTTCTTATATAATCTAGAGTATGGTGCTAATGATAAAATTTATCACATGTTAAAGATAAAGCTATACTGTACATAGGAGAAAGCATGACAACTCTAAGAGAAGTATCGATCGGACAAACTGCAGAAGTGATCAGTCTCGGGGGCAACGGTGCCCTCCGCCAGCATTTTCTCGATATGGGCATCATACCTGGAACCGAGATAACCGTTGTAAAATATGCACCTATGGGTGATCCGATCGAATTGAAGCTTCGCGGCTACGAGCTCACACTCCGACTGTCCGATGCAGAAAAGATCGAGGTAACTGCTGCCGACAGACATCCAACAGCAACAGTCAGGAAAAGCAAAAAGAAAGAAACCGAACATCCGGGACTTGGTGAAGGCGGCAGATTCCATCCAAAGGGAAGCGGCACACCTCTGCCGGACGGTACTACTATGCGATTCGCCCTTGTCGGCAATCAGAACAGCGGGAAGACTACACTGTTCAACAGACTGACAGGCTCCAAGCAGCATGTCGGCAATTTCCCGGGAGTCACCGTTGACAGAAAGGACGGTGCCATCAAAGGGCATCCCGATACGATCATCACGGATCTGCCGGGCATCTATTCCATGTCACCTTACAGCAGTGAGGAAATCGTCTCAAGGAATTTCGTCCTGAATGAGAAGCCTCATGCGATCATCAATATCGTTGATGTAACCAATATCGAACGCAATCTGTATCTTACCATGCAGCTTCTGGAGATGAATATACCAATGGTCGTCGCCCTCAATATGATGGACGAGCTTACAGATAACGGAGGCGGAATTGATGTCAATACCATGGAACGGCTCTTAGGTGTCCCTGTCGTTCCGATCTCGGCAGCAAAGAATCAGGGCATAGAGGAGCTTGTAGAGCATGCAGTTCATGTGGCATATTATCAGGAACGTCCGATCCGGCAGGATTTCTGTGACAAGACCGACCACGGCGGTGCAGTTCACCGCTGTCTGCACGGAATCTGTCATCTGATCGAAGACCATGCAGAGCAGGCCGGACTTCCCCTGCGCTTTGCCGCAAGCAAGGTGATCGAAGGGGATTCTCTGATCATTGATCAGCTTGCACTCGATAAGAATGAAGAAGAAGCGATGGAGCATATTGTGCAGCAAATGGAAAAAGAGCGCGGTCTTGATCGCAGTGCTTCCATTGCTGATATGCGTTTTTCTTATATTCAGAAGCTCGCAGCAGAATCTGTCACCAAGCCACAAGAAAGCAAAGAACACATCAGAAGCCGCAGGATTGACCGTATTCTTACCGGAAAGTATACTGCTATCCCGGCATTTATCGGTATCATGGCACTCGTATTCTGGCTTACCTTCAATGTCATCGGTGCCTTTTTTCAAGGACTTTTGGAGACCGGCATAGACCGTCTGACGGAGCTTGCCGACCAGGCTCTGACTAATGCGAATGTCAATGCCACGATCCACAGCCTGATCATTGACGGAATATTTGCCGGAATCGGCAGTGTTCTGAGCTTTCTTCCGATCATCATAACCCTGTTTTTCTTCCTTTCTCTGCTTGAGGACAGCGGATATATTGCCCGGGTTGCTTTCTTCATGGATAAATTACTGCGTAAGATCGGCCTTTCGGGAAGAAGCATCGTGCCAATGCTGATCGGCTTCGGATGCAGTGTTCCCGCAGTTATGGCGACCCGTACCCTGCCGAGCGAACGTGACCGAAAAATGACGATCCTGCTCACCCCATTTATGAGCTGCACGGCCAAGCTGCCGATATACGCCTTTTTTGTTAATGCCTTTTTCCCGAAACGAGGCGGGTTGATCATGGTCGGTCTGTATCTGCTCGGAATCCTTGTCGGTATCCTTGCAGCATGTCTGTACAAAGGAACGATCTTCAAGGGCGAAGCAGTTCCGTTCGTCATGGAGCTTCCGAATTACCGTCTGCCGGGTGCAGGTAATGTAGCGCAATTACTCTGGGAGAAAGCGAAGGATTTCTTGCAAAGAGCATTTACCGTAATCCTTATTGCGACGATTCTTGTATGGTTCCTGCAAAGCTTTGATCTTCATCTGGATATGGTGGAGGATGCAGAGAACAGTATCCTCGCTCAGGTGGCAGGAATCTTTGTTCCTGTCATGAAGCCGGCCGGTCTTGGAGACTGGCGTATCATTGTCGCATTCGTAAGTGGATTCATGGCAAAGGAAAGTGTAGTATCCACACTTGAAATCCTGTACAGTGACGGTGTAACGGCTGCAATGACCTCGCTTACAGCCGCTTCCCTGCTTGTATTCTCCTTACTGTATACCCCATGTGTTGCGGCGGTCGCTTCTGTCAAGAGAGAGCTTGGAGGCAAATGGGCATGCGCTGTAGTTGTCTGGCAGTGCGTCGTTGCCTGGCTGGCCGCATTCATCGTACGAATGATCGGTCTGTTGATCGGAGGCGTCTAATGAATACCGTTGATATCATCCTAATAATATTGATCGCCGCAGCTGTCATTACTGCTATAGCGTTCATGATCCGTAATAAGAAAAAGGGGAAAGGCTGCTGCAATGCGTGCAGTAAATGCAGTGCCTGTACCGACAAACGCCATTTTTCTTGATCTCTTGTTCTTACTTGCTATCCTTTAACATCTGATAGACATCCTTCATGGCCGGATAGAGCTTAACAAATCTCTGATAGCGGTCTTCATAACGAGCCGCAGTCTCCGCATCCGGTTCTGTTGTTCCGACCACCTTAACAATACGGTCTGCTGCTTGTTCAACACTTTCAAATGTACCGCAGCCAACCGCAGCCAGCATGGCAGCACCCAGTGCCGGTCCTTCCTCGCTTTCAATCGAATCCACCGGAAGATTTAAGACATTAGCGATGATCTTTCTCCAAAGCGGACTCTTGGCACCGCCGCCGCAGATTTTGGTTCTTGTGATCGGAATTCCCGCCTGCTTCGCTACCTCGAAGGAATCACGCAGGGCAAATGCAACTCCCTCCAAAATTGCCTGTGTCATATCGCTCCGGCTGGTATCCATACTCATTCCCATGAATACGCCTCTTGCGTCCGGATCATTATGCGGAGAACGTTCTCCCATCAGATACGGCAGGAAATAGATCTCATTCTTACCCAGTTCCTGAATA
>JAFUAW010000109.1 GCA_017460485.1 Lachnospiraceae bacterium | reverse complement strand
GTTAATGCGCCGATCACAATCCCCGCTCTCGCAAGTCCGTGCAGCGGAACATATCTGATAATGAGAAATATGATCCATGCCGCCGCGATCAACGGTCCCGATATACCGAAAGCCGTGCGGAAATAATCCGGTGTATCAACACGAAGTCCTATGCAAAGCATCATGATCGCAAATGTAATCGTATAGGCTGCCATAATGGCAAGCCCCTTTTTATTGCCAAGCAATTCCCTGACCGGTCTTCTTGCCGCTATAAATGGCATAAAGCACACCGTAAGTCCGAACAGACAAGACGAGGCGGCAACAAAGAACCAATGTCCATGGCTATAAATACTGCATACAAGAAGGAGCAGAATAAGGCTTGCGGTAAAGCTTCCCATTGTCAGAAGCATCTTGTTCTCTGGCGCCATAAGCGGAACAACCAGCAGCGAAGTAGGTATCAGCATAGCTGCAAGTACAATAAAGAACCAGCCCAGTCCCGAACCATTTGCAAGATCCACGATCAGGCATACCAGTATAGGAATGGCAAATACAGCTGCTATAATGCCTCCTGCAACCGCACTCTTTCTCTTAAAGAATCTTGCCTGTGAATCAATAACCGTCTCTTTTTCATGGACGATCTCCATGTCTATCTTATTATCCTTCAGCTTATCCAGTAATCCACTGCAGTCCGGACAATCCGTGAGATGTTCTTCGACAACATGCTTAGTCGCTTCGCTGCAGATACCATCACTGTATAGCGGAAGGAGATCTTTGATCATATCACATTCATATTTCATGTTCTTCCATCCTTTCTGTGATCTTAAGTCTTGCGCGATGATACGTGACCCGGGCCCAGGTTTCGGTCTTACCGAAGATCGCTCCGATCTCTTTAAATGACAACTCTCCAAAAACTCTTAACTGAAACACCTCTTTATAAGGCTCTTCCAACGAGTGAAGGATCTGATGGATCTTGAGGGACGACTCCTTGTCAGTCAGTCGTCCTTCAATATCCTTCCTTACATCCGGTATGTCCTCTTCCGGCTCTTCTGTAAATCTCTTTCTTCGCCTCGTTTCGTCGATAAAGATATTCTTCGCGATCGCACACAGCCATGTATAGCTCTCACTCTCGCCTCTGAATGCCTGATCCGTTTTTATCGCTCTGAAAAAAGCTTCCTGCGTGATCTCCATGGCATCATCCTTATCTCTGGTCAGTGTCATTACATAAGAGAATACCTTCATATAAAATACTTCATAGAGCTTTTCCGCGGTATCCTTATCCAAGTATCAACGCCCATCCTTTCCTGTGATCTCATCGATTAGACGGAGGAAATTAGAATTCGTTACAAAGAATTTTCATTAAATTTCTCTTTTAAAATTTATCTCTTTTTAAATGTGATAATAATTCCGGCAACAGAACCCAAAAAAGCGATTGGGGCAAGTCTCACAAACACAAATTCAAACCCATGCAGAATCGTTCCTGCAACCGCCAATTCAGGATCATTGTAATTCCAGTCCAAATAAGAACTATTAATAACCGCAAGAGCAATAAAGACTATTACAATAAGTACACACAATACAATAAGTACCCAACGAATGGTTTGCATTTTCTGCCTGTCCTTCTTTGCCAGCTGCAGATTGATCACTTCTAATTTTTCAGCAATTGCCTTTACATCATCTGCAGCCGGTTCCGTCACAGGTTCTCCAAGCAATGTACTTACAGAAGTATCCAATTCTTCCGCCAATAACATGAGCATGCTTGAATCCGGAACGGATAAACCATTCTCCCATTTGGAGACTGTCTGTCTTACCACATTCAGTTTAATTGCGAGTTCTTCTTGTGAGAGTCCTTTTGACTTTCTAAGTGTTTTTATGTTTTCATTCAACATAATCAGCACCTCCTTGTTTTTGATGGCTCAATTCTATAGTCAAATGACCCGTTGCCACAAGCAACGCAAATTAACAT
>JAFUAW010000108.1 GCA_017460485.1 Lachnospiraceae bacterium | reverse complement strand
TCTTGCAGAACTTACAATACTTCTTTGTTTCCATACGATCTGGATGCGTCTTCTTATCTTTCGTGAGATTGTAATTACGCTGTTTGCAATCTTCACATGCCAATGTAATCTTAACGCGCACAACTGCCACCTCCGTTTCTTGATTATTTGCGAAACGCTTGGAATTGTATGCACACATCTCGCAGCATAGCTGCTCGATGATGTTCGTTTTTTCAATACCATATCATAATCCCTGCCATGCAGGGATTTCAGGATAAAAAGCAAGACGCTGAGCTGCACGCAAGCATGCGTCAGCGCATTCCTTTTTATCCTGATCGCCGCTTCGCGTCGATTATGATATGGTGCTCATAAAATTTAAGCACACAAAAAAAGCGCCTTCTTCCGTCGCATTGTTTACAATAACACAGAGAAGTATGCTTCGTCAACTGATTTTTTAAAGAAAGTTTGACTGTCAGACGATGCTCCTATATAATATAGGAAGTTATTCTAATATAAGTAGATATTCCACCGACATCTTAAGATGTCATGCAGCAAAGGACGAATGATTCAGGAGGATAAATTGTTGGACTCACATGTACGTAAGATTAATCGAAGCTTGGTTTACGGTTGGCTGCTCATTGTAACCATTTTATTTGTCAGCTATGCTTTGGAAGTTGTGAAGAGAGAGCGTACCATCACCTACCTTCTGGTATTCTCCTTTGTGACAGTAGCTCCCGCCATTCTGGTACTGATCCTATATCTGCGGAAGCCGGACAGTTACCCCCTGCGTTACGAGATCGTAGTCGGATATTTTATCATGTATGTATTCGTAATGATCACGGGAAGTACTCCGTTGGTCTTCTGTTACATTCTTCCTATGCTCTCTCTTCTAATCCTCTATCATCAGCCCGGGATCATTCTGTTTACGGGAATCGCCAGCATGCTGGTCAATATCATTTCCATCGCCCTTCGTATCTATAACGGAGAGGTAACCAGTCATAACAGCAAAGAAGTGGAGATTCAACTGGCACTGCTCTTCCTCTGTTTTCTCGGATCTTATCTGGCTACCCGGCTATACGACCAGATTCACAAGAAAAATGAGGAGTACACCTCGATGCTCACAGAGCGCAATGATGAGATCCAGCGTATGACCATGCAGACCATCATGACGATTGCGAATACCATTGATGCCAAGGATGAATATACAAGAGGTCATTCCCGCCGGGTTGCGGAATATTCTGCCGCCATCGCTGAAGAGCTTGGCTTTACACACGAAGAGATACAAGATATCCGATTCATCGGTCTTCTTCATGATATTGGCAAGATCGGAATCCCGGATGCAGTCTTGAATAAACCGGGACGTTTGACGGATGAAGAATATGAGGTCATGAAAGGACATACGACTGTCGGTGCCGAGATCTTAAAAGATATTGATATGATAAGCGGACTGGATGTAGGTGCGAGATACCATCATGAACGCTATGATGGCAAGGGATATCCGGACGGACTTTCCGGCGAGAAAATTCCTATGATCGCCCGGATCATCGCCGTCGCAGATGCCTATGACGCTATGTCCAGCAACCGAGTCTATCGAAGACATTTGAGCAAGGATAAGGTTCTCGCCGAGCTTAAGAAAGGCGTAGGAACCCAGTGGGATGCCAGATGCGCAGAGGCCATGATCCGTTTGCTTACGGAAGACCGCCTTCCGAATATCAATCCGGATACGGACAGCGAACTCGTTCAGCAAACTTCTACCATCTTAACCCGTGTCATTGACTACGCAGAAGATAAAGCCGTAGATGGCAAAGAGAACTTAGATGCCCTGACTGGGACTTATGGAAGAGACAGTGGAATCGAAGCCATCCAGAATGCCATAAGTAAGCATGGCGGTGGATGTATCTTCTTATTTGATATTGATCGTTTCCACCGAATTAACGATTCCGAAGGCTTTGTTGTCGGCGATCTATATTTAAAGGCGATGGTTCAGATGATCCGCTCTCTGTCAGACCAATTGATCATTGCGCGATTCGGTTCTGACGAGTTTGCAGCCTACATTCCCGAAGTGGAGGATGAAGAGGCTGCCGCCGAGCTGTCCAAAGTCTTCTTTGCGCATATGCAGGATACTATTGACCATGACCCTACCATCAGCAAGATGTCGGTATCGATCGGTATTACCGAGGTTGCAACCGAGAAGGATAAGGTTATGGTGCTCTATGAGAATGCTAGCAAAGCTCTGTATGTATCGAAGCAGAAGGGCGGCAATACCTACTACTGTCACCGGATGGATGAGATTGAGGATACCTACTCCGCAGCAACACACGCCGTAGATATGGAGCAGTTGATCGAGGCAATTCAGAATAAGGAATTCTATAAGGGTGGTCTTACTGCCGCTTATCCGGAATTCGGCAAGATGTATGAATTCATATCTTCTCTTGCAGACCGGAACCATCAGCAGGTTCAGATCATTCTGTTCACCATGGTGTCGAATACCGGTATCAAGGTCTCCATAGAAGAACGGGATCGGGTGATGGCACTGCTGCAGAAAGCCATTGTCGATTCTATAAGGAATATTGATATCACGACCCGCTACAGCAGCACCCAGCATGCCGTATTACTCATGAACTTAAATGAAGATGATACCAAGGCCGTCATCAACCGGATTATGACGGAATTCCTACGCACCTATGACAAACGAGAAATTACGATCCATTATGATACTGCGGATCTGTCAAAATCAGATGATATACACTAAAAAACTATCTGTACACATAAACTTATTGACTTCATTCTGTATATTAAAATGTAATATAGACTTTGCATTTGATATTTGCTATAATTTTATCACTATTTAAAAGGAGAATATCAATATGACCGATAATGAATTATTGCTTGCAATGTCTGAAATGATGGATAAAAAAATAAAACCTATTGAAGATAAAACAAATAATATAGAATTATTACTCGAAAATAATGTGATTCCTCGTATACAGAATATTGAAGCCTGCTATACTTCAACATATCGGAGATATTCTAACGGTATTGAACAACTCGATGCAATCCAGTCAGATATTGATATTATTAAAAAAGTCATAACTGAACACAGTGAAAAAATACAAGAATTGCAAAAATTAGCATAATGATGTGAATTTAATCGCAGTAACATTCATTATTACATATATTATATATAATAGAAACGGAAGGATCAGCTATGTATCAGATTGATTTTAATAAGCCAATTCACGTTCATTTTATTGGGATTGGCGGTATTAGTATGAGTGGTTTGGCAGAGATCTTATTGAAGGAGAAGTTTACAGTCAGCGGTTCTGACTCCAAGGAATCAGATATTACCAAGCTCCTGAATTCTCTCGGCGCATCGGTTGTAATCGGACAGCAAGCCGCCAATATTACCAAGGATATTGATCTGATCGTATATACTGCCGCTATCCATAAGGATAATCCGGAATACGTGGCTGCAGAGAACTCAGGTATACCGATGATGTCACGGGCAGAACTGTTGGGACAGATCATGTCCAACTACCGCTACCCGGTAGCAGTTGCCGGAACCCACGGTAAGACTACAACAACTTCCATGCTGACACATATTCTTCTCGCAGCCGATTCGGATCCGACTATCTCTGTCGGCGGTATGTTAGATGCCATCGGCGGTAATATCCGTGTTGGCAAGTCCGATTATTTTGTCACAGAAGCTTGCGAATATACGAACAGTTATCACAAATTCCATCCATTGATCAGCATTATATTGAATGTAGACGCCGATCATCTGGATTTCTTCAGTGGGATTGAAGAAATCATTCAGTCCTTTAAGACATTTGCCAATATCCTTCCTAAGGAAGGCTCTCTGATTATTAATGGGGAAATGGACTGTTTCGGGACCATTACACAGGATCTTCCGGCAAAGGTTGTTACCTTCGGTCTGAAAGATTCCTTTGATTATTCTGCATCCGATATCACATATGATGAGAACGGATATCCAAGCTACACGCTGGTTAAACAAGGAACTCCGATCACACAGATCCGCCTTCATGTTCACGGGATCCATAATGTTACGAATTCTTTGGCTGCAATTGCCGCCGCTGATCTTCTTGGAATGCCGGAGACCGCATGGAGCAAAGGGCTTGCCGAATTCGACGGTGCCAAGCGTCGTTTTGAGATCAAAGGTGACTGGAATGGAGTGACCATTATTGATGATTACGCGCACCACCCGACCGAGATCAAGGCTACTCTGACTGCGGCAGCGGACACAGACCACCACGAGATCTGGTGTATCTTCCAGCCGCATACCTATTCACGCACCAAGGCACTTCTTCCGGAATTCGCGGAGGCTCTGCATACGGCAGATCATGTGGTACTCGCCAAGATCTATGCCGCCAGAGAACAAGATCCGGGAACCATTTCCTCACAGGATATCGCAGACATTCTTCAGAATACCTATCATACGGATGTGACCTATCTTGAGACCTTTGAGCAGATCGAATCGTACTTGAAAAATAATTGCAAAAAAAATGATTTGTTAATAACTATGGGTGCCGGAGATGTTGTAAATATTGGAGAGGATCTCCTAAAAAAATAGTTATACACATTGTCCACAACATGAGTCGTGAGATTTCACGGAACATGGGGTGGGCAATTTTTTAATGATATTTCAAGTGAAAATGTCCTTTTCCACATTTTCCACTTTTTGCACATTTTTTCGTCCACATTCGTCCGAAAATCTGTTCTATTTACTTTTAAAAACCCTTACGCTATACTACTAATTGTTCCGCTGATATAGCCGCTCACTTGATTCCGTTCGGACTATATCAAGAACGATCAGACATGGACGAATTGTGAGGGAAATGGTATGAATACATTGGTAATTACATCTGAAAACGGCGAGACCTTTTCCTCAATCTCTAATTTCTTTATTGATTACCACATGACACAGGCAAACGGAGAATTTGTGAAGGTCTATCTGTATCTTGCAAGGCTTCTGCAGGCAGGACGTGCCGCCGATATTCAGGAGATTGCGGATCATTTTCAGTGTACAAGCAGGGATATCTGTCGTGCCATCCGCTACTGGGTAGATCGGAGCCTCCTTCAGATCGAATATAATCAGGACAATGAACCAATCGGTCTCACACTGCTCCGTCTTACTGCTCCGCAGACGCATAAGGAATCGGAGATCAATTCCGGTATGGATCTTCTGCATAGAAAGCCGGCCGATCCATCCGCCGTATCAACCGCTTCCCGTACTTCCGGCAAGCAGATCGCAGCTGCAGCCGCTCCGGAACCGACGCAGCCAAAACCATTGGTCCCTTCCGGCAGCGTCGCAGGGAATCCTGCAGAAACCGTCGTTCCGGTCAAAAAGACATATTCTCCGACCCAGATCCGGTCCTTTGGATCCGATCCGCAGATGGAGAGCATTATCTATCAATTTGAAATGTACTGGGGACATACTCCGACCAACAGCGAGTATCAGACTCTCCTATACATATATGAACAATTGGAATTCCCGGCCGATCTTCTGGAATATCTGATCGAGTACTGCGCATCCATTGAGCACACCTCGCACCGATATATGGAAAAGGTAGCCATTGACTGGTATGAGCGGGGGATTCATACAGCACAGCAGGCAAAGGATGAGAATTCCGCCTACCGTGCTCTGAACAATGCCATTTCCAAAGAACTGGGGCTGTCACGGGTACTCACTCCGACGGAGCTCGGCTATATCAATAAGTGGAAATATGATTACGCATTCCAGCAGGATATCATTATTGAAGCCTGCCAGCGGGCAAGTGCCAATAATAAGATCAGTTTCCGGTATATCAACGGTACCCTGTCGAACTGGTATGAGAATCATGTACGAACCTTAGAAGATATCAAGCGGCTGGATGAAGCGCATGAAGCACAGAAAAAGGCTTCCGCCGATAAGAAAACGGCTGACGGGAATCCTGCCGGCAGCGGCAAAGTAGCCAATCTTTCCTTTAATCATTTTGACCAAAGGGAATATGATAATCAGGAATTAGAAGATTTCTTTATTGACGAGGTCAGAAAGATCTCAGAAAATACTTAAGTCAGAATCACAAGAGGTAACCAACAATGGCTGTATTCTCCGATATGAGTGAAATCCAGCGTGAATATGAAGATATCCGCTTTCACAACCGCCAACTGCATGATGACCGGGTCGACGAGATCCATGAAAAGATCCCGCAAATAGAGGAGATCGACGGTAAGATCCGGGATCTGTCCATTGATGCGGCACTTGCCAAACTGAACGAAGAGTCTGTGGATGAAGAGGACTTAAAGACACAATCCCGACTGCTGATTGAGGAAAAATACCGGCTGCTGCAGGAATATGGTTATCCGAAGGACTATCTGGAACCGATCTATACCTGCTCCATCTGCAAGGATACCGGTTCCGTAGGCAATGAGACCTGTGAATGCATGAAGAAACGGATCATCCGACAGTTCTATGACCGCTCGAATCTTGCCAAGAATACGGAACAGGATAATTTTGATAATTTCCATATTGAATATTACAGTACACAGCCGGACGGCAAGCATAAGCTCTCGCCACGAGAGAATATCGAGAATGTACGTCTTGCACTGAAAAGCTATATACAAGGAGTCTCATCTTATTTTACCGGCGAGACTACATCAAAGGGGAACCTGCTCTTTCAGGGAACGACCGGAGTCGGCAAGACATTTCTGACCAATTGCACAGCCAAAGAATTATTGGATCGGGGATATACGGTGCTTTACTCTTCCGCCGGTTCCTTATTTGACCAGATCGCGGATGTTGTTATGAATCGGGATCAGATCGAAGGCAGCCGGATCTTCTATCAGGCTCTTGCAGATTGTGATGTTCTGATCATTGATGATCTGGGAACGGAATTCACGAACGGCTTTACGAACGCCCATCTGTATGACCTGATCAATAACCGGTTGTTGAACCGCAAGGCTACGATCATATCCACCAATCTGTCACTGCAGCAGATTACTGAGCATTACAGTGAGAGGATCTCGTCCAGGATCTATGACAGCTATCTGATCCTGCAGATCTACGGCGAAGATATCCGTCTCGCCAAACGAAAGAAACTATATCAAGATATAAAAGCATAAATGCTTTCTATATAACACAACATATCATATACCATACGGAGGAAAGAATCATGCCTGATGATAGCAAATTAGAAACTATCCCTGTGGGCCGGCTTGGGATCATTGCCATGGAAGGCTGCGCAGAGCTAGGAAACAAGGTAGATCAATATCTTGTAAAATGGAGAGCTGCCAGACAGAATGAACACAAATCCACGATCGTATTCCATGGATACGAAAGAGACTCTTATCTGATCGATTTTGCCTGTCCGAGATTCGGTTCCGGCGAAGCAAAGGGAGAGCTTCATGAATCTGTCCGCGGTACGGATCTGTATATTCTGATCGATGTTATGAATCACAGTCTGACTTATAATATCAGCGGTAAGCCGGCTCCGATGTCACCAGACGATCATTATTCTGATTTAAAGCGTATTATCGCGTCAGCAACCGGAAAATACCGGAAATTGACCGTGATCATGCCATTTCTCTATGAGAGCCGTCAGCATAAGCGGAGCAGCCGGGAATCCTTAGACTGTGCTATGATGCTGCAGGAGCTTGTCAACTTGGGCGTTGAGAATATCATTACCTTTGACGCGCATGATCCTCGTGTACAGAACGCGATCCCAATGAGCGGATTTGAAAATATCCGCCCAACCTACCAATTCATTAAGACCTTGCTTCGTTCTACGAACGACTTAGAGATCGATAAGGATCATATGATGGTAATCTCCCCGGATGAGGGAGCCATGCACCGCGCGATCTTCCTCGCGAACATGCTGGGCGTTGATGTCGGAATGTTCTACAAGCGCCGGGATTATACAAGAGTTGTTAATGGCCGGAATCCGATCGTTGCTCACGAATTCTTGGGAGATTCCGTAGAAGGCAAGGATGTCATCATCATTGATGATATGATCTCCTCGGGAGAAAGCATGCTGGACGTTGCCCGCCATATGAAAAAACGCGGCGCGGGACGGGTATTCTGCATGTCAACCTTCGGTCTGTTCACCAATGGTCTGGATGCCTTTGACCAATGCTACAAAGACGGAACGATCTCCAAGATCATTACAACAAATCTGACCTATCAGCCGCCGGAGCTGTTATCCCGCGAGTGGTATGCATCTGCAGACTTAAGCAAGTATATTGCCCTGCTGATCGATCATCTGAACCATGATGCTTCCATCAGCGATATTCTGGATCAGACCGGACGGATCCATCACAGAATAGAGGAATACAAAGTAAATCATACAATCTCTGATAATTACGAGGGATAATGTCAATCAGCAGGAGCTGTGTATCGAATCGTTATACACAGCCCCTGCTGATCACTTTATATTATGAACCTTAGAATGATAAGTATTGGATACTCTTATTTGCAAATCACAATTCGATAAAATGATGGTCAATATCTAGCTCTTTCATAAGCTCTCTAATCCGCTTCTCATGTGTCAGAAGAATGATCTGTTCGCAATCATATTCCGCAAGATACTGTATCGCTGCCTTCATCCTCTCATCATCATAAGCACCGAAGACATCATCTAACAATATGGGCGGAAGCTGACTTACTGAACTTACCATTCCCTCTTTTACCAGATTCTTTGCAACCGCCAGACGAACGGCAAGATAGATCTGCTGCCGCGCTCCCAGACTGAGATAACCGGGATCAACATAACTTCCGTCTTTATTCACTGCAAGCCGCAGATGATCATCCAGCTTGACATCCGTATACGCTCCTGCTGTCAGACACTTTGCAATGGCAGATGCCTGTTCCGAAAGCTCCTCTCTCACATGAGCATCATCAAATGTATCGGTATCTCCGTCAGTCTTCTGCCCATTTCCCTTCCCCTTGCTTTTTTTCTTACCAAATGAGATCGGCAGACTGCGCAGGATACTGCGGACCCATATATAGATTATGACTGCCATCGCAATAACGATTAACCATAATTTGTAATGCGCGGATATCGGAAGTATATATATGATCAGGATCATAAGAGCAAATAATCCGAATACAAATAATACCTTGATCACACTAAGGATTTGCTTAAGTTGAGGATCCATCTGTCTCTTCTGTTCCGGTGTCAGGCGTAACAGATCATATAAACCGGCTAATCCTTTTTTCCTCCCCGGAGTATCTGCCGATCGGCTGCCAGTGTCGGAAGAAGCACCCGCAGATGAAGCTTTCTCAGATGAAGAACCATCAGAATCAGTCTTCCAAGCATCCCGCTCATATTCCCACAAATGAGAAGAATATACAGCACCGTCTCCCGCAAAGCAAAGAGTATTCAAGAACAGCTTTTTTTCCATTCCTGTAATATCAACAGGAAGTTCGCCACCGGGAAGGAATTCTAACGCTTTTTTGTCCTTCTCATCGTTCATCTCCCATACAGTAATTGTATCCGGAGCTTCTTTGTCAAAATACCGCTCCACTTCATACACCCGGTCTCCCTGTACGATCGTCATGGATCCATCATATTGCTCTTGATCAAACGGCCGGTAACGGGTATACTCCGAGAGTCTTCCGGGACGATCCCTCTTCATCTTCATCCCATACCAGATTCCTAGGATATAATCCTTAATGGTCGTCTTGCCCGCCTCATTCGGTCCGTAGATCACATTGATCCCTTTATGCAAGTCCAAAGTCTGCGCAAGATATTTTCCAAAATGCTTTAGCTCCAGTTTACGAATATACATATCTGTTACCTCTGACCGGTTATCTTTTTTAATTCCTGATATAATCTGGCAACCGGAAGACCGACAACATTATTGTAATCGCCGCGGATCTGACGGACATAGACACAGAATGCTGTCTGAATACCGTATGCTCCCGCCTTATCCATACAATCTCCGGTATGAACGTATGCCTGAATCTCTTCCTCTGTCATCGGATAGAATTCTACTTCTGTCTTTTCTGCAAATGTGTGCCGGATATTCTTCGCCGGACAGAGAATACTGACACCGGTATAGACCTGATGTACCTTTCCTTGAAGCATCTTCAACATATTCACTGCATCCAAAGCGGATGCCGGCTTGCCGAGGATCTGATCCTCATAGGCCACAATCGTATCTGCCCCGATCACAATGGCATCTTCATGATTCCTCGCCACATCCTGCGCTTTCTGAGCCGCAAGTTCCATAACCACATCCGATGGTCTGGTTTTCGTTATGATCTCCTCAACCTGAGATGGTATTACCTCAAAGGAATACCCTGCCTGTGTCAGAAGCTCCGTCCGTCGTGGAGAGGCGGAAGCCAATATCAATCTCTGATCCATAGTATATACTCCATTTTACGATTCTAATTATATTACCGGATTCCGGTTCCCTCTTCTGCTCCCGCATCCCGGTCAGACCAGAAGTACACGGTGTCCCGCAGCTTTCAGCAGACGGTTCATGATCGCCCTGCCAAGCCCTTCGCTGCGAAAGGACTCCGAATAGATATATTCGACTCCCCGTTCGTCAAAGTCCCGCAAACAGCGGTATAGATTCGCCGATATCATCCATTCATCCTCTCTCTCTCCCAAAGTAAGAACTTCATCTGCCCGATAGTAAACGGCATTCTTTGCGGTGGCAAGAATCCCCGTCCGATATCCCTGCTGTCTGCGTTCTTCCGCCAGTTGGTTGATCCGGCATATAACATCTTGCTCCGATGCCCCGTCTCCTGCTTCCACGATTGTAAGCTCGCCCTTCGGAGCATAATGTGTATATTTCATTCCCGGAGCTTTGGGTGGAGCCGAAGGATCCGAAAGTGCCTCATCATAAGCTACCGGACCGATTACCTCTTCCAGCATTTCCTTCGTAATATATCCGGGACGAAGAATGGTCGGAACCTCTCCCGTCATGTCTACGATTGTTGATTCAATACCATATTTACATGCGCCGCCATCGATCAGCATATCAATCTTCCCATCCAGATCCTCCCGGACATGTGCCGCGCAGGTCGGACTCGGTCTTCCCGAGCTGTTGGCACTCGGTGCCGCGATCATAATCCCGGAACGACTGATTAATTCATAAGCAACCGGATGTGACGGCATTCGGACGGCAACAGTCTTAAGTCCCCCCGTAGTGCTATCCGGAACCAGCTCCTTCTTACGGAAGATCAATGTCAGAGGACCCGGCCAGAACACATCCATCAACTGTTCTGCTTTCTCCGTAATATGAACAGCAATCTCCTTAACCTGTTCCGTCTCTGCTATATGAATGATCAACGGATTATCTGACGGTCTGCCTTTTGCCGCATATATTTTCCGGGAAGCATCTGCGTCAAGAGCATTACCTCCCAGACCGTATACGGTCTCTGTCGGAAATGCCACCAGACCTCCTGCCTGAAGAATACGGGACGCTTCCCGAAGCTCTTCGCAGTCTTCTCTCCCTGCCTGCGCAGGATCTATCGTTACATATCTTGTATCCATAATGAACTCCTAACTTATCATATGTTACTTATCATAGCATATTTTCGGAAAAAGTGCATCTAACCATAAATAAAAGAATATACTATAATAATCTCCGTTTTCAGGTGACCTATGTCAAACCGCAATATCCCTCATATCGTCCCGATCCTGACCGGGGCACTGGTAATTGCCCTGCTCATCATCGGACTTCTCCGAATCCCCTATCTCAATGTGATCACAACCAGACGCGCGTCATCCGTGATCGTTATTGATCCCGGACACGGCGGCTATGATCCGGGAAAAGTCTCCGCTGATCAGATTCTCGAAAAAGATGTCAATCTGGCGATCGCGTTAAAGCTTAAGAATTATCTGGAAGCACAGGATTGTATTGTATATATGACCAGAGATTCGGATATCAGCCTCTGTTCCGAGACCGATTCAGGCAAAAAACAGAAGGATATGCGTAATCGGATCACATTCATTGAAGAGACCAGGCCGGATCTGATGATCAGCATCCATCAGAACAGTTATCCGTCTCCGGATGTCCGTGGTGCTCAGGTCTTCTATTACCATACCTCCGATCACAGCGAATATCTGGCATCCTGCGTCCAATCCGCTATTGTCGAACTGGCAGATCCGAATGATCATCGAACTCACAAAGCCAATGATTCCTATTATATACTGAAAAATGTCAGTTGTCCTTCCATCTTGGTCGAATGCGGCTTTCTGTCCTGTCCGTCGGAATGCGCGCTGTTATCCTCGGAAGAATATCAGGAGATCATGGCATTTGCCATTGCTTCAGGAATACGAACCTACCTGAATACATCCGAATAGCATCTTATCGATTCCTATTATACCAAAAAACGGCAGATGCCATGGGCCGACATCTGCCGCAACATACCGTGTTCAAAAAAGTTGCATATAATAGCTTATATCTTTGAGTAATTTACTTATTTTAGGTTATATTAAATGATATGGATATGAATATATTTCATATCAAAATGCCATTCATAAGAGAACACTGCGTATTTCCATCGCTCACCCCCTTATACATCCAACTCCGGTTCATGACGCATCTCCTATTCTTGCGGCATAGGGAATAAGAAGATTTCGCATAATAGATGCAAATAACATAAATAACATCAAAAGTATTATAAACATTGTGAGACATTTATAATTCCGGAGTGATTATGATAATAATAATTGGAATTCGAGATCTTGCCGATAAATGATTCTGTTAGATGATAGATATCTGACATGAAACCCCTTAGAATACCAGAATTGGTCAGGATTTTACTTTTCTTACCTCCTTTGCTTAGATTTGGCTAATCTCTGGTAATACTATAACCTAAAATTTGACAAAAATCAACATTTTTTTAATGGATATTTCAAATATTTACAAAAATACCTTCGAAATCCTCTTTACAACTCGTTTTTTTGTGTTAAACTAGATATACAAAAGATCATACTTAAGAATGTTGGAGAATTTCCAACTTGTCACAGTCAAGTTACTGCTGTGACCCTTCCTTAAGAGAGGAGCTGATTCTATGAAGATTGAAAAATTAAATGAGAATCAAATTCGCTGTACACTTAGTAAATCTGATCTTGCAGAACATCATGTCAGACTACAGGAACTCGCTTATGGTACAGATCGTGCCAAGGCACTGTTTCGCGATATGATGCAGAAAGCATCCGATGATGTTGGTTTTGAAGTTGGGGATATTCCATTGATGATAGAAGCGATACCTGTGAATCCGGACTGCCTGATCCTGATTATTACAAAAGTCGAGGATCCAGAAGAATTGGATACCAGGTTCTCAAGATTCACCCGTAATTCCGATTACGAGTCCGATGAATATGACGATGTTGAGGATATGGATGAATTCGGAGATATGGATGAGTTCGAAGATCCGGAAGAAGATTCTGCCGATGATTCGGATCTCTATGCCGAGCCTGCCGGAGGACACAGATCAGAAGATTCAGAATCCGGCAACAGTAATAACGCCGCCAATATCTTCGATGTACTCGGTAATATCGTAGAGAATCTGGAAGCAGTACGGAATGCGGCAAGCATGGGGCTTACAGCTTCTCATGGCAGCGGAACCGGTTCAGGCGAGTTCCAATCCTTATCCGCATCGGCACCTAAGGTAACCAAGAATAGCGAGAACTACGATATCTATCGCATTTTCATGTTCTTATCGCTTCACAATGTTACCTCGGCCGCTACCCAGCTGATCGGCATCTATGATGGAGAGAATACCTTATTCAAGAATCCAATGGATACCAGATACTATCTGATCCTGAATCAGTCCATGCACACGGCAGATGAATTCAATCTGGTATGCAACACGTTAAGCGAATATGGTTCTAAGATCAAGACCACATATGCAATGCCATACTATATGGCAGAACATTTTACACCAATTATTAAACGAAACGCTCTGCAGACATTAGCGGAGTTATGATCAGACGCAAAAAGAGGCTGTTGCTTTCGATGTGAATAATCACAATTCAAGCAACAGCCTCTTTTTCATTTGTATTTCCTTATCAGAATCTTATTATTTCAAAGTCTTTCTGACTGCCTGTATTACTGCATCCGTCGTGATGCCAAAATGCTCAAAGATCACGCTTCCTGGTGCTGACGCGCCAAATCCATGCATGGAGACGATCTCTCCGTCCAAGCCTACATATTTGCCCCATCCGAAGTCAGACAGTGCCTCAACTGCGACTCTGGCGCGAACATTCTTCGGCAGGATCCGTTCTTTATATTCCTCCGGCTGCTGCTCATATACATCCATACACGGCATGCTGACAACCCGGATATCAATGCCTTCTCCGGCAAGGATCTTTCTGGCTTCCACACCAAGCTGTACCTCAGAACCCGAAGCAATTATGATGGCATCCGGTGTCTCTTTCTCAGAATCCTCAATAATATAACCACCCTTTAATGCATCCCGGCTTGAACCATCAAGCTGCGGCAGATTCTGTCTGGACAGTACCAGAGCAGTCGGCGCATCCTTAACTGTCATTGCATAATACCAAGCCGCAGATGTCTCTGTTGCATCTGCCGGACGAAATACATTAAAATTCGGAAGTGCTCTGAGCATTGCCAGCTGTTCGATCGGTTCATGTGTCGGACCATCTTCTCCAACGCCGATACTGTCATGTGTCAATACATATGTCAAAGGTAGTCCCATCAATGCGGACAATCTCGCCATCGGCTTCACATAATCAGAGAATACAAAGAAAGTAGAGACATACGGCCGCAATCCTCCATGAAGCGCAATTCCGTTGCCGATCGCTGCCATTGCGATCTCACGGATTCCAAAATGCAGATTCTTGCCCAAAGGATTCTCCTTGGAATAATCTCCCTCATCCTTCATGTTCGTTTTTGTAGAAGGTGCCAGATCCGCAGCTCCGCCGAACAGATTCGGAAGCACTTCTTTCATAACATTGATACGGCTGCCCGACAGATTCCGGGTTGCTTCCGCCTTCTCCGGAATACTCCAGAAATCTTCCAGATCATAGAGCAGTTGTCCGCGATCCTCATCATAATATTCATCCCATAATTCTTTCATTTCCGGGAACTTGGCTGTGTATTCCGCAAAGAGAGTATTCCATTCATCTTCCGCCTTCACATTCTGATCAGAATACTCCTTAAAATGATCATACACATCCTGCGGAATCGTGAAGCTCTCCGCAATCTCCCAGCCCAGATTCTCACGAAGCGCGGCAACATTCTCAACGCCAAGAGGCTCGCCATGTGCAGATGCTTTACCTTCCTTTGCAGGACAGCCATATCCGATCTTAGTCTTGATCTCGATCATCGACGGACGGGTTGTATCTGCCTTGGCCT
The DNA here is from genome assembly GCA_017460485.1 of Lachnospiraceae bacterium. GTDB lineage: Bacteria > Bacillota > Clostridia > Lachnospirales > Lachnospiraceae > CAG-632. The sequence continues at coordinate 12,757 of JAFUAW010000108.1, read as the reverse complement.
CTTCAATAGCCTTGCCGATTGCTTCCAGATCATTACCATCCTCCACATACAAGGTCTGGAATCCGAATGCCTGGAATCTCTGCTGTACATTCTCACGAAATGCGATATTGGTATCTCCTTCGATAGAGATATTATTTGAATCATATAAGACGATCAATTTACCAAGTCCCAGTGTTCCGGCAAGAGAAAATGCTTCGTAAGAGATGCCTTCCATCATACATCCGTCTCCGCCTAATACAAAGGTATAATGATCTACGACCGGATATCCTTCTTTGTTAAAGGTCGCCGCCAAATGATTCTCTGCCATTGCCATGCCAACTGCCATCGCCATTCCGGCACCCAGCGGTCCGGTCGTCGCCTCAACACCGACCGTATGTCCGTATTCCGGATGTCCCGGTGTCAGGGAATTCAGCTGACGAAACTGCTTCATATCATCCATGGTAAGACCATATCCGAACAAATGAAGTAATGAATATAACAAGGCAGAACCATGTCCTCCCGACAGAATAAAACGATCCCGATTCACCCATTTCGGATCCGCAGGGTTATGCTTCATATGCTTCGTCCATAATTCATATGCCATTGCGGCTGAGCCAAGCGGCAGTCCCGGATGCCCGGAATTCGCCTTCTGAATGGTATCTGCTGCCAATACCCGAATTGCATTTACTGATTTTTGTTCCATGTTCATTATTGTTTGTCCTCCTACACTAACCATTCGGTGTTACGCCTCCGCCTGGCTTAATTAAGTAGGGGATAATATCCCCTACTCGATGTCGCGCCCCTCGGCAAATATCCATGCAAGCATGTCTGCTTGCCTCGGGGAACGCGCATAAAAAAGCGTACAATCTGTGCATTGTACGCCTTTTAACACATATTCGATCTCTTATCCAAGAGCACCACTGCTCTTGAAATAAGCAATTGCAGCTACAACCGCAATTACGATCAATACAACTACAAGGCCGATCACAAGAATCTTACCGATCTTAGAATCACTCTTGGAAGGATGTGCCTTTTCGTAATTATACTCCGTATTATATACATTTGGTTCAACACTGCCGCTCAGCATTCCTGTCTGTCCGGTATGATTGGTATATAAGACACCTGTTGTTCCGATATCGTTAGGATCAACTCCTTTAAGAATAGAAGTGCTTCCCTTTGCCAGACTAAAACCACCCTCGTTCTTATGTCCTTCGCCCATGCTACAACTCCTCCTTATCCTCACTATACTTGCAAACTCCATGTAACTATATCCTGTATCAAACCAAATTCACATATATATTAAATACTAGCATATTAATGTTGAAAAAACAAGATATTTTGTAACTTAATCCGCCGCAAGCCGCCTGTTACCGATAAACCACCGTCTGGTCTGTAGCCTCTATCCGAACTGCCGCATATGGATAAGTTATCTCATCGAGCCGTACCTGCTCACCACGTTCGCCAATCAGATTCGTAGTAATATAGATCATCCCGTCCTGCTCGTACAGGTCCTCTACTACAACCTGACAGCCTCCCCGCGGCTGCATTCCGTATCCTATAACAATATAAGTATACTGACTCGTCCGATAGCTTAACCGGAACGGCTGATCCTTCTTGGACTCTATGATGGCCGATAATTCCCGGGGCAGCTGCCCGGACTCGCACATAGAATATTCGATCGCAATGGTCTCGGCCGCCTCTTTCCGACAGCCCGTCAGAGCACTTCCCATGATCCATATATATCCTATCAGCCAGAGCCATTCAGCACAGATACTCCATGCAGAATGCCATCTCATCCTTCGAAGTCCATGTCGATATCCGGAAAATCTCATAATCAATCCTTATCGCCAACATTACTATAATATATGACAGAACCCATGATATTCAGAACCTTCCATTGTCTAAGTCCATTTTATCCTATATTTATCAGATACGGAATCTTTTATAGAACTGTGCATTCATTCACAATCTTCTATATTCATTCTGTATATTCAGATTACAATCCTGCTTCCATTATCATAAGCTTCCGCAAGTTGTTCTCCTTCATAGACCAGCTTCAGATGGATATCATAATCTCCATCCAGTAGTTTTCTCAGAAAATACTTATCTCCCTGCCATGCCGGAAGCGACAGTACCTGTTCCTTCGGTACCCAGAGCAGTTCTCCCTCCGAACAATTCATCCGCAAGGTTCCCGTCCATCTGCCCGCCGAATATAAAAACATCAATTCATGCTCCCATACATCGGATATGAATGTAACAATTCCGCGAAATGTAAGATCAGAAACCTCGAATCCAGTCTCCTCACGGATTTCTCTGAGTGCGCATTCCTCCGGGCTCTCTCCCCGCTCCAGCTTGCCGCCGACTCCCAAATATTTTCCCTCCGACTGGTCGCCTTCCTTTTTGTTTCTGTAAAGCATCAGATACTTTCCGTCCTGCTCAAGATAACACAGCGTAGTCAGACGGATGCCCTTGCTCCCGGAAGAGATCTGATTTGTATGATGATTTGATTCCATATTCTCAACCTCCGAATATGCATTGCAACAGTTGCTTTCACTGTTATTATATACCATGAATTCCGATTCCGGCAAAGTATTTATATTGCATTCTTTCTGCATTCGCGATACAATCAACTATGATATCCGCAGGAACTCTTATATTATATAATTTCTATATAGCGTCCCATGCCATCCATGGTATATAAGAACAACTTTCTGCAGCGGACTTTAATTATTTCATTAGGAAACAATGATAGAAAAGGAGATTACCATGTTATCACAACACTTTTTGGATATGACGAGCAAGAAATCCGCAATCCGCGAATTATTTGATTATGGAACCAAGCGTGCCAAAGAAGTAGGATATGAGAATGTATTTGATTACAGTCTGGGGAATCCGAGCGTTCCAGCTCCGCAGGAATTCAGTGACGCCATGATCGATCTGATCAAGAATACCGATCCGGTTGCTCTGCATGGATATAGCCAGAGTCTCGGAATTCCATCCGTAAGACAGGCAGTTGCCGACTCTTTGAGATCACGCTTTGGTCTGAACTATACAATGGATGACATCTTCATGACTGTCGGTGCCGCAGGTGCCATTGCGCATGCTGCCCGTGCGGTAACTGTACCGGGAGATGAGATCATTACCTTCGCTCCGTTCTTCCCGGAATACTATTATTACATCAATGAAACCGGAGCTGTGCTTAAGGTAGTACCGGCAGACATCACAAGCTTCCAGATCAACTTTGAAGCTTTTGAGCAAATGATCACTCCTAAGACCATGGCTGTACTTATCAATACTCCGAACAATCCTTCCGGTATTGTATACTCTACGGCTACCATTGACCGCCTAGCTGCTGTTCTGACAGAAAAATCCAAAGAATATGGTCATGATATCTATATCATATCCGATGAACCGTATCGTGAGATTGTATTTGCGGGCGTGGATGCTCCATTTGTTGCGGCACACTATGAGAATACCATTACCTGTTATTCCTTCAGTAAATCCCTGTCTCTCCCGGGAGAGCGTATCGGATATATTGCCGTGAATCCTGCATGTAAGGATGCTGCGAAGATTGTAGATATGTGTGGACAGATCTCCCGAGGAATCGGACATAACTGCCCACCATCCCTGATCCAGCTGGCAGTTGCAAGAGTTCTTGATCTGACCTCGGATCTGTCTGTCTATGAAGCGAATAAGACGATCCTGTATCGGGAGCTGACCAGGATTGGTTATGAGATCGTTGAACCGGGCGGAACCTTCTACATGTTCCCGAAGGCCTTAGAAGACAATGCTGCCGCCTTCTGTGAGACGGCTAAGAAGCACGATCTTCTTCTGGTTCCTAGCGATTCTTTCGGAGTTCCGGGACATTTCCGTATCTCCTACTGTGTTCCTACTGAGAAGGTCGAGCGATCTATTCCGGTATTTGAAGAACTGGCGCGCGAATACAAATAAAGACATCTTATTTGGTTACCTTTACTTTACAAGTCGCTTTCACTTTACTTCCATCCTTCGCCGTACAGGTAATCGTAACGGTTCCGGCCTTCTTGGAGGCTTCTTGCCACCTTTCTTGTAATTCCGGCTCACAGGATATTATAACTTCATATATCCGTAACTGTTCACGATCGCATCCAGCTTCTGCCCTGCTTTGCAATATGGACATTCATGATGTGGATAGGTCTGATATTCCGGAAAATTGTCCTTATCAAAGATCGACCGGATCTCGTGACCGTTGATCTCAGGGGTTGCTGAGAATAATGCGGAGATTCCAGCAACAGATCCCCCATAATATTGAATACATTCAACTGCGCGGTCAACTGTCATACCGGTCGTAGCCGTTGCCAGCAGAAGCAGTACATGCTTATTCCGAATCATCGGCACCATATTATCACGGAATACCAGCTGTCCCACAGAATTGATCTCCGGAGACAGGATGTAGATCGTCTGATGGGCATTCATGGACATAAATCCGGCATTGGTAAGCTCTTCTGCCAGATATGCTCCGATGATCTCCGTTCCATCCATACATACGATGGTATCCACGATGGTGCTGGTAACATACTCGCTCACAATACTCTTAGCAGCCGCCTGTGCCATACTCAGTCTTGTCTTCAGATTCGTCATATCCATATAATAATTGATATGAGAGTGATTCGTTGCAAAATGTCCCGGATAGATATTGACTGAGATTAGATTGCTATACTGGGAATATACTTTCATTGGTTGTGAATCCATGTTCTTGCCCTCCTTATACTTATAACCCATTATAAGATCTTAGATACCTGCGTTGAAAATAATATTTCTTTACGCAATTATATAGAATAGTATACCTTGAATCTGTAGGATTGTAAAGTTATTCTGCTTGTTCGAATGCCGATGCGTACTTCTTATATGGCAATATGTATTTATAGAAATCATACTGCGTGATGGCGTCGGCCGCCGTGAATTTGTTCGAGACAAATGCCCGTTTCTCCTCTAATTCCTCGTCACTGATCTCCACGTTGGAATCGGATACTACCATTCCCCTGCCCGCACTATACGCATAACAATCGGTGATAAAACTCCGGTCTGCAAAGAGGACCAGCCCTTCACTATCCGACAGAATATCCTGTCCGATCAGCAGACGGGAATCATATTCCAATCCCAGAAGGTTGGACACCGTCGGAAGAATATCAATACTACTGCACACCTTATCTACATGGATCGGATGCTCCATCGCACCAGACCAGATGATCAGCGTACTCTTATAGGATTCAAAGGTATCCTCCAGATCTCTGCCTGCCAGTTCATCCAGAATCTCCATATTGTTATACGGTACATGATCACCGGTCAGGATCACAACGGTATTCTCATACAGGTCATGCGCCTTCAGCTGCATAACCAACTCCTCCATCGCCTTCTCCAATTCATATTGACAAGCAAGATAGGCCTTGGTCGTTTCGCTGTACGCAAGATCCTCCACAATCTCCCGGTTCTTCTGGCTCATGGCATTGCCGCCGAAGCTGTATACCACGTGCCCGCTGACTGTCATATAATAGAGATGAAATGGTTCCTTGGCAGTATATTCATCAAAGGTATCCTGAATCATGACCAGATCGGACTGTGGCCACAGTACCGTACCATATTCATTAGTCTGCGCTTCCAGACCCGTCCCATTCGCGATCCAGGTATATCCCAGTGCCGGATGTGTCAGATTCCGGTCATAATAGGTATAAGAATTATTGTGAAAAGCATAAGTCTCATAGCCCAGTGATTTTAATTGGTTTCCAAGAGAGAATAAAAATGTATTGCCATTTGCCGCGCCATGACTTAAGGATAGATAACCTCCATTCTTCGGCATGCTACCCATCAGGTTCGCATATTCCCCACCCAGGGTAGAACCATACCACAGCGGTGAATAATAATTATCAAAGACAAAGCCCTTTTCCGCCATCATTGACAAGGTTGGGAACAGATCCGTCTCCAAGGCATAGCCGGAAAAGCCCTCTGCCGAGATCTGGATCACATTAAAGTCCTTGAAATATCCGGTATATTCATTACGGTTTGTAGGTGCCAGGTTCTCAAAATATTCACACAAAGATACAATAGTCTGATTGCCGGATGTACCTGCAATCTCATCAAAATTAATCTCCATCACATTCGGAGAGGTATCGATCGGAGCCTCCGTTACCTCTTCGGTCGTCATTTCCTCCGTATCCGGTTCCTCTGTCAGATTCTGTCCGTTCTCCGTAGTGTTCTCTGTGTCATTTCCATTCGATCCATTGGCAGCGTTTCCTGTATTCTGCTTACCGGATAAGCCTGATTCGTCCGAAGACGCATAGAACAGGACACCGTCATCCTGTCCGATCGCTCCCGCAATCCCCTGTCTGACATCCACTGCAAGCGTTTCCATAACACCTAATTTTTCCACTGTCATGTCTACGGAAGAATAATAGCGGTACATCTCATACGCACCGGAGGGTTCCGACTCCCAGAGCTTCATGCTGACGACACCGCCTATGTACAGGAACAGCACCGATCCAAGCAGAATCAAGCTGTATTTCCATGATCTCCGGCTATAATTTAACAGCTTATAGGAAAAGACGGATACTAAAATAATCGGCAGCACCCAAAGGATCATCATGACCCAGTGCTGCTTCATGTTGAGCAGTACGACATCAAAATTATCCGCCGCCTGATTCGTGTATTTGAGTAGTCCGAAAAACGCGCAGAAATTCTGAAAGACAGCGTGATATAAGAATTGAATCATGAAGATCACAGATATGATCAGCGTTCCCACTATCGTCAAAATATGATTCACAACCTTCGGGAATAATCCGGTAAACAGACCAACACATCCACCAAGTATAATAGAAATCAGAAGAATACGAAAAGTATTGCCATTCCCCAATCCGAAAAAGAAGCCGTGGAACAATAGCTCATAATAGATCATCAGTCCCATGAAATACAATACAGTAGAATATGGAAATAAGCCCTTGCTTTTTTTCTTGTCCTTATCTCCGACAGATAATTTAAGCTGATACGGTTCCTCCGACGGATAATCTTCTTCGGACTTTACCGGCTGATCTTTCTGATCATTCATTTTCGAACTGGAATTATCGTTAATCGACTGTAATCCTGACACTTTTACAGCATCCAATTCCTGCCGCTTCTCCTGAAGAGCCCGGCGTTTTTGCTGCTTCAGAATCTCCTCTCTGCGTTTCTTACGACTATTCTTTTTTGATCCGTTTGGTTGGTGCTTATGCTTTGCCATTATTTCCTCTTATGAATATTCCTTAAGAATCTTATTGCATAACATTTTCAATACAGTTCCGGTTAGATTAATCAATATGACTGAGCAATATATGGTACTGCCAGATGAATATAGGTCATATTCTCTGATTCATGATACGTGTATGCAAGATTTACATTAATATCTTTCCCGTTTTGCGTAATGTGTTCTTCAAATCGCGGAGTATAGGCATAGATTGTTGTATAGTTATCATTTTCTATGCGTTCGACCTCTTCCGCATGCAGAATGGAGAGCAGAGTTTTTGTGATCTCATCCTGCCGGTTCTTGCTAATCATTCCTTCTGTTCGACCTTTATAATAGATATTGACAGAAGGCTTCATTCCAAGCTCCGTGTAGATCGTCTCTAATGTATCCTTACATTCAGAAGTGTAACTCAGATCATTATAGACCTTGATATCACATAGTATATTCTGCCGGGTGACCTGTTCTCCCAAGACATTCTCCGTTTCTATACTTACAATCTGCAATGTAGTAGTACCATATTTACCGTTCTTGGTAAGTGTCATTTCCTGATAACCGTTACCGGAACTGTCCGTAATTTCGTAACCATCCGTGATTCCCAGTTTCTTTGCCAAATTGACAAGCATAGTTTCCTTCGTAACCTTTGCCAGCTTCATCTCTCCGAATTCTCCATAACAGCTGATCATTCCTTCCACCGGAATCATTTCGCTGCTGCTGAATGCCTCAACAATGGGTTCCTCATGGTGAAGATCCCGATTAATAAGTACCTGCAAGATTACTGCCAGCCATATAAGCGAGAGAAGAATCAGCTTACCGCCGTGTTTTAATTTCATATCTGATTTCCTTTCATACTCCATATTAATCCGCAATCATCTGCGAACCTATATGAAGTATTGACCAATCAGCAATAATTATACACACGATTATACTGATTCTTCATCTGCTCTAAAATGCCTATAACCCAAAAGACGCTTGAATCTCTTTGAACTCCTTGGAGGTTGCAAATCGATGTAGAATCTCCTCCCGAGAGCATCCTCGGTTCAGCTCACCTTTCCAATGTTCAAGACCAGCCTGATCATATTCTCTTCCCATAAATGTTCTATACAATACTTTAACATATTCTTCATCATTCAAATTCTTTTTCTTGAATTCATCAGAAAGAATAAATGCTTCCGCAACTCCTTCCGGTGTTCTGACACCCGTCTGAATCGTCCTGCACCAGTGATTCAATCCATCTTCTTCACCATTACGTCCAAGAGCTTTCGTATACATACGGTTTACATATGCAGTAAGTCTCGGATTTTGGTCTCTTGGCTGCGTCAATGTAACCGATCCTCGTTCAATTCCGTAAGCGGAACATATATTTGTATATTCCTGAGACATCGCAAATCCACGGAATACATATTCCCTGGACAATCCATTTTGAAGGCAGTCCAACCAGTGTGCCTTACCACCCGCATCTGCGGATCGATCCATGAATACTGAATAAAGCATATCTACGTAGGCTTCATCAGTAGTTTTTTTGTTCTGGTATTCCACACTGAACACAAATCTGTAAGCAGTCTCTGCCCCGCTTATCTGCTTATTTTTTAACAGAGAAACCCAATGTTCCATACCCGACGAATCCGGGGTTCTGCCTAAACACTTATTATATAGACGGGTTACAAAGTTACGAATCTGCTCATCACCTGTTACAATCTGCTTGACGGTAATTATCTGGGATGCGGTTCTGCCGCTTCCATTTTTCACCGTACATGTGATCTTAGCAGTACCCGCTGTTTTACCGGTAATCTTTGCACTTGATGATACAGTTGCAACATTGGTATCGGAACTCTTCCATGTCAGATTTGTATTCTTTAGCTCTGCTTTAAGTCCGGATATTCCCGGATTATTCACATAAAGCTTGGCACTTGCTGTTTCCTTAGAAGCAATAGCAGTCTTATCCAAGCGGATTTCAAATTCATAATCATAAGTCTCCCGTACACCGAAGAAGAAAGTTCCCGGTGCAACATAATCTTGAAACTCTTCAAAATATAACTTTACTGTATAAGTCTTGGATGCATTAGATGGTTTCTTACAGTTGGCGGTCAGACTGTTCGTACCAAAACACTGTACCCAGAATATATTTCCATTATGAATAAAGCATCCGATTCCAATCGACTTCTCATTTTCATTCAGAATATTTGCTTTATGTCCCTCTGAATTCATCCAGCTGTTCATAACAGACGATGCCGTACTCTGACCATACGCAATGTTCTCGGCCATCATCTTATCACAGGCTGTGAAACAGGATGTACTGTCCGGTCTGGTATGCGAAAAAAGAATAGAAGTCTCGGCAGCACGCTGCATGGCTGCATTCAGAAGATCCTGATCCATGTACAGCTTACCAAGTCCCTGAGCGGCTCGTTCCTTATTAACCAGATTCAGAATTTCATATGCCTTCTGGTAATCAGCCGTTCCTGCAATACTAACTTGGTCCACTAGATAATAGCCATTGGTTCCATATCGTACCAGCTTTTTATTCTTATTCGTAATCTTGGTGTTCGTTGAAAAAGCGTAATCATAGGAATGCGCGATAGTTTCCGGAAGCGTAACAGCCGCTAACTTGTCTGTTCCGTAAAACGCAGCAGCATATATATATTTGATTCCTTTTTTTATTGATACAGATTTTAAATTATGACAATTAAGGAAGCACTGATACGAAACACAATCAACATCCGCATTGAAGACAACACTTTCAAGGGATGCGCACTCCGCAAAATTACCTGTCCCTATCGCCTTGAGCTGTGAAGAGAGAGTTATCTTTTTCAAAGAGTTACAATAGATAAATGTCTGGGCAAAAAGCTCTTCCAACCCCCCGAAATCAATGGTCTCCAAAGTAGTGCAATATTGGAACATCCGGTAGGAGGTAGATTTCAATCCTTTACCGAATTTGACTGTCTTTAATGATGAGCATCCATAGAACGTAAAATTGCCGACCTCAGTAACAGAATCCGGTATTACGATGGATTGAAGCGCAGTACAATTCTGAAATGCCGAGATGCCGATTTTCTTCACTTTATTTGAAATCGTAATCGATGTCAGACCATTATTTGGCAAAAATGCATAATCAGCAATTGCAGTAACCGTTGATGGAATCTTGTACGCTCCGCTCTTTGCGGCAGGAACCTTGAATAAAGTCTTGCCGTTATCCGTATATACAATACCATCACTAACCTTGTAAGTACTGCTTCCTCCAGTGAATTTCATCAAATTATTACAATTATAAAACGCCAGACCATCTAGACTGGACAAAGAAGAGCTAATCTTAAATTCTGTAAAAGATGCACTTTGAAATGCATAGGAAGCAATCGTTTTCACTTTGTTTCCACCAGAAATGGTCGTAAGCGCATAACAATCTGCAAAAGCAGCATAATCAATCATAGTTACACTATTCGGTATTGTTACTTTTTCAATATTCCAATATTCTGCAAAGGCAGTTCTTCCTATGGTTGTAACTCCTGATTTAATAACAACCTCTGTAATGTCGCTCTTATATGTTTCCCATCCCGGTCTTTCAGATCCATACGTGGACATTTCCCCTTTGCCTGAGATTGTCAAAATTCCATTTGAGAAACTCCACTTCAGATTACCCTCTGTTCCGCTTTGAGAAGATGATGCTGTCACACGGGCATGCGATTCAGTATTGTCTAACAGCTGTTCAAACTGAAACGGCGCAATTGCAGTCATACCTTCTTCACCCGGAGCCGGCCCTATCACTTCGTCCTCTGGCATTCTGACAACAACCGAATGCGCTTCCGGAACTTCATCAGAATCATCCTCAGCTTCCGCAATCTCCGTCTCTTCTGTATCGTCTGTCTCTGTCACAGCTGTTTCCGGCTCTTCGGTGTCCTCTGTCTCTGTCACAGCTGTTTCCGGCTCTTCGGTGTCCTCTTCCTCTGTCACAGCTGTTTCCGGCTCTTCGGTGTCCTCTTCCTCTGTCACAGCTGTTTCTGGCTCTTCGGTGTTCTCTGCTTCCAACACAGCTGCTTCTGTTGTAACGGCATCAGCAATCTCTTCTGATGACAAATCATCGGATTCATTTTTATTCAATTCTAAGTCACTTTCTTCAGAGATTCCTTCTTCTGAAACCACTTCATAACTACTTTCATCCGGCACATCTACAGCGAACGCGCTTACATTCCCACCTGCAAATGTTGAAGCAGTAAGAACGATGCTGATTACCAGTGCAGCATAACGTTTTCCTTTTCTCATTGCATTACCTCCCGATTCTTACAATCCATTCTGATCCTTAGTGATCATCTCTATCAATAGTAAAATTATCCCATTTAAAATATAGGATGTCAAGAATTCAACCACACTGAAAGCAGGAATAGTCTGATAGTTTTCTCTAACTCAGATAGACCGACTTCAGCCATATCTTCTCTTCTTCGGATATATGAAGCCCCTCTCTGACAAAGCATTCGTATTCTCCGTATTTTTCTTCTAATGTCTTATAAAAGACCTCGATATATTCCCGCTCCGCGCCAAATAAATATCGCAGGGATTCATCTGCCAGACCACTGTCTGTTCCCGCCTGTTTCTTCACGAATTCCGTCAGAAAGGCAATATCAGCCTGTAAATAAATATTCGTAGTCAGATAATCCGCAATGATATCCTCACGCGGAACGCCCAGAATCTCCTCAAGAATTGCCGCACCGATCCCGGCACGGTCCTTACCAGCGGTACAATGCCACAAGACCGCTTTCCTATGATCCTGCATCAGAATGCGCAAGAATCTTCCATACTGCGCTATTGCAGAATCAGTTCTTGCAAAGGCACGGTACATCTCACACATATATTCCTTGGCTTCTTTTGGCTTCAAAAGCAGTCTGGCAAAGACGCTTTGATCTGCCTCCTCCTCTCGGGTGATCCCGGCCGTCAGGCTGTCCATAATCGGTATATGATAATACTCTGCCCCTTCTATCTTAAGATCCGGCTTTTCATCTCGCTCTCCGGCTGTCCGAAGGTCAACGATCGTATCAACCAAAGAGGCAAGCTTCATCTTATCCTCCTCCGATAATTCCGCCAGATGCCCGCAGCGGATCAGCCTGCCGCTTACAATCTTCCGTCCATCCATCGTCTGCTCTCCGCCCAGATCCCGAATGTTATGCAATTGATCATATGCCAATAATGTACTCATTGATTTTCGCCCTTTCATTATGCCAAATCAGCCCGGTCTCTTTCCTGTTAAAAGAAACCGGGCTGAATCACTCTTATTATTTAATCCTTGCCACCATCTGACGTACCAGTGCCCGCTTCAAAGCAAGCTCGGCACGGTTCATATCACCTTCCGCGCTCTGCAGTCTCCGTTCAGCACGGATCTGCGCTTCCTTGGCACGATTAATATCAATCTCATCCGGCCATTCCACGACCTCGGCGAGAATCGTTACCCGATCCGCCAGAATCTCCGAGAAGCCTTCCATCAGAGCCGCCTCCTTGATCTCTCCGGACGCCGTATGGATCTTCATGATCCCCGGTGCCAGCAGA
>JAFUAW010000107.1 GCA_017460485.1 Lachnospiraceae bacterium | reverse complement strand
TTTGACCGGTCTGTATTTGAAAGTATTGTTGAAAAGGTAATCGTCGGTGGCATAGGTCAGGATGGCGTGGTTGATCCATATCGAGTGACATTTGTACTAAAAGGTATGGATGATCAGGTAATAGAAGAAGCCAGAACAAAATATAAGAAACATATTAAATGCAATCAATAACAGGAGAGGAGTGATGTGAAAATGAACACTCATGACGACCTGTTGAATTACAATGAAGATATGTGTTTTTTACCCCAAGACGACATAGAAGATGTGTGTTTACAAAGGAATGACGACACATGTAGAATCTGCTGTTTTGCTATCTCGAGTAAGCATATGATTAACTTGATGATCAATATATGAAAAAAAACGATAGGAGGAAATGATTTATGATAGAGATTATGAATGTAACAGAAGATTTGGAAAAAAAAGCCATGGCAGCAGCTCAATTCAGAAACTGTATAAAGGAGTATTTAAAAAGCAATAATCGAGCATATGATAAGTTTACTATAACGGAAAATGATTTCTTTTTGGGGTATGTATCCGAAACTGCTGTGATTAATTATTTATGTAAACAATATAATGGTATAATCAATATACGCCGCTGGTCGGATGAATTTGATATTGAACGTATTGTATATGCCGTTCGGAATAATATATGCACAGAACATGAAGTTGAATATGTGCAAGAGTATTTCTATGACAAATATGATATTAAAATAATAGATAACAAAACCGGTAATTATTTCCGCGCGGATGTTAAGACTGCAGAAACCAAAAAAATTCCGCAATTAAATTGGGATTTTTTATATCCGGTGGTTCAGAATGAAAGAGAAGGTAAAGAATGTGTGATCCTTTGTTATTATTGTAAGTGGTCCGATGGTAATAGAATAATATTGGTTGGATATATTACAGAAGAAGAAATAAGGACAAAAAATCTGGTGTTAAGAGGAACAAGGACCAGACGAGGAACATTAAGTCAGATCGATAATTATAAAACATTAGTAACGGACTATAAAACAATGGATAATATGTTGAATTTGTATTTTGGAGTTTCGAAGTAATGGTTAAATGATAATGGAGGAGTAATTATATGGATAAGATGCGATTGGAAACATCAGATATCCGGGAGAAGAATGTGGAATTGATCGGAAAGCTGTTTCCCTGCTGTGTTACCGAATACAGGACAGAAGGAGACAAAGTGAACAAGAAAATCGATTTTGATGCTTTAAGAAGAATTCTGGGTGAGGACATATCAGAAGATGATGAAAAATATGAGTTTACATGGGTAGGGAAAAAGAGAGCTTTTATGGAGGCCTGCAGCCCGACTCGTTCAACTCTGCGTCCGGAACTCGATCGAAGCATAGATTGGGATACGACGGAGAATTTGTTCATTGAGGGAGATAATCTGACAGTACTTAAGCTGCTGCAAGAAAGTTATTTGGGTGCGATTCAGATGATCTATATTGATCCTCCGTATAATACCGGAGAGGATTTTATTTATTCGGACAATTACCGTATAGATTCGCGGGAATATGAAGAAATGATCGGAATTCGAGACGAATCCGAGAACAGATTATTTAAAAATACGAATTCAAACGGACGCTTTCACTCGGATTGGTGTTCTATGATTTATTCCAGATTACTTCTTGCCCGAAATCTATTGGCAGATGAGGGGGTTATCTTTATTTCTTTGGATGATAATGAGCAGGCGAATATGCGAAAAATATGTGATGAAGTATTCGGAGAGAGTAATTTTATAGCTCAGTGTGTCAGAAAGAGAAGAGATAGTCAGGCTAATTTGTCTAAGAACATTTCGCCTATTCATGAATATGTCTTTATATATTCAAAAAGGAATGGAGATATTCTTAATAAAGTGAGGGCGAGTATTGATGAAAATGAGTATAGGAATCCGGATGATGATCCAAGGGGACCGTATAAGACGATGCCCTGTACAAATAAAGGAGGCTCCGTATATACGGTAGTAACTCCGACCGGGAAGGAAATTACAGAGGAATGGCGATTCAAGCAAGAGACATATTATGCCTTGTTAGCTGATAACAGACTGGTTTTCCCAAAAGGCGGCGATGGAAAGCCAAGATACAAGCTATTTTTGAGTGAGAAGATGGAGGAAGGACAATTAGCTAATACATGGCTAGATAACCTGGCATCCAATCAGGAGGCTACAAGAGAATTAAAAGCTATTTTTGGAGACAGGGTAATATTTGATACTCCTAAGCCTCTTGGATTATTAAAATTCTGTTTGGAATTGGCTACGAAGAAGGATAGTATCATTTTGGATTTTTTTGCGGGCTCATGCAGTACTGCTCATGCGGTCATGCAGCTTAATTCCGAAGATGGCGGAAACAGAAAATATATTATGGTACAAATTGATGAAGCATGCGATGAAAAATCAGATGCTTTTAAGAAGGGATATCATACGATCAGTCAGATTGGACTGGCGCGGATAAAGGCTGTTTCGGATCAAATGAAAAAAGCTGGAGATAAGATAGATTTGGGAGTAAGAGTGTTTAGAGCAGATGATTCCAATATGAAGGATATATATTACTCGCCTTCAGATATGGATCAGTCTCTTTTGCCATTGCTCGAATCAAATATTAAAGAAGATCGAAGTGATCTTGATCTATTGTTTGGGTGTTTATTGGACTGGGGACTGCCTTTGACGATGCGGCATATGTCGGAATGTATAGATGGGTATACTATTCATACATATAACAACGGAGATCTGATTGCATGTTTTGATGAAGATATACCGGATTCAATATTTAAGATGATAGCAAAAAGGCAGCCTTTAAGAGCAGTATTCAGAGACAGCTGTTTCAGAAATAGTCCGGATAAAATTAATGTAGTTGAATTATTTAAGGTGGTATCACCTGATACAAGAGTTAAAGTTATGTAAGGAGATGCCTGTGATGAAAATGCAGTACAAACACCAGAAATTTCAAGCTGATGCGGCAAAGGCGGTCGTTGATGTTTTTGCGGGTCAGCCATATCTGACTCCGACTTACAGAATAGATATGGATACTGGGTATTACCAGCGTAGTATGACAGATGAGATTGATTTCACAGGCTGGTGTAATCAGATAATAGTTCCCGAGTTAAGTGATCAGCTTATCTTGGAGCATCTTCAAAAAATACAGCGTGCGAATCAGATTGTTCCTTCAGAGAAATTGGAGGGCAGAGATAACGGTTTTAATCTAACAATAGAGATGGAAACCGGTGTTGGTAAGACATATACTTATATTAAGACAATGTATGAGCTGAACAGAGCATATGGATGGAGCAAATATATTATTGTTGTTCCCAGTATTGCCATTCGTGAAGGCGTGTACAAATCTTTTGAAATGACACAGGAGCATTTTGCGGAAGAATACGGAAAGAAGATACGTTTTTTTATCTATAACTCTTCCCGGTTGACGGAGATTGACAGATTCGCATCGGATAGTTCTATTAATGTAATGATTATTAATTCCCAAGCGTTCAATGCGAAAGGCAAGGATGCTAGAAGAATATACATGAAATTGGATGAGTTCCGCTCTCGAAGACCTATCGATATTATTGCTCAGACAAATCCCATTATGATTATTGATGAACCTCAATCGGTAGAGGGAAAGCAGACCAAGGAAAATATCAAACAGTTCAATCCGATGATCACTCTTCGGTATTCGGCAACTCACAAAAGTGACAGTATCTATAATATGGTTTATCGTCTTGATGCCATGGAAGCATACAATAAGCATCTTGTTAAAAAGATTGCAGTAAAAGGTATAACAGAAACCGGCAGTACTGCATCGAACAGCTATCTGTATCTGGAGAGTATCAATTTGTCAAAAGGGAATCCGACAGCTTCTCTTCAATTTGAGATGAAAACGGCAGGAGGACAACTGAAGAAAACAAGTAGAATTATCAAAGAAGGTTACAATCTTTATTATCATTCCAATGGTCTTGAGGAATATAAGAACGGTTTTGTAGTCAGTCAAATTGATGGGCGAGATGATTCTATAGAATTCATTAACGGAATAAAGCTATATGCCGGAGATGTGCTTGGCGCACTAGATGAAGATCAACTTCGTAGGATTCAAATCCGGGAGACGATTCTTTCACATCTGCAGAGAGAACAACAGTTATTCTATAAGGGTATTAAGGTGCTGTCTTTGTTTTTTATAGATGAGGTTGCCAATTATCGTGAGTATGATGATGCAAATCAGCCGGTGAATGGAAAATATGCCACTATGTTTGAAGAAGAATACAAGGATATTCTTGACAGTTGGCATTCGGATTCGGTCGAAGATGATTATTGGAAATATTTGAATGCAATCTCTGTCGAAAAGACACATGCAGGGTATTTCTCGGTTGATGGAAAAGGTAAGATGATTAACTCCAAGGTGGGGAGAAAAGAGAGTATTTCCGATGATGTAAGCGCATATGAACTGATTATGAAGAACAAAGAACTTCTATTGGACAGAGATCCCATAAGGTCACCAGTGAGATTCATTTTCTCTCATTCGGCTCTGCGAGAAGGATGGGATAATCCAAATGTATTTCAGATCTGTACATTGAAGCAGAGCAGCAGTGATGTTCGTAAACGACAAGAGGTTGGACGCGGGCTTCGTTTGTGTGTCAATCAGAATGGTGAACGAATGGATGTCAATGCACTTGGCAGTGATGTTCACAATGTAAATGTTCTGACGGTAATCGCAAGCGAAAGCTATGATTCCTTTGCCAAGGGGCTGCAATCAGAAATTGCCGAAGCTGTTGCTTACAGACCTAAGAGAGTTACCAGAGAACTGTTTGTTGATCGTGTAGTCAAGGATACTTCGGGAAACTCACAGGTAATAACTGGTGATGTTGCGTCAGCCATTCTATTTGATCTGATTACTAACGGATATATTGATAAGGTAGGAGAACTAACAGATAAATATTATGAGGATAAGGCGAACGGAGCGATAGTGATTGCGGATGATGCGAAGGATTATTCGTCTGATGTGATCGATATTATTAATTCCGTTTATGATGGCAGGGTAGTACAGCCCGAGAATGCACGTAGTAATAATGTTGAGCTGCATGTGGATTCTGAAAAGTTGAACAGTAAAGAGTTTCAAGCTCTTTGGTCAAAGATTAACATCAAGACAATATATGAAGTAGATTTCGACCCGGAGGAACTGATTAGGAAGTCCATTGAAGCTTTGGATGCTAAGCTTCGGGTAGCAAAAATCTGCTTTCAGATCGAGACAGGAGTAATGGAATCTATTGATTCAAGAGATAATCTGACTGACGGGTCGTCGTTTGTAAAGCGGGTGACAGAGAATCACGAGTTGTTATCCGTTGTCAATACAGATGTGAAATACGATCTGATTGGGAAACTGGTGGATGATACAGGTCTTACACGCAAGACGGTTGTAGCAATTTTAACTGGAATTCAACCATTTGTGTTTGATCAGTTTAAAGAGAATCCGGAAGATTTTATTATTAAGGCGGCTCAATTGATCAATGATCAGAAAGCTGCGATTATCATTGAACATATTACATATGATATTCTGGATGAACGATACGGCACGGATATTTTTACGGACCCGACAATTAAGGGGAAACTGGATGTGAATGCTTTGAAAACACAGAAGCATTTATATGATTATGTTATATATGATTCTGCCAATGAACGTCGTTTTGCGGAAGAACTTGATGTCAATGCTGATGTTGCTGTATATGTAAAGCTCCCGGATAGATTCTATATCTCCACTCCTGTCGGTAAGTATAATCCGGACTGGGCAATTGCATTTAATGAAGGCAAGGTTAAACATATATACTTTGTCGCAGAAACAAAAGGATCTTCAAAATCTATGCAGCTTCGGTTAATTGAGGAATTTAAAATTCACTGTGCGAGGGAGCATTTTAAGGCTATATCCAATGATAATGTTGTTTATGATGTAGTCGACAGCTATACATCGTTAATGGAAAAGGCTATGAAGTAACCGTGGCTTCAGGACAGAGGAGTTATATATGGGATTATTTGCTAAGCTGAAGGAAAGGAAATGATACCGGAAACGGAAGTCCCGGTTGGCAATGTAGTGGTAAAATGATACACTAGAATCAATGACAGAATAGGAGGTACAGCAGATGAATAGAAACCGTTTTGTATCTTTTGATACGCCTGATGGAATTACGCGGTTAAGGACTGCGATAGACGAAAGTGAGATCGTGATCATTGGTGCGGGAGCCGGTCTGTCAACTTCTGCGGGTTTCATCTATTCCGGCGAACGTTTTCATAAGTATTTTGGTGATTTTAAGGATAAATATCATTTGAATGATATGTATTCGGGCGGTTTTTATCCGTTCCGGACCTTAGAAGAGCAGTGGGCATATTGGAGCAGATACATCTATATCAACCGGTATATGATGGCACCTAAGCCGGTGTATGATACACTGTTTGCAATGATTGACGGAAGAGAAAAAGGCAATCTGTCTAATCCGCCGAAGAAGGATTATTTTGTTCTGACGACTAACGTGGATCATCAATTCCAGAAGGCGGGATTTGCCAAGAAACGGATCTTCTATACACAGGGAGATTATGGGCTTTGGCAATGCAGCTGTCCATGCCACAAGCGTACCTATAATAACAAAGAAAAAGTGATCAAGATGGTACTTGCTCAGGGATTTACGATTGGAGAGAATGCAGAGCTTCTTGTTCCTGAACATGAGAACGGAGGAAGTGATTTTTCGTCGATCGCCATGACGGTTCCTTCGGAATTGATCCCGTACTGTCCGGTATGCGGCGAGCCAATGTCCATGAATCTGCGGGCGGACGAGACCTTCGTGGAGGATGAAGGCTGGCATGAGGCCGCAGGTAATTATGAGGAATTCATGAACGGTATCGAAGATCAGAAGGTTCTGCTTCTGGAACTGGGTGTGGGTGGCAACACTCCGACGATCATTAAGTATAATTTCTGGAATATGACGGAGAAATGGCCGAATGCGACTTATGCCTGCCTGAATTACGGAGAGGCATTTGCTCCCGACGAGATCAAGGATAGATCCGTATGTATTAACGGGGATATAGGAGAGGTATTGGAGAAGATCGGGATATCTGAATGAGATCTGAATAAATGTCGGAATGATTGATTATAATAGTAAAGTGCATAGCAGTAAAAGTGAGGAATGAATGATGAAATATCGTGTAAATGATTTGTGTATCGGATGTGGTCTGTGTACTTCCATCTGTCCTGAGGTGTTCTATATGAATGATACCGGATTAGCGTCCGCGATCGAAGAAGATGTCCCTAAGGAGCAGGAAGGCGCGGCAGAAGAGGCAAAGAACAGTTGTCCGGTAAATGCTATAGAGAACGATGATTAGTTCTTCATGAAGAACGCTCCGGGCAGGAAGTGCACGCTTCCTGTCCTTTTTTGTACCCTCTTGTCTTGACAGCAAATATGGTTTGTCCTATTATGTATTTTGTGGGGTTACGCCCTGAATGCAGGTAAATAGACTTGATACAAAGTGTATCAGGCGCAGATTGCAAGGGAATAGGATTATGAATAAGAATGATAAATTAAAGAAAATGCAGTTGTCTGAAGTTTTCCGAAGAATGACATGGGGGCAGCGGATCTTATATATTGCATTTCCGGTCGTTGTGCTGGCTATCATCTTTCTAAATGTCCGGACAATTCTTCGGTTATCCATGAATCAGATGCGGAATGACGGAATCATTCAGGCAACGGCGTTGCGGGATTCCGTAGAAGAATATCTGTATGTTGCGGAAGAGACTGTGGATAATCTGGCCCGCAATGTGGAATATATGCAGGCAGAGGGTGCTTCGAAAGATGAGATCGTCAGTTATATGGGAGTACAGACAGATATCGTCAGCGATGTCATGGCAGAGGATACCACCGGTCTCTATGGTTATATTAATGGGGAATATATGGACAGCTTATGGGAGCCGGATGAAGATTATGATCCGAAATCCCGCCCCTGGTATCAGGAGGCAGCGGCCGCAGGCGGCAAGATCATCTATGTGTCTCCATATATCGATATGCAGACGAATGAGGCGATGGTAACGGTTGCTAAGCTGATGCCGGATCAGGACAGCGTCGTTGCGATTGATTTTCGGACCAATCGTTTGCAGACCATTTTAAGTGAGATGGATTTCGGTAAAGACAGCTTTGGAATGATCGTAGATCAGGATGGAACCGTGGTTGCCCATCCGGATATCTCTCAGGTCGGCGTGAATTATCTGGATACCAATGATGCACTTGGTAAAGCAATCGTTACCGAGATTCGGAAGGATCAGCAGAATACATATGTATGCAGTGCCAATGGACATCGATATGTCTTCATGATTGAGGATCTTGGAGGAAGCTGGTATTCCGTGGCTGTGACGGAAATGGGGGATATTCTGAAGGATGTTCTTCCAATCATAGTACTGACTGTATTCTTCTCTGTGGCAGGAACGATAGCGGTAATTATATTCACCATGCGGCTGGCGGCGAACCGGATTCAGTCGGAGGATTATAACCAGAGTCTGCATTCACTTGCCGAAATCTATGTATCCATGCACAGTATTGATCTGGAGTGGAATACCTATGAGGAAATATCAACCTCTTTGATCGATCTGACGGACGATCTGGATTATCGGGGCGGTGATGCCAAGAATGCTTTCCGGAAAGTGATCGGCAAGATGACCGATGAAAGCAACCGGAAGGAGATGCTGGAATTCATGGATTTTGATACCTTGAATGACCGGTTGAAAAACACGGATTCGATAACCATGGAATACTTAAGTGTGGTTGGCTATTGGCGTAGAGCCCGTTTCATTGTGGCTGAGCGGAATCCGGATGGAAGGGTGGTTTCTGTTCTCTATGCGGTAGAGGAGATTGATGAAGAGAAGCGTCAGCGGGATGATCTGATCAATCATTCGAAGGCGATGGAGGAAGCAAGGAGTCTGGCGGAGGAAGCCCGCAATGAGGCAGAAGCCGCGAATGAAGCGAAGACTCATTTCCTTGCAAATATGTCCCACGAGATCCGAACTCCGATCAATACGGTACTTGGACTCGATACGATGATCCTTCGGGAGACGGATGATGAAGAGATTCGTGAATATGCGATGGATATTCAATCTGCGGGTCAGAGCCTGCTTTCGATCATTAATGATATTCTGGATCTTTCGAAGATTGAATCCGGTAAGATGGAGATTATTCCGGTCGAATATGATGTAGCAAGCATGGTGCACGATGTGGTGAATATGATCACTCCAAGGGCGAACAGTAAGGGGCTGGAGTTCAAGATTAACATTAACGAGGATATTCCAAGCAAGCTGTATGGCGATGATGTTCGGATTCGTCAGGTTCTTATCAATCTGCTTACCAATGCTGTGAAGTATACCCATGAGGGAAGTGTGACACTGTCGGTTCGCTGTGTGCGGTTAACGGACAATAAGGTTCGGATGTATGCGTCTGTGAAGGATACAGGAATCGGAATTGCGGAAGAGGACTTAGAGAAGCTGTTCCAGGCATTTGTCCGGATTGAAGAGAAACGGAACCGAAGCATTGAAGGAACCGGTCTGGGTATCAATATATGTACACAGCTGTTGAAGCTGATGGGAAGTCGTCTGGAAGTGAAGAGTGTCTATGGAGAAGGATCCGATTTCTATTTCTCTCTGGTTCAGGAGGTTGTGGATGCGAATCCAATCGGCGATCTGGAGCAGAAGATTCGGGAACGTACGACGGAATACTCTTACGAAACGAATTACATCATGCCGGATGTGAAGCTGCTGGTGGTGGATGATAATGCCATGAACCGTTTTGTCTTCAAAGAATTATTGAAAGACTTCGAATGTCAGATTGACGAGGCGGATGGTGGACGGCAGTCACTGGTAATGGTAGCCAAGACGAAGTACGATGTGATATTTATGGATCATATGATGCCGGATATCGACGGTGTAGAGGCCTTCCACAAGATCCGGGATATGGAGGACGGTCTGAACAAGGATACACCGGTGATTGTTCTGACTGCCAATGCAATATCCGGTGCAAAAGAGCAGTATATGGAAGAAGGATTTACGGACTTCCTGTCTAAGCCGATCGTTCCGGACCGGTTAGAGAAGTTGATCGGCACGCTGATCCCGGATGAGAGGAAGAAGCCGGCAGAACATAAGAAGAAGGAAAAGGAAGCAGCTGCTTCTGATCGAAATGCGTCCGTGAAGTCGGATAAGGATAAGCTGCCGGAGGTAGAAGGTATCGATTGGGATTATGCACTTTTGAAGCTTCAGAAGGTGGAGCTTCTGAAAAATGTGGTTGCGGATCTCTCCAAGGCGGCAGACGGCGATATCGGACTGCTTCGGAAACAGTATCAGAATATCATGGAAACCGGAGATGTAGACGCCTATAACGCATATCGGATCAAGGTACATTCCATGAAGAGTTCCGCTGCCATGATCGGCGCGACTCATGTATCCGCGCTTGCGAAGGTGCTGGAATATGCGGCAAGAGATCAGGAGCGGGAGACGATCGAAGCGGTTATGGGAATCTTCGACAAGGAATGGACGAAGCTCAAGAAACATTTGGATGCTGCCTTTGACTTGAATCAGCCGGAGGAAGAGATAGAAGCGGTGGAGAAGGAGCCATATAATCCGGATACTTTGAAGGGCGCGTTAAACCAGATGTCGGAAGCCATGGATGGTCTGGATTTTGATTCCGCAGAGTCCTTATTGTCGGAACTGGAACCGTATGAATATGGCGAGAAGGGCGATCAGCTGTTCAAGGATATGAAGGATGCAGTCTTCAATATGGATGTAGACGGATGTTTGGAGATCATTTCGGAGTGGACGGCAGAGCTTGCATAGGCTGTAATAGTATTGGAATAACTTATAAAAAGTGCTGTATTATGATATGAATAGATAATACACTTGCAAAATAAAATATACGAAGATAAGATATGCGAGGATCATTCGTTAATTGGAGGTATGATATGCATTATGTAATGATATTGGCATCAGACGCGGAGACGGAATTGACATTTATGGATGCTCTGGCAAAATATAACGATGTCATTAACACATTTGTATGGACTAAGGTCGGCGTATGGCTGCTGATTGCAGTCGGTGTTGCCATGACGGTACTTACCGGATTCTTTCAGGTATCCCATCTAAAGCATTGGTGGAAGAAGACGATCGGGAGTATGTTTGATAAGAAAGTGATCTCACATACAGACGGTAAGGCAATATCGCCGTTTCAGGCATTATGTACCGCGCTTGCGGCAACGATCGGTACCGGTAATATTGCCGGAGTGGCGGCAGCTATTCATATTGGCGGCGCAGGTGCCGTATTCTGGATGTGGATTGCTGCGTTTTTCGGAATGATGACAAATTATTCCGAGAATATTCTGGGTATCTATTATCGCCGCAGGAACGAGCATGGAGAGTGGTCCGGCGGTGCCATGTATTACATAAAAGACGGAATGGGCAAGATGAAGGGTTGTAAGCAGATCTCATCTGTTCTTGCGGTACTGTTCTCCATATTCGCAATCCTCGCTTCTTTCGGTATCGGAAGTATGGGACAGATCAACAAGATCGTGGCTAATATCACGGAAGCATTCGATATTCCGGTTCTTTCCTCTATTACGGTATTGGGAGAAGGGGATTCTGCCGTATCTTTATACAGTATTGTTCTGGGTGTGATCCTGATGGCTCTTGCAGCACTAATTATTCTTGGCGGTTTACAGAGGATTGCCGGCTTTGCGGAAAAGGTGGTTCCGTTCATGGTAATCGCGTTTGTATTCGGTTCTTTAGTAATTATTGGCGTGAATATATCACATGTCGGAGAAGCATTTAAGGCAATCTTCGTGAATGCGTTCAATCCGATCGCAGCACTTGGCGGCGGTGTCGGTGTTGTTGTTAAGACGGTTATGACACAGGGCTTTAAGCGTGGAGTATTCTCGAATGAAGCCGGACTTGGTTCTTCTGTTATGGTTCATTCCAATTCCAATGTAGTAGAGCCTGTTCAGCAGGGAATGTGGGGAATCTTCGAAGTATTTGCGGACACCATCGTTGTATGTACCATGACTGCGTTGGTAGTACTTACTTCCGGTGTCTATAATCTTGAGACCGGCGAGATAACAGCTGCTTCGGATGCCGTATTGGTTGGTGCAGCATTTGACAGTGTCTTCAAATGGGGACATATCGGATCGAAGTTCATTGCCATCGCCATGTTCTTATTTGCGTTTACTACGGTGCTTGGCTGGTCCCATTACGGAACCAAAGCTTGGGAGTATCTCTTCGGAACGAAGAGCACGATTATTTTCAAGATCATTCATATTATTACGATCATGTTTGGCGCGATCCTGACTTCTTCCCTTGCGTGGGATATCTCAGATACCTTTAACGGCTTGATGATGATGCCGAACCTGATCGGTGTCATTGTACTTTCCGGAACAGTTCGTAAACTGACTAAGAATTATATTGACCGTAACTTGAAGAAGAAAGATATAGAGCCGATGCTGAATGCGTTCCCTGAGATCCAGGCGCAGGAAGAGAAGCGGTTGGCAAGCGAGTAGAAGCAAAGCCCCTGTACAGATACCGGAAGTGATAAAGATCTGTACAGGGGCTTTGTGTATTGTTAAGAGGCCTGCTTCTTGGATGTAATGACTTTAATAATGATCAGTACTGCTGCAAGAATCATCAATGTAACCGGAGTTGCGATCATTGCCAGATGATTCTCTGTGAAATAGCCAATCACACCTGCGATCAGATATCCGACGGCGGATACTCCGGCTGCGGTAAGTGCATAAGGAAGCTGTGTTGATACATGGTTGACATGATCGGAATGGGCACCGGCACTTGCCATGATCGTGGTATCGGAGATCGGGGAACAATGATCGCCGCATACGGCACCGGACAGACAGCTTGCAATAGAAATAACGAGCATTTCATAGCTTTCCGGTCCTTCGAATACCGAGCATACGATCGGGATCAGGATTGCAAAGGTTCCCCAGCTTGTACCGGTTGAGAATGCGAGGAATAATGCAACAACGAATATGATTGCAGGCAGGAACATATTCAGAGCGGAAGCAGATGCCGCAACTAATCCCTGGACATAGAACTTAGCACCTAAGAGACCGGTCATTCCGGATAAGGTCCATGCCATGGTCAGAATCAAGATCGGTGCTACCATTGCCTTGAAGCCTTCCGGGATACATTCGGTGAATTCTTTGAAAGACATGACACCGCGGATCATATAGAAGCAGAAGGTAATAAGCAGGGTAACGACACTTCCGAGAACCAGCCCCATGGAAGCGTCCGCGTCCGCAAAGGCATCTATGAAGCCTACGCCTGAGAAGAAACCGCCGGTATAGATCATTCCGATGACACAGCAGATGATCAGCACGATAACCGGCAATACCAGATCGATCACGGCACCTTTCGGATTCTTGATCTCATCATCAACAGAACCATATGGACGTGCCTCGGTTGTGAACAGATCACCTTTTAACGCATTTTCCTCATGCTTCTTCATAGGACCGAAATCCACCTTGAGTACTGTGATCAGAATGATCATAAGCAGTGTGGTCAGCGCATAGAAATTATAAGGGATTGTGTTCAGGAACATTGCGAATCCGTTAATAGAAGAATCATCTGGAACAGATGAGGTTACGGCAGCAGCCCAGCTGGAGATCGGAGCGATGATACATACCGGAGCGGCAGTCGCGTCAATCAGATATGCAAGCTTGGCACGGGATACGTTGTGCCGGTCAGTTACCGGACGCATAACACTTCCGACGGTTAAGCAGTTAAAATAATCATCGACAAAGATCAGAACTCCCAGTGCCATGGTGGCAAGCTGGGCCCCGACTCTGGTCTTAATATGTGTAGACGCCCATTGACCAAAAGCGGCAGAACCGCCGACCTTGTTCATTAAAGCGACCATAATACCCAGTACGACCAGAAATACAATAATACCCATGTTCCAGCTGTCTGCCAGTTTGTAGATCATACCGCCGTCTTCGTTGAACAGCATGGTATTAAGCATTAGTTCGGCATTGCCGTTTGCATACAGAACAGCACCGGAGACGATTCCGATGAACAGGGAAGAATACACCTCCTTAGTGATTAATGCCAGAACAATGGCGATCACAGGAGGAAGCAGAGCACCGATGGTACTGTAGACCGCAGGGGTATAAGTCTCAGGGTCTACCTCTCCCGGAGTATTGACGGTAAAGGCGATCAATATGCCTACGATGATACCGACACAAACGGGAAAAATGATTTTGTTGGCTTTCATAGATTTCTCTCCTTTGAATTACTTGAATGCTCCGGAATAGAAAAGAGCATTTCCGGAACTTGCAGTTATCCTATATTGTATCATGGGGTAAAAACATTCGTCAAGAAACGCGGCTGTTTTCTATTTCAATAATAAATTGATATAAGCACGGATTATATTACATATAATATATATTGATTTTACTTATATATAATGATAAGCTATACTAGTCCTTGCGTGCTCGCCGGATGCAGGCAATGGACGCGCAGATCAAGTAATCAGGAGCATCTCTGTATTTGATACAGATGATACATAAAATGCTCTGGATATAGGATTTAAGGAGGGTTACAAAATGGTAACAGCAATAGTTGGTGCTAACTGGGGCGATGAAGGGAAAGGAAAGATCACGGATACTCTGGCACAGGAATCGGATATTATTGTACGGTTTCAGGGTGGAGCCAATGCAGGACATACCATTGTCAATAATTATGGTAAGTTCGCACTGCACACACTGCCTTCCGGTGTGTTCTACGATCATACGACGAGCATCATCGGGAATGGTGTGGCACTGGATATCCCGAAGCTGATTGGCGAGATCAAAAGTGTTGTTGAGAAAGGTGTGCCGATGCCGAAGATCTTAGTATCAGACCGCGCACAGATGGTAATGCCGTATCATGTATTATTTGATACCTATGAGGAAGCAAGACTGGCCGGCAAATCCTTTGGTTCTACCAAATCGGGTATTGCACCGTTTTATTCTGATAAATATGCAAAGATCGGTTTTCAGGTCAGTGAGCTCTTTGACGAAGAGGCATTAAAGGAGAAGATTGACCGGGTGCTTGTTCAGAAGAATATCTTATTGGAGTACCTGTATCATCAGCCGCTTCTAAAGGCAGATGAGATCTTTGCAACCTTGATGGAATATAAGGAAATGATCGAGCCATATGTATGTGATACTTCGGCGTATCTCTATCAGGCGATCAAGGACGGCAAGCATATTCTGTTGGAAGGACAGTTAGGGTCATTAAAGGATCCGGATCACGGAATCTATCCAATGGTAACCTCTTCATCGACATTGGCCGGTTACGGCGCGATCGGTGCCGGAATTCCACCGTATGAGATCAAGAAGATCGTGACTGTGTGCAAGGCTTATTCAAGCGCAGTCGGAGCCGGAGCCTTTGTCAGTGAGATCTTTGGCGATGAAGCAGATGAACTTCGCAGACGCGGCGGCGATGGAGGAGAGTACGGCGCAACCACCGGACGTCCGAGACGTATGGGATGGTTTGACTGTGTGGCATCCAAATACGGCTGTCGGATCCAGGGAACAACAGATGTTGCATTTACCGTATTGGATGTCTTAGGTTACTTAGACGAGATTCCGGTATGTACCGGTTATGAGATCGATGGTGAGATAACAACGGAATTCCCTACAACTTCTAAATTAGAGAAAGCCAAGCCGGTACTGGAAGTTCTTCCTGGCTGGAAGACAGATATCCGCGGCATTAAGCGATATGAAGATCTTCCGGAGAACTGCCGGAATTATATCGAATTCGTGCAGAAGCATATCGGATTCCCAATCACTATCATTTCCAATGGTCCGGGACGAGATGATATCATATATGTCTAAGCAGAAGCCTTGAAAAACGGCGCGTGTGGCATGAAGCTGCAGCAGAGAAGACGAAGGAGTGAGAAGATTCACTCTTTCGTCTTTTTATTTTATGCTGGATGGAGTATAATTAGAGGAAATTGTGATAATTGGAAAGAGATTTCATTCTGAAAACAGACAGATTATGTTTGGAGGTATATTGGATGCAAAGTTTGAAAGATATTGACGGCGGCAAGCCATTCGACTGGGGAAGAACTTCACAGGATTACGCAAAGTACCGGGATATCTATCCGGCGGTCTTTTATCAGAGGATTGCAGACCGCGGGTTATGTAAGGACGGTCAGAGAGTATTGGACCTTGGAACGGGAACCGGTGTACTGCCGAGAAATATGTATCCATACGGGGCCGTATGGACAGGGACGGATCTGTCTGAGAATCAGATTCAGCAGGCAATCATACTTGCCAAAGCGCAGAATATGGATATTGAATTCTATGCCTGTCCGGCAGAAGAGCTTGACTATCCCGAGGATACCTTCGATGTCGTTACGGCCTGTCAATGTATCTGGTATCCCGATCACAAGATTCTTGCACCGAAGCTTCATAAGATATTGAAGCCGAACGGTAAGTTCCTGATCCTGTATATGGCGTGGCTTCCCTTTGAGGATGAGATTGCCGGAAAGAGTGAGGAGATCATTTTGAAGTATAATCCGACATGGAACGGTGCCGGAGAAGTGCGCAAACCGATGTGGGTGCCAGAGGAATATTCCGATCTTTTTGATATTACGGCAAGAGAGGAATATGACGTGAAGGTCCCATTTACCAGAGAGAGCTGGCACGGCAGGATGCGGGCATGCCGGGGAGTCGGAGCTTCCCTTACGGAAGAGGCATTAAAGGCGTGGGATGCGGAACACATGGCGATGTTAGAGAAAGAAGCACCGGAGGAATTTAATGTGCTGCATTATGTGGCAATAGCGGAATTGACGGCACGGTAGGTAGAAGGGACAAGAGGATAAGAAGAACATATATCGGGAAAGTATAGAGGAGGCAGGCTATGAAGAAGATTCGAGAAAACTGTATTTTCTGCCATAAGGAATTACTAAAAACGGATATCGTATATGAAGATGATCTGGTAATGGTATTTATGGATATGGACCCCATCAATGAAGGGCATGTGTTACTGATTCCGAAAGACCATTATCTGGATATGGATGAGATACCGGATGAGGTACTTTCCCACTTAAGTATGGTTGCCAAAAAGCTGGTGGCTGCTTTGAAGGATATATACTGTCCGGATGGATACAGTATTATGCAAAATGGTGGAAGGTTTAATGATATCGGACATTTTCATCTGCATATATTTCCGAGATATGATGGTGATGGATTCGGATGGGTATATGGTAAAGGGAGCAAGACTGTCAGTGCAGATCTTGCAGGAAGGATACAAGAATTGGTTCAAAAGGGATAACAGATAGAACAGAGATAATAGGGAAAGCAGATAAAATAAATAGTATTAAGATAATAACAGATCAATCAGAGAGTTGAGGGAATGATATGGGCTTAAGTTACACAGTGAAAAAAAGTAAATCAGCACGGATTGGATATCGGGTATTGGGATTCATTTTTCTGATCTTAGGGATCCTGGGAATTGTTCTGGCATGGCGTCTGCCGTCCATGAAATTCCTTGTGATCATCGTTGCAGCGATGGCGGCATTCTACGGAATATATCTTCTGCGGGCATCGTTCCGGTTGCAGGCGTACGATATCTCTTATGAATTTACGGAGGAGCATATTAAGCTTACAACGCATAAAGGTGAGCGGTTGATCCCGTATGATGAGGTGGCGGATGTACAGTGGCTGGAGCCGACACCGGATATCGACTATATTCTGCTGCAGATCAAGGTGGGCAAGCAGCAGTTCGTCTTGCATTTTCGTAACAAAAGAGCGTATGCGGAGAAGGTATTTGCGTACCTGCTGGAGCGGGTACCGAATTTGAAGTAGTCTTCACACTTTTTTCACTTTTTTCTCACAAATTGAATATATTTTCCGGTTACATTAATTACAACGAAGGGATTCGTGGGAACTGAAAAATGAATCATCGTGAATATGAAAATCATGAAGTGAGAATTTGAAAAAAAGGAGGGACTGACTATGAGAAGAACGTATAAGAACAATCACAAATTGCATATAACCCTGATCACGGTGGGAGCCTGCACCATGCTCGCACTAACAGGGTGCTCCGCAGCAAAGAACAGTAATTCGGAATCTCATAACGTATCAGGCAGTAAAACAAAGGATGTAAATACGGCGGTAACCTATTCTTCCGGCTCTTCCTCATCGGAGGAGACAATTGCTGCAACTGTTCAGTCAGCAGACGGCGCGATCTTAGATACTTCAGAATTATTCTCAGACCGGGATCTTACACAGATGGCAGATCTGTCCGAGGCAGTCTATTATACAGTATCAAATGGAGAAGATATTCATATTACTTCGGAAGGTGTCTATGTTGTAAGCGGCAGTGCGAAGAACGTAACGATCTATGTGGAGGCGGCATCCGAGGATAAGGTGCAGCTGGTACTTAATGATCTGTCGATCACAAATGATGATTTCCCATGTATCTATGTAAAGGAAGCAGATAAGGTATTTGTAACGACATCGGGTACAGAGAATACGTTATCCGTTACCGGAAGCTTTGCTGCAGATGGCGACACGAATACAGATGGCGTGATCTTCTCGAGGTCGGATCTGGTGTTAAATGGAACCGGAGGTCTTACCATCAATTCTACGGACAATGGCGTGGTTGGTAAGGATGATTTGAAGATTACGGGCGGTACTTATACGATTACAGCGTCTTCTAAGGCATTTGAAGCAAATGATTCTATCCGGATCGCAGCCGGAACATTTCATCTGACAGCCGGCACGGATGCGTTACATGCGGAAAATGATGAGGATGATACGTTAGGATATATCTATATTGCTGGCGGAACTTATACTATTCAGGCCGGGGATGATGGTATTCATGCAGAATCAGTTCTTGAAATTGATGGCGGAACCATAGATATCACTGCAGCTGAAGGGCTTGAAGCAACTTATATCCAGATCAATGAAGGAACTGTTAATATTCAGGCTTCCGATGACGGTATCAATGCAGCGAACAAATCATCGTCTTATACTCCGACAGTCGAGATTAACGGCGGAGATATCACAGTATCAATGGGAGCCGGCGATACGGACGGTATAGATTCAAACGGTAATATTATTATTAATGGCGGAACCGTGAATGTAACCGGTAATTCGACCTTTGACTATGACGGAACCGGAGTGATTAACGGCGGAACCGTGATCGTGAACGGCGAAGAGGTTGATTCCCTTCCCAACCAATTCATGGGTGGTCCCGGCGGAATGAATAATGGTATGTTCCCGGGTGGCGGATGGAATGATAACGATGGAAACGGCGGAAGCTTACCCAGCGGCGGAGAACGCGGCGGAAGAATGAGCAATGGAACCTATCCGGGAGGTGGTAGGAACAACGGAACTTATCCGAATGGTGGATGGAACAACGGAGAAGATAGCCGGGATAATGGAACGAATGACGCAACAGTCCCTAATGAAGAGACTGAGGGGAATGGAAAGAATGGCAACGGAATATTCTGATCATAGTCTTCATTGCTTTTTTCCTACCTATCATCTATAATAAAATCAGTAGCAATGTTCGGATGTGAATGATAGTAAGGAGGTCTTTTCATTATGGGAGATTGTAAGGAACTTCAAGAAGTTGAAGAATGTGATGTAAGTAAACCTTGTAAAAGTAATACCGGTTTGATCCTGATTCTTGTTGGCTGCTGCTGCTTTGCATGTGGTCTGTTACTCGGAATTCACTGGAGAGTGATCAAAGCCCTGATTAATGGAGAACCGCTTCCGGAGCCTCCGGCATGGCATGTGTGGTGCAGGAAAAAGGATTGATCACAGAAGGAACATAATATAAGGATTGAAAGAAGAAGCAGAGAGGATCTGCTTCTTTTATTTATTTGATGCAGCCACGCAACTATAATTTGCATATTTTCTTATAAATGTTAGCTTTGTTTGATAGAACGATTCTTGTCCATGATATATAATCATGTTAAAATAAGTTGCAAAGGTAGGGATAGTTATGAATCATTCAACAAGTGGGAGAAAGCATTACTTGGATAACATCCGTTGGATCACGGTTGTTCTGGTGGTCCTGTATCATGCCATCTATATGTACACACCGATCATTCCGTTAGGAGTCGGTCCGATCACAAATCAGGCAGTGCAATATCAGGATGCGTATCTGTATATGGTATATCCGTGGTTTATGGTAATTCTGTTTCTGGTGTCCGGTATGAGTGCAAGATATTATTTGGAGAAGCATTCACATAAAGAATTCATAAGGACAAGAACGAGAAAATTATTAGTGCCGTCTACGATCGGACTGTTTGTATTCCAATGGATCTTAGGATATGTCAGTATGTCAATGACCGGCGCGTTTGACAGTTTTGAGGCGGTTCCGGTTCCAATCTTATATTTTATCATGGTGCTTTCCGGTACCGGACCGTTGTGGTATATTCAGATGCTTTGGATCTTCTCCTTAGTACTTGTCCTGATCCGTAAGATTGAGAAGGATCGTTTGTGGACGTTAGCAGGCAGGTTCAGTAAGTTCGGTATTATCGGCTTGATTCTGCTGGTAATCCCGGTCTTCTTATCGGCGCAGATCCTCAATATGCCGATTATTACGGTATACCGCTTCGGACTCTACGGATTCTGCTTTCTGCTCGGCTATTATATATTTTCGCACGATGAGATCATTGCCATCTTGAATAAGCATGCAATCTGGTTGGCGGTTGTCGCTGTAATCCTCGGTATCGCGTATACGATCATATACTTCGGTGAGAACTATGGAGATGCACCTGTGAACCGGAATATCCTAAATACCGCATTTCTGTGGATGGCATGTCTGGCGATCCTCGGTATCATGAACCGGTTCTTTGACCGGAGCAATTCCTTTACAGCATGGATGAATAAGCGAAGCTTCGGTTTGTATGTCTTCCACTATCTTCCGGCAGCTGCTTTTGCATACTTTGTCGGAAAAGATTCCTCGATGCCAGCGGTGATTGTCTATCTTCTGACAATCCTTGCGGCCTTTGCCGGAGGGTATCTGTTAAATGAGATCCTATCGCGTATTCCGCTATTACGGTGGGCAATCTTGGGTATTAAGAAGAATAAGGAGGCAGATCATGTTCAAGGATAATCTGATTCAACTTCGTAAAATAAAGGGACTGACGCAGGAGGATTTGGCAGAGAAGGTGGGCGTTACCAGACAGGCGGTTGCCAAATGGGAAGCAGGTGATACCATGCCGGATTTGAATAAGAGCAAACTTCTGGCAGAAGTCTTAGGTGTCTCTATTGATGATCTTGCCAACTTTGAATCGGTAGAGAATATGGGGCTTGGCATTCCGCCGAAGGGAAAGCATCTTTTCGGTGTGGTAACGGTCGGAGAGAAGGGACAGGTGGTCATACCTGCTAAGGCAAGGAAGCTGTTCGGGATTAATTCCGGCGATCAGTTGGTCGTGCTTGGAGATGAAATACAGGGAATTGCAATGGTGAAGTCCGATCAATTTCTGATGTTCGCTGACCAGATCCGGGCAAGTATGGAGCATCCGGAATAAAAAGTAATAGATTTTATACAATATTTCAGATATAATGATAATAGTCAATGAGATGAGGTTATTATCATGTGGAAGTATTTAAAGAAATATTGGTTCTTCGCACTCTTGGCGCCGCTTTTTATGTTAGGGGAGGCGGGCATGGATCTGTTCCAGCCTTCCCTGATGGCGACCATCGTGGATGATGGTGTTCTGGGACTGAATAACGGGGGTGTCGGGAACCTGCAGATTGTGATACATACAGGCCTACAGATGATAGGTCTTATTTTTGTTGGAGCGATGTGCGGAATCCTGTCTGGTGTGTTTGCGAATCTTGCGGCACAGCGGTTTGGGAATGATGTTCGCAAGGATGCCTTCTCTTCAATCATGCACTTTTCCTTTTCCCAGACGGATCATTTTACAACCGGTTCCCTGATTACGCGTGTGACAAATGATGTCACGCAGGTTCAGAATATGGTGCAGATGGTAATCCGTGGTTATGTGAGAACCATGATATTGCTGATCGGAGGAATCATTTGTATGACGAGACTGAATCTGTCCTTTGGATTTGTTCTTCTGCTTGCAATGCCGCTGATTGTAGTCGTTCTCATCCTATTCCTTTCAAAGATTACACCGAATTTTACAATCCTTCAGCAGCGGCTGGATGATGTAAATAATGTCATGCAGGAGAATGTATCCGGCAACCGTGTGGTTAAGGCGTATCATCAGGAGGGACGGGAGCAGGAGCGGTTCGGAACCGCGAATCAGAAGCTGATTGAGACACAGCTTCGCATTTTATTTCTCTTAAATTATATGAATCCGATCATGAATATCATATTGAATCTGTCAGTCATTGCGATCATATGGATCGGTGGGCTGAAGGCAGAGACATGGGAGGTACAGCCGGGGCATGTCATGGCGGCCATTACTTATCTGACGCAGATCCTGAATGCCCTGATGCGTCTGGGTATGATGTTCCAGAATATATCACGGGGAATGGCGTCTTCTAAGCGGCTTAAGGAAGTCATTGATACCGTGCCGGAGATTCAAGACGGAGAGATGACATTAGCGACAATAACAGAGAAGATAGCAGTGTCAGACGCAGATATGATGACAGAGTCAGAAGGAAAGGGAGCAACGGAGTCGGAAGAAGAGATAACAGAAAAACGTGAAGATGATCGGATTGTGATACATGGACAGGTGGAATTCCGTCATGTCTCCTTTGCATATGCAGGACATGAGGAGATCTTAAATGATATTAATCTGACGATTGCGCCGGGAGAGACCATTGGAATTCTCGGTATGACTGGAAGCGGCAAGACCAGTCTGATAAATCTGATTCCACGTTTCTATGATGTTACATCCGGAAGCGTACTGGTTGATGGCGTGGATGTCCGGAATTATCCGTTATCCGAGCTTCGTGGCAAGATCGCCGTTGCTTTACAAAAAAGTGAAATCATGCAGAAGAGTATTCGGGAGAATATTGCATGGGGGAACTCGGAAAGCTCCGAAGAAGAGATCCGGAAGGCTGCGGAGATCGCGCAGGCGATGGAATTCATTGCTTCCAAGGAGGAAGGCTTGGATACACAGGTGGCGCAGAGCGGTTATTCTCTGTCCGGCGGGCAGAAGCAGAGACTTGCCATCGCGAGAGCCGTATTAAAGCGCGTAGAGATCCTGATCTTAGATGACAGCACCAGTGCGTTGGATCTTAAGACGGAAGGAAGATTATATCAGTGCTTAAAGACAGAATATCCGGACATAACCAAGATCATCATTGCGCAGCGGATAGCATCGGTTCGGGATGCAGACCGGATTCTGGTATTGGAGGATGGAAGGATAGCGGCATGCGGCAGTCATGATGAGCTTTTATCTGACAGCAGTATCTATCGGGATATCTATGAGTCCCAGATGGGAGGTGTCAGTCATGGCTGAGATGCAGAAGAAGAGTATCAGTGACTATCGGATGCCCGGACAGCGTGGCCCGCGTAACCGCGGAGAGGTTGAGAAGGCGAAGGATAAAAAAGGAACACTGAAGCGGCTGCTAACTTATTTCGCGTCTGAGAAGAAGAATGTGCTGCTTCTGCTGATTGTTGTAGTTGTTGGTGTGGTATGCGGCATTCTGGCACCGAGTCTGCAGAGTCGGGCGATCGACGCCATTACGGAACGGGAATTTGCGGATCTTCCGGTCCTGCTTGCTGCAATGGGAATCGTATATGGCATTAACTGTCTGGGAACTTATCTGCAGGGGCGGGCAAGTGCGCTTCTTTCTCAGGGAACCGTGAAGCGGATGCGGGAGGATCTGTTTGCGCATATCGTTCATCTCCCGATTAAGTATTTGGATACGCATTCGCATGGGGATATCATGAGCCGGATGACGAATGACGTAGAGAATATATCCACTACCATTTCTCAGTCCTTGAGCTCCTTATTTTCCGGAGTATTGACGGTTGCGGGTACTGTGGTTGTGATGTTCTATTTGTGTCCGCAGCTTGCGCTTCTGTCCTGTTCGACGGTGATACTAACGGTCTTTGCGACCAAGTATCTGTCCAAAGCGATGCGTAATGTGTATCTGAAACGGCAGGTATTATTGGGCAGTTTAAATGGAACGGTGGAAGAAATGGTGGGCAGCTATCGTACGGTAGCGGCTTATGGCAAGGAGCAGCAGGTAATCGATGAGTTCAACGGTATCTCGGATGAACTTACCAGTGTGGGAATCCGTGCGGAGATTCTGGGCGGAAGTATGGGTCCGGTAATGAATCTGATCAATAATATCGGCTTTGTGATTATAGCGGCATTCGGAGGGTATTTTGCATATAAGGGAATTATATCTGTCGGCGTGATCTCGGCATTTATTGTATATGCCAAGCAGTTCGGAAGACCGATTGATGAGATTGCGCAGGTCTGGGGACAGGTGCAGACGGCACTTGCCGGCGCGGAGCGGGTCTTCGGGATCATGGATGCGCCGCTGGAGGACGCGAGCGGTGAGATCGACATGCAGTCCCTGTCAGAGGAAGCGGTCATTGCGTTCGAGCATGTGAATTTTTCCTATGTGGAGGGAACACCGGTGTTAAAGGATTTCTCACTTATTGTGCAGCCGGGACAGAAGGTGGCGTTAGTGGGAGCGACCGGCAGCGGCAAGACTACCGTTGTAAATCTCCTGATGCGGTATTATCAGCCGGATTCCGGCACGATCCGGATCGACGGCGCGGACATTCAGGATATCGATCTGAAGTCTTTGAGAGACGCTACCGCGATCGTGCTGCAGGATACTGTCTTGTTTGCCGATACTATCCGGAATAATCTGAAGTACTCCGATCCGGATATTACGGACGAAGAGATGATAGAATGCGCGAAGCAGTGCCATGTGGACAGTACGATTCGCAGGATGGAGCAAGGGTATGATACTATGCTTATGGCAGATGCCGGTAATATATCGCAGGGACAGCAGCAGCTGTTGTCGATCGCGAGAGCCTTTGTATCAAAGCCGCAGATCCTGATCCTGGACGAGGCAACCTCGAATGTAGATACTCGGACAGAGAAGCGGATTCAGGATGCCATGGTTCGGCTGATGAAGGGTAGGACCAGTCTTGTGATCGCCCATCGCTTATCTACGATCAAGGATGCGGACCGTATTGTGGTTATGGATCAGGGACAGATCGTGGAATCCGGAACACATGAGGAATTGCTGGCGTTAGATGGCAAATATCATGAATTATATATGACCCAGTTTGCGGGAGGTGTAATCTGAACCGGCGGAAAAAAGATCGGAAATTTGGAACCCCGACAGCAGG
The DNA here is from genome assembly GCA_017460485.1 of Lachnospiraceae bacterium. GTDB lineage: Bacteria > Bacillota > Clostridia > Lachnospirales > Lachnospiraceae > CAG-632. The sequence goes on along the minus strand of JAFUAW010000107.1, from coordinate 22,512 downwards.
AAAGCAGATAAGATAAAGGACATAGGAATATTACGGATCGGTCTTATCATAGGATGATAGCAAAGCGAATAGATGGGTTATAGGTGCAACATGCAGCTTATGCAGCGACTTCGATCGTATCTGATCATTTTACTACTTATGCTTTGTGTAATACTTGCGGAGTGGAGAATCATTGACAGTCTGCTGGTCACATCCCGTGAAGTGGTCGGCTCTGAGGAATTGGAACGATTCCGGGCGGATGCAGGCGATTATATTAAGCATTATCCGGGAAGCGGACTTCGCCGCCAGCTCTATGATCAGTACAGTATGAAGTATAATCAGATACAGGCAGATATTCGTTGCTTTCCGATTGAAAGATCTTATATGGGACAGGTCGCATATGTGGATTCCTGGTATGGAGAACGAACTTTCGGCGGCAGCCGCCGACATGAAGGAACCGATCTGATGTCTGCTTCAAATATTCCCGGAGAGATCCCGGTTGTCAGCATGACGGACGGAATCATCCGGAATATGGGATGGCTGACACTTGGCGGCTGGCGGATCGGAATTGAAGCCGACTCCGGAATCTATTATTACTATGCGCATCTGGATAGCTATGCTGCGGGGCTTGATGTGGGAGATCCCGTCTTTGCCGGTCAGCTTCTTGGCTTTATGGGGAATTCCGGTTATGGCGAAGAAGGAACGACCGGAATGTTTGATGTGCATCTGCATGTGGGAATCTACATGTATGATGAAGCAGGAACGGAAATCAGCGTGAATCCATATCCATTTTTAAAAGATGCACAGACCTACTAATAGTGGTATAATGACCGCAAAGCTATTTGATAATGGGCACAGCGATCTGACGATACCGGTGTTATTTGGAGCTTGTATTCTATCTGATGCAGGAATAGGGAGAGATGATAAATGCGTACATATGTGTTATCGGATATTCATGGAGAATATGAGGCTTTCATGGAAATTCTGGACAAGATCCATTTTACGGATCAGGATATTCTGTATGTTATGGGAGATGTATTAGACCGTGGGCCGCATCCGATCAAAGCACTTCAGGAAATGATGCGGCATCCTAATATCATTCCTATGATCGGTAACCACGAATATATGGGACTTACTTGTCTTCGTTTTCTGATGAAGGAGATCACGGAGGACAGCCTGCCGAAGCTTGATATCAATATCTATGAGAAACTTCTGAACTGGCAGTATAATGGCTGCGCAACTACTTTGGATGAATTCCGCAAACTGGATATGGAAGGCAGACAGGAGATTATTGATTATATCGAGGAATTTATCTTATATGAAGAATTGACTGTGAAGGACCGGGATTATATCCTGGTACATGCCGGGCTAGGCAACTTTGAACCGGATCGGGATCTGACAGAGTATGATATCCATGAACTGGTGTGGGAACGTCCGGATTATAATAAGGCATACTACGATGATATCTTTGTGGTAACCGGACATACGCCAACGCAGTTGATACCGGAGAATAACAAGCCCGGATATATCTTTCGCAAGAATCATCATATCGCGATCGACTGCGGCGCCTGTTTCTTTGGAGGACGCTTAGGAGCCATTTGTCTGGAAACGGATGAAGAGTTCTATTCTTCCACGAATAACAGGGAGTAAGTATGGAAGAGTCTTCCGATGGGGAATAGTGAGGATGGCAGATCAAGTAAGGTGCAATATATGTTTTCATAATTGTATAATAGAAGAAGGACAGGCTGGCGCGTGCCGGACAAGAACGATGAGGGATGGTAAGATCGTATCGCTGAATTACGGACAAGTCACATCACTTGCTTTAGATCCGATCGAGAAGAAACCCCTGAACCGTTTTTGTCCCGGATCTATGATCTTATCCGTGGGGAGCTACGGATGCAATCTTCGATGTCCATTTTGCCAAAATGTGAGTATATCTATGGCAGACGGAAGACAGAGACCGGAGTCGGAATATGTCTCGCCGGAGCGTTTGTCAATGATCGCGCTGGAACTTAAGGCGAAAGGGAATATCGGGATTGCATATACCTATAATGAGCCGTTAATGAGTTATGAATATGTCCGGGACACGGCCAGACTGGTACACGAGCAAGGGATGAAGAATGTATTGGTTACAAACGGCTCTGTTAAAGATTGGGTTCTGGATGAAGTGCTTCCCTTTATCGATGCCATGAATATTGATTTGAAATGCTTTAATTCCGATTATTATAGGAATGTCTTAAAGGGCGATTTTGATACTACAAAGCAATTTATAGAGAAGGCTCTGACCTCTTCTTATGTGGAACTGACAACGCTGATCATTCCCGATGAGAATGATTCGGAGGAAGAGATGCGTAAGCTCAGTGCATGGGTGCATGACTTGGAGATCCGGTACAACAAGAAGATTCCTCTTCATATTTCAAGATTCTTCCCAAGAAGTCAGTATCGGGACCGGAAGCCGACAGAGATCGCAAGTGTTCTGAAGTTAGCGGAGGTGGCAAGAGAACAGCTTGCTTATGTATATGAGGGTAATATATGAAAAAAGAAGAAAAGACGAATGTCGAGCGGTTGCTCACACAGAAGAAAATATCATTTAAGTCCTATTGTTACGTGGATCAGCCAACCACGGTTGGTACGGAAGTTGCGGCATTGATGGGACAGGATCCGGAGCGTGTCTATAAGACGCTGGTAACGGTGGGTAAGTCCAAAGCCAATTATATATTCATGATTCCGGTTGCGGAAGAATTGGATTTAAAGAAGGCGGCGAAGGCGGTAGGCGAGAAATCCATAGAGATGATCCCGCAGAAGGAATTGCTTCCGCTGACGGGATATATTCACGGAGGCTGTTCGCCGATCGGGATGAAGAAATTATTTCCGACCACTATTCATCGGACTGCGGAGGATTATGACACTATTATCTTTTCTGCCGGCAAGATTGGTTATCAGGTGGAGCTTTCTTATGCGGATCTGGCGCAAGTGATCCGGATACAGACGGCAGATATTATTGTGGAATGAATGATGGATGTTCAATATCATCCGGAGTTCAGTTTGTGAGAGTAGAGATATGACAGGAATCAGCGAATGGTTACAAAGAATTGAATCTGAAGGAATACAGAAACTGGTAATCAGCAAACCGGCATCGAAGCAGAACGCCTACAAGAAGATCGTTGTTGAGTGGAAAGCCGGCTATTATCAGTTCAGTCGATATACGGAGAAGCAGGTCTTCCATGAGAATATTCAGCCGGAGGATCTGATCAAGGCATGTATCTTAGATATGGAAGGACATTACCGCCAGATAAATATATGGACGAAGATCGGAGAACACAGTATTCTCATATCGAAAAAGGGAGAATGCCACCATACGGTCAGCGGACAGGGTAGGGCTTTACAAGCGGATGAGCAGATATCCGCAGAGCGAACCCCATCGCATAATCGTAAAAAGCAGTATCTCCTGCAGGAGGGGCAGGTAATTCCGCCTTTGATCGACATGGGCATCTTTACCAAAGAAGGCAAGGTTGTTCATGCCATGTATGATAAATATAAGCAGATCAATCGTTTTCTGGAGATCATCAATGATGAGACTGCTGAATTACCAAAAGATACGCTGCATATTATTGATTTCGGATGCGGCAAATCATACCTCACATTTATCGTCTATTATTATCTGACGGAGATCTTGGGACGTGATGTTGAAATGATCGGTCTGGACTTAAAGGAAGATGTGATCGCAAAATGTAACGCGTCCGCGAAGAAGTATGGATATAACCGGCTGCGTTTTGAAGTCGGCGATATCGGAGAATATCAGACTCCTTTTGATGTTGACATGGTTCTGACGCTGCATGCCTGCGATACTGCTACAGATTATGCCTTGTATCACGCGATTCAGTGGAAGGCGGATATGATATTCTCTGTTCCGTGCTGTCAGCATGAGCTTAATCAGCAGATTGCCGCTGATGAGTTGTCCCTGTTTACAAGATATGGAATTGTGAAGGAGCGGTTATCGGCACTGATGACAGATGCTGTCCGGGCGAATATGCTGGAATACGCGGGCTATAAGACGCAGCTGCTAGAATTCATTGATATGGAGCATACACCGAAGAATATATTGATCCGTGCGGTCAGGCGTCCGTTAACACCGAAAGGGATCAAAGATCGGGCGATATCGGAGGTGGAGTCTGTTATGAAGGAATTCCATGTAGAACCGACATTATATAAGCTGTTGATGGATAAACCGGATACGGCTTGACAGGCAAGATGAATGCCAAAAATATATGTATCCGGAAATTGACAAATACGGATTCCTACATTAAAATTAGTATGTCTGTTTGAAGTAAAATGGAACCCCGTATAAGAGATGAATGAGCGAGGTGTGATCGTTGGAAATAAATGATAATGCAATTCCGGACAGAATACGCACACTGATCGCTATTATGGAGATGTGCGACCCGGATGTTCATGAGCATACGGTTCATATCCGATATTATACGGAGCTTCTCTTAAAGGCAGTCCGTGAACATGGGCCGGATCCGACGATCACAGATGAACAGATCGAGAAGATCGTGATTGCCTGTGCCCTGCAGGATCTGGGTAAGATTACCGTACCGGATGAGATTCTGAACAAAGAAAGCACATTAACTCCGCAGGAACAGGAGATTTATATGCGGCACACGGTCAGAGGCGGGGATATACTCGATACATTGACAGAGTGTGAAGATCAGGAATTGCTGATGTACTGTAAACAGATCTGTAGATATCATCATGAGCGATATGATGGAAGCGGTGCTCCGAATGGACTGAAAGGAGAGGAGATACCGTTTGCGGCCAGAGTGGTATCGGTTGCGGAGGTATATGATCTTCTTACGACAGATCATTTTTACCGGAAGCGGAGCCGACCGACAGAAGCTTATCATATGATCATATCCGGCCGCGCGGGTTCATTTTCGCCGGAGATCATCCGGTGTATGCAATATGTACAGGATGAAATGCTGGAATACGCGTTTTCTGAAAATATAAGAAAGGATCAGGTTACAAACAAAGATGGAAGTAAATCGTAAATTAAATGCAATAGGAGCTATTATCGGGGCAATCGGAGTATTTGGAGCTATCTTCAGTCTGTTGATCTTGATGAACAGCATCCAGTTTATGAAAGGACTTGTGGATCAGGGGCAGGTTACGATCCCTGCATCTGCCGGATTCCAGATTGAAGATCAGGATGGTAATGTTCAATATCATATTGTATATGCAAATGATGACGGAACGATCGCATTGGAAGTTCCGGTTACCAAAGAAGATATTGATAATTTTTCAACGGAAACCACACCTCCGATTGTACGGAAGGTATTTATGGATAACTATGGGAACTTTTATTTATATGAGGATCTGAACGCAACGACTGACACAGTCTTAAAGGAAGTAAATATGCCGATGACATTGCCGATCGTAGGTCTGGTGGTATCTCTTATTATCGCGATTGCGGGATTCGTATGGGCATTTAAGGGTAAGCCGAGTCAGGGTAAAGATCTGGGAGAGGTTATTCAAGCGAAGCGTGAAGCAGAGGAAGCGGAAGAAGCTGCTTTGAAGTCTGCGGAAGAGGTTGCTGCGAAGTCTGATGAAGAAGGAAAGACGGAAGAGTAGACTGGCCGGAAGAGTAGGCTGGACGCAAAGGCATAGTAAGGCTTGAAAACTAATTATAAATGATATAAAGCAGACGCCTGTTGTCTCTGATCCGGGATGACAGGCGTTTTATGGAATTGTACGTAGATTAACAGTATATTCAGATACTTAAGGATAGATACTGTTTGAAAATAGGGGAGATAGTTATTGATTATCAGATATGAAAGGAAGGATAAAAGGCAATGGCACAGAAAGCATTGATTGCAATGAGCGGCGGCGTGGATTCATCAGTGGCGGCTCTCTTGATGAAAGAGCAGGGATACGACTGTATCGGTGTTACGATGCAGCTCTTTGATCCTTCCTATCGTTCTGTGGACGCGGGCGGAGAAGATCGCGGCCGGTCTTCCTGTTCTTCCGATAATATCAGGGATGCGCAAAGTATAGCGGAAAAACTGAACATCCCATATGAGGTTGTGAACTACCAGGATGATTTCAAGAGTAAGGTTATGGATCCGTTTGTAAATAGCTATTTAAAAGGCTGGACACCGAATCCCTGCATTGAGTGCAACCGCCATCTGAAGTTCGCTCATTTATACCGGACAGCGGTTCAGATGGGATGTGATCTGATCGTGACAGGACATTATGCCAGAATTGTTGAGTCTGAAGGCGGATATCGTATGCTTCGGGCAATGGACGGAACGAAAGATCAGAGCTATGTGCTGTATTCCCTTCCGAAGGAACAGCTGGCGCATATCCGATTCCCGCTGGGCGGCATGACGAAGGATCAAGTGAGGAAGCTTGCCGAAGAACACGGCTTCATCAACGCTGATCGGAAGGATAGTCAGGATATCTGCTTTATTCCGGATGGCGATTACAGGCGATTCATGACAGATGTATATGATGTTCACATTGCCCCGGGAGATTTTATCGACAGGGATGGTAATGTACTCGGAAAGCACAAGGGATACCATGCTTATACCATTGGTCAGAGAAAGGGGCTTGGAATCGCAGCGGAGAGTCCGTATTATGTAGTAGATATACTTCCGGAGACGAATCAGGTAGTATTAGGCGCGAATGAAGATCTGTTCTCTTCCACTCTGATCGCGGAGGACATGAACTGGCTGGTGGATGTGGATAGGAACGCCGGACAGGTGTTAAAGGATATTCAGGCAAAGGTGCGATACCGGCATCAGGCACAGGCTGCGTCGGCAGAGCTCCTTGATAATGGAAAGGCGAGGGTCAGGTTCCAAGAGCCGCAGCGGGCGATCACAAAAGGTCAGGCGGTGGTTCTTTACCGCGGCGATCAGGTCCTGGGTGGCGGAACGATTATCCAAGCTGGCAAGAGTATATAGAGGTTTTGTGCCGGTGGGGATTGAAGAAAATAGGAATATTATGTATAATAATCACGTTAAATGAAGACAGGTTATAATACGGAATTTGAATCGGATGATTATGGAAGAGTTGGATAAGCGCAGAGAAATTAAGAAGCAGATGATTGACCGTCTGCTTATATGGTATCCGGAACATGCAAGAGATCTTCCATGGCGGAAAGACAAGGATCCATATCATATCTGGCTGTCGGAGATCATGCTGCAGCAGACCCGTGTGGAAGCCGTAAAAGACTATTATAAGCGGTTCTTAGCGGAACTTCCGGATATTCGTCACCTGGCAGAAGTGGAAGAAGACCGATTGTTAAAGCTCTGGGAAGGGCTTGGATATTATAACCGGGCAAGGAATCTGCAAAAAGCAGCCATTAGCATCATGGAAGACTATGGCGGCGCATTTCCTCAGACCTATGAAGAGATCCGGAGTCTTGCCGGGATTGGAGATTATACAGCAGGAGCCATTGGTTCCATCTGCTTTGACCTTCCCACACCGGCGGTGGATGGCAATGTTCTTCGTGTCTATACAAGGATCATGGAGGATGATTCCAATATAGATAAACAATCCACCAAGAATGCCGTACGGGATGCGCTTGCGGAAGTATATCAGGAGCTTAAGGGATATCGTGATGATAAGGCGGAGAATGAATATCCGGCGGGATCCTGCGGAATGGCCACTCAGGCGTTGATGGAGATCGGCGCGACCGTCTGTGTTCCGAACGGAACGCCAAAATGTGAGGAGTGTCCGTTATCGGCGATCTGTGGTGCCTGCATGCATCAGAGTTGGAATATGTATCCGGTCCGTAATGAGAAAAAAAGCCGGAGAGTAGAAGATAAAACCGTATTTGTGCTTACCTGCGGAGATAAGGTGGCAGTCCGGAAACGGCAGTCCAAAGGCTTGCTTGCGGGACTATGGGAATTCCCGAATGTGGAAGGCCATATGTCGAAGCAGCAGGCGGCTGATACCGCGGCTGACTGGCAGACCGCTCCGGAACAGATGCAGATGAATTACAATTATACCCACATTTTTTCTCATGTAGAATGGAGAATGACCGCGTATTATCTTGCGTGCAGGAAGCTTGCGGAACCATTCACATGGGTAGATATGGATGAGTTAGATCAGAATATAGCGATCCCTTCGGCATTCAAACCATTTGTGGAAGTGCTGAAGAAGGAGAAGCAGAATTAGAAGGAGGCAATAACAATGCACAGACCGACAGGCGAAACAGTATTATTGTATGGATTTAATGATTCACAAAGACTGCGCGAGATCAATTATGTGATGGTGCAGATGGGGATCCGTGTTAAGATCATCAAGGATGACCAGATCGGACAGACGGTAGGCTTCTTGGCAGGTGTGAAAGGAATGGAGGAGAATCCGGACGCAGAGAAGTTCGAACCGTTGAACGAGGAAGTAATGGTAATGCATAACTTCTCTCTGAATAAGCGGATCGATCTGATGCTCTCTAATATTAAGAATCGTGGCTTAGAGGGAATTCCGTTAAAATGTATCATGACAAGCACCAATAAGAACTGGACCTTCTATCAGCTCGCCAAGGAATTAGAAAAAGAGCACGCGTTGCTTACCGGCGCGCCGCTTCCGGAAGAAGAACTTGAGGAGATCAAGGCAGAGGAAAAGAAGAGCGGCGCAATTGAGGAAAATGAGGAAGCGTAAGACGGTTATCTTTTGGCTATTCATTTCGATGAAGTAATTGATAGAGGAAGGATAATCATGATGTATTAGTATTGATCAGAATTTGCTTTGACAATGACAGGAAATGAGATGTCAGGAATCATATATCAGATATAAGACAATTGATATCAGGATCAATCCGGATATTTGATGCATCATAGAATGCAGATATCAGGAGAGCGACAGAAAAGAGGATAATAGCATGAATCAGGAATTAATCATTGTGCTAGATTTTGGTGGACAATACAATCAGCTGATTGCAAGACGGGTACGTGAATGCAATGTATATGCGGAGGTACACCCGTATACCCTGCCAATAGAGAAGATCAAAGAAATGAATCCGAAAGGGATTATATTTACCGGCGGTCCGAACAGTGTCTATGGAGAAGATTCTCCGAAATACCAACCGGAGATCTTTGACTTGGGGATTCCGATCCTCGGAATCTGTTATGGTTCTCAGCTGATGGCGTATCAACTGGGCGGAACTGTAGAGACAGCTCCGGTCAGTGAGTATGGACATACCGAAGTCAAGGTAGATAAGCGGTCTATCCTGTTTGGTGATGTCAGTGAGACAACAGTATGCTGGATGAGCCACACCGATTATATTGCGAAAGCACCGGAAGGATTCACAATTACCGCGACTACGCCGGTCTGCCCGGTAGCGGCCATGGAGTGCCCGGACAGGAAGCTTTACGCCACCCAGTTCCATCCGGAGGTTATGCATACCGTAGAGGGGAAGAAGATGCTCTCGAACTTCGTATACAAGGTATGTGGATGCAAAGGCGATTGGAAAATGGATTCCTTCGTGGAGGATACGATTAGATCCATTAAGGAAAAGGTCGGAGACGGCAAAGTACTCTGCGCGCTTTCCGGGGGCGTCGATTCCTCTGTGGCAGCGGTTCTGTTATCCAGAGCTGTCGGCAAGCAGCTGACCTGTGTCTTTGTGGATCATGGTCTTCTTCGTAAAAATGAAGGAGATGAAGTGGAAGCAGTCTTCGGTCCGAATGGCAGCTATGACTTAAACTTCATCCGTGTCAATGCACAGGATCGTTTCTATCAGAAATTAGCCGGTGTCGAAGATCCGGAAACTAAGCGTAAGATTATTGGCGAAGAGTTCATACGTGTCTTTGAAGAAGAGGCCAAGAAGATCGGAAAAGTAGATTTTCTGGTTCAGGGAACCATCTATCCGGATGTGATAGAATCCGGACTCGGTAAATCCGCTGTGATCAAATCCCATCATAACGTAGGCGGACTTCCGGATTATGTAGATTTCAAGGAAATCATAGAACCATTGCGGTTATTATTCAAAGATGAAGTACGGCGCGCGGGACTGGAACTTGGAATTCCGGACTATCTGGTATTCCGTCAGCCATTCCCGGGACCGGGGCTTGGTGTGCGGATCATAGGAGAAGTTACCGCAGAGAAAGTCCGGATCGTTCAGGAAGCAGATTATATCTACCGGGAAGAGATTGATAAAGCGGTCAAGGCATGGAGAATGAATACCTCTGCCCTTGACTATTCCATCAAGAAATCCGACGGCACCTTAGAACCATATTACCGCGGAGATAACGAATATCCATCATGGATGCCGAATCAATACTTCGCGGCTCTTACCAATATGCGGAGTGTCGGAGTTATGGGAGACGGTCGAACCTACGACTACGCCATTGCCCTGCGTGCAGTCTGCACCAGCGACTTCATGACAGCCGAAAGCGCCAAGATCCCTTGGGAAGTGCTGGACAAGGTAACGAATCGGATCGTGAATGAAGTCAAAGGAGTCAATCGGGTACTGTATGATTGTACGGGGAAACCGCCGGCGACGATCGAATTTGAATAATCACCAAAATCTCGCAAGTCAAGGAAAATCAAGGCTTGCGAGATTTCTTTTTTTCTTCTGGTACTATTTTGGTACTAAAAAATGGAACTTTCATGAATGAAGTCTTTCATTCAGTTCCTATGAATCTATTTGAATCTAAAAAAGCAGAATGCAAAGAGCATGGTGAAAGTATCAGGCATGAGCTTGCGGCCATGTAATCTTCCATTCAAAGTATTCAGCAGGGGTAATCTTCCCCTCTTTTAATTCCGTTTTCTTGACATTCCAATCAGCAAGGAAGTCATTTAAGAGACCATATTCAAATGTGATGGCAACCGGAGATCCAATAGATGTGTAATCATCATCGTTGTAGGTCATGGTTGGCTTGGCTTTTCCGGTAACAGGTTTCATATCATACAGTCGGATCAGATTTGATGGTCCGGTGTATTCCGGAAAATGTTTGCCCCTGCCTTCCGTAGATACCGGGGAGCCTTCCTCTAACCAGAAAAGAGTCTCTAAGATATCCTCTGCAGCACCAAGACTGTAATCATCTAATGCCTTATAGCTGCACTGAAGAATGTCTGCCATCTTTAAGATCATGTCTTTTTTCGGAACTCTGGTTCCGGTCTCATACTGAGCAACCCGCACAGACATGGCTTTCCCTTCAAAGCCAAGGGCAGCACCAAACTCGTCCATTGTCATGTGCCGGAATGTTCGGATCTTCTTAATTCGTTCGCCTATTGTCATAGTAGTGATACCTCCATGATATATTTTGCTGACTTCAAGAAATAGATTGTTTATCTTCCTCTTTTATCTGTTTCCTGTACCGTTATAAACAGTTATAGAAGAGGTGCCCATTTCATTACAAATAAGAAGTCTAAGCAATTAAGTTAAGTAAATTCTATCCCTACTATATCATCTTTGGAAATAGGTGTAAACTACTAAATTCAAAAGTTTAGAAAAAGTTGTTGACATTCTAAACATAATAGTATAGAATACGAAACAGAAATAAAACTAAACAAATAAGATTAGAAATACAATAAGAAAGGGGGACGAATATATGGAGAAAGCCAGAATGATAAATGCAGATGATGTATCAGAAATGTTGGATGTATCAAAATCCAAAGCATACCACATTATCCGGGCATTGAATGATGAACTGAAGGCAAAAGGATATCTGGTGATTGCCGGTCGGGTAAGCAGGGATTATTTTGCCGAGAAGTTCTATGGATTTTCCGATAAGGAAGAACAGGAATCATAAGATATGCCAGATTACAATGGTTGGAGTGGCGGATATAGTGTAGGAATCCTATATCTGCCATGCAGAATAGAAGAGATGTAAAAGAAGATGAGGTCGAATTCAGATTGTAGATCATAGATGAGAGATTTTAACAGATTAAAAGGGGATAAATGAAAGAATACAACGTAAGTACCAAAAGATGAAAAGGAAAGGAAGTGATATAAAATGCCAGCATATAAAGATGAAACAACAGGGACATGGTATGCCAAGTTCTATTGTGCGGATTGGACAGGGCACCGGAAGCAGATCAAAAAGAGAGGATTTGAGACAAAGCGAGATGCTCTGCATTATGAGAGAAGTTACAAATTGCAGAAAGAAGGCGATCTGGACATGACATTCGGAGATTTCTTTCAGCTATATCAGGAAGATATGGAGAAACGGTTAAAACATAATACATGGCTGTCAAAGGAGCATGTGGTGCGGACAAAGATACTTCCTTATTTCAAGGACAAGGTTATGTGTGAGATCTCTCCTACGGACATTATGAAATGGCAGAATGAACTTCTGGAGGGAGATAAGGAGACCGGAAAAGCATACTCTCAGACCTATATGAAAACGATCCATAATCAACTGAGCTGTATCTTCAATCATGCCATCAAGTATTACGGGATGAAATCAAATCCGGCAAGGCTTGCAGGCAATATGGGCAAAGAGGAATCAAAGGAAATGCAGATCTGGACAAAGGAAGAATATAAAGCATTTTCAGAGGCAATCATGGATAAGCTTACGGCTTATTACGCATTTGAACTGCTGTACTGGACAGGTATCCGGTGTGGCGAATGTCTGGCTCTGACAATGGAAGACTTTGATTTGGAAAAGCGGACAATGAGGATTAACAAGTCTTATCAGAGACTGGAGCGGAAGGACGTAATCACATCTCCGAAAACTGCTAAGAGTAATCGGGTAATCAAGCTACCGGAGTTTCTGGCTGAGGAGATGGAAGAATATTTCCAGATGTTATATAAATTCAAACCGACAGATCGGATATTCCCATATTCCAAGAGTTTTCTCCATCATGAAATGGATCGGGGTGTGAAGAAATCTGGAGTCAAGCGTATACGGGTGCATGATCTCAGGCACTCACACATCTCGCTTCTGATTGATGAAGGGTTTTCAGCGGTGGACATAGGAAGCAGGGTAGGACATGAAAGTCAGGATATTACATTTCGATATGCACATATGTTTCCGAGCAGGCAGGACGATATGGCTGACAGGCTGGATCTGGACAGGAAGAATATGGATCAGCAGGATTGGAATGATGATAGGGAAGATTGCATGGAGGATCATATCGAAGATCATAAGACAGCAGATAATGTAATAAGAATAGCATACTTGTAACAGATAGACATGAATGCATCAAAATAATGTCGATGATCAGGAGTAAGCATATGTCCTGGAATCTCAACCTTATTTTCATCAAAATACATCACATAAGAATCCTGACTGTTTGACGGCATATTATGTGTGATAGGAGTTGCCACGAAAAGAGAATCCGCATGATAAACAGGAATGGATATTTGCCCTCTATGATACGGAAATAAATCTCTCATGGACATTACCCAGTTAACTTTTGCAAGCATAATAGCCAGAGGATCAATGTCAAAGCCCATAACACAAGAAAAAACGATTTTATCCTTTAACGAATCATATTCTTGTATACTAATCGAATACTTTTCGCGCACTTTTTTGATAGCTTCAATTAGGAATACTCCTGACCCACAACACATATCCAATATATGAGGTTCTTCATCAAGCTTACCTACGGCATACTCAACCATACTTTTCGCAACCCAATGTGGCGTAAAATCCTGTCCCAAAAGCAAACGATGTTCTCTATTCGATAATTGCGCTAATAATGCTCCAAACAAATCTTCTTCTTCTATCACCTTAAAATCATAACTAACCAAAAGTTTTTGAATTCTTTTTGCATATTCAACAATACCATCAACATATGGAGAACTGTTTAACCATCCAAAATAGTCATAATCTACAAGATTTTGAATATTCTTCTGCTGAAAGTATTGTCCATTCAATATTTTAATAATCTCCATATCATTACAAATAAGTGGAGCACCATTAAGAATATTTGCACAAGGAATCAGATAAAATGTAAGTGTATGGTTTTTTGAATAAGTTTTAGATTTTGAAACGTATGTAAAATATATTTCATAATTGTGATGGGTGTTTTGGAAGACTAATATGAAAAATCGAGTGATATTAAGTCAACGCTCTAAAGATCAGTATAGTTAATTTGAGATCAATCAAAAAGTTGAGAGCAATTTGAGGTACAATCAAATAATGTAATTCATGCAAAAATTATCTTGCGTTTTTACTCATTATGCATTATAGTTTATATATCTTCTCAAGAAATAAGCCAAGTATTGCCACATAGAATCCACCGGGACTTATCCCAATGAAGATTATTCCCTCTGGTACTAATTTGGTACTAAAAGTTTCTTGAAAAGGATGCAATAGGTAGAATTGAATAATATTTCTAAACTTAATAGTATAGAAAACGAATTAAAATACTATCAGATACTTTGAATTCTGCGAATTTGAATAAGTTGAAAAACCGCAAGTCAGGGTGTAGGACTTGCGGTTTTTATATATAATTGTTGTTCGAAAACCTGTCCGGATTGTTGGACATGATTCGAATAGTAATTGCTTTTATTGGTTTTTAATTCTATAATTTATTAGTACATGTGGTTATTCCGGGATATGATTTGATGATGTTAATTGGAGTGTTATATAATTATCGGAAATGGGAGGCTCATTCACATGAAAACAGCGTATGACATTACAGATGGGGATTTTAGTTTTGATTTTGGTAATAAAATTCTGGTAGGCACTAAAGGGAATGCAATGTATGATATGGGTAATGGAATGGCTCTGGATCTGGAATCAGGGGAGTATCATTTTGTGAAAAAATTGGATGACGACAAGAATGACTCTTCTAAGAAGAGTAAAAAATAGAAGCGTTGAACAAAAGAAGGGGTGCTTTATGCCATTTCAGATTATTCGAAATGATATTACGAAAGTAAAGGCTGACGCGATCGTGAATACCGCGAATCCCGATGTTATCATTGGAGACGGGGTGGACTCTGCGATCTATCAGGCAGCCGGAAAAGAGCAGCTTCTCGCTGCGCGGGAGAAGATCGGCTATCTGGCACCGGGAGAGGTTGGCATTACGCCAGCGTATCAACTGGATGCTAAGTACATTATTCATGTAAGCGGTATCTGGTGGAAAGGCGGCGGGGAACAAGAGGCTTTGGTCCTGAAGCAATGCTATGAGCATGCTTTAATTAAGGCTGTTGAGCTTCATTGCGAATCGATCGCATTTCCGCTTCTAGCGACAGGTTGTTATGGGTTCCCGAAGGAACTGGGTGTTCAGATTGCTGTCGATTCATTTACGGATTTCTTGGAGTTCCATGACATGGAGATTACCCTTGTGGTATTTGGCAGTGAATCCGTACAGGTATCCGGTAATTTGGTGGATGAAATCCGAAGTTATATTGATGACACCTATGTGGAACATGCGTTGAAAGAGGAATATCGGGGTGTTCCGGACCGTGCGTCAGGCAAGATGCGAGGGGAAGCTCCGAATGGCATGACTGCCGAGATGTCTGTGGATTCTTTGGAATGTGCAGAGGAAGAGAAGAGCGAGGATTCTCCACAATCAAGGAAAACCGGTCGGTTTCAGATGCCTTTATTTCAAAGGAGGGGCTCTGCAAGAAAGGGCACAGCAAGTGAGAGTGCAGCAAATGAGAGTGTGGAAGACCTTCCGAATTTCCTTGGAAATCAAATGGCGTTTGCTTCGGCTTCTTCTGTATCATCCGAATCTAATGCATTGTTTGAAGAGAAGTCTCTTGACCATATTCTGAAAGGTATGTATACCGAATCATTTGAGAAATACTTACAACAGCTGATCAATAAGAAAGGGTTGAAGAATTCAGAGGTTTACGCCGCGGCGAATATATCCAAGCAGTATTTTTCCAAGCTCTTGAAAGGGCAGGTAAGGCCGTCTAAGGAGAAGGTTCTTGCGCTGGCGGTGGGACTTCGGCTGAATATGGATGAAACGGTGGATTTCTTGCGGATTGCCGGTTATGCGTTGTCGCCGATCTCCCAGACAGATGCGGTGGTGCGGTATTTTATCGTGCATGAGGATTATAATGTGTTGAAGATTGATATCGTTCTATTTGACTATGGCTTGGATCCGTTATCCGGCGGGGCATAATGAGATAATAGGATTGAAGAAGGTCGCCTGCGGGTTGACCTTTTTTCTTTTCCTGTATTGTAAGATGACATCACAAGGACATGAAAAACGCAGATCATGTAATAATCAATGCAATAACAGGAGGAATGAATTATGAAAAAGGGATTAACGGAAATTGTGTACATTTTGGACAGAAGCGGTTCTATGGGAGGATTGGAAGCGGATACGATCGGCGGTTTCAATTCCATGATGGGAAAGCAGAAGAAGACCGGGGAGCAGGCGTTGGTATCTACCATTTTATTTGACAATGAATGCGAGGTGCTGCATGACAGAATCGCCATTGATCAGGTGGAGCCGATGACGGATGAGCAGTATTATGTCCGGGGGTGTACCGCGCTCTTAGACGCGGTCGGCGGTGCAATCCACCATATCGGTAATATTCATAAGTATGCCAGAGAGGAGGACCGGCCGGAGAAGACCATTTTTGTGATCACTACGGATGGTATGGAGAATGCGAGCCGCAGATATTCTTATGATAAGGTTCAGAAAATGGTAAAGCGGCAGCAGAAGAAATACGGCTGGGAGTTCATTTTTATTGGAGCCAATATTGATTCCTACGCGGAGGCGCAGAAGTTCGGTATCCGGAAGGAACGGACGGTCAATTATGTATGTGATGAGATCGGAACGGCTAGTGTATTCTCTGGAGTATCGAAGGCGGTATGCTCGGTCATGGCAGCTCCATCAAAGGGAGCTATGGCCAGATGCTTGGATGAGAGCAGCTGGGACGAGGAGATCAATGAGGACTACCGAAGAAGAGGAAGAAGATAAGTGTTTGCAAACGATCCAGATTTGTTCGATGATTAGGAATGGTTCCGACCGACGTGGCAGGGCAGAAAAAGTCGTGCGGTTGCATATTAAGAGTGATATAATGAGCGCATAAGCGGCGAGAGCGGTCACAACGAATGTCAGAGACATGCTTGCATGCCAGATGACTTGAGGAAGTGACCATTTGAGTGCAACGCACTTTTTTGACTTGGCGAGGTTTTTTTGAGCCTAGTCAAAATGCGTACAAAAGTAGACACCGAGAAAACGAAGTTTATGAGATCATTATACGGAGGATAGATATGGATCACAAGAAAGCAATCAGTATTCTGTATCCGGCGGGGGTCTGGCCGCAAAGCCGGTCACTGTCCGATACGTCCTGTCATGATGTAGGTCTGGATTCGCTTTGTGAGGAGCTGACCAAGAACAATAAAGAACGCGGAATCATCCTGTCGGTCCTGAGAACTATGACTGATTCTCCGGAGACCGCCGCATATCGGATCGGAGTATTTACGGATATATGCGCATTTCCGGAGATGCGGGGGCGAATGATTACATTGCTGGATCAGATTCAGTTCCTGAATGATTATGGGAGCTTTAAGCGGGAGCATGATATTAAGTCCGGTCTGTGGGAATTCATGCACAGATTAAGTGAATTAAATGATTATATCAGTACGGTAGAGGCAATCATGGATTGCCTCTCGTCCTGCGCCATTCAGTCAGAGGGCTTGCTGGCACTGAAGTCCTATATCAAAGAGATCTATGAGGATTCCTTATTTGATCAATTAAAGAAGGACATACAGGAATTAAATGCGGATACAGATTCCTTAAAGAGTGTTACCATCGGTGTGAACCTGAAGAAGAGCTTTGAGGTTGACAGCATCGGGTTGATCTCTGTTAATAATAAGGAATTTAAGAGCTCTGGTATCCTTGGGAACTTTGCGGATGCATTATCTACCAGGCAGGGAATCCGGGATGGCAATGATTGGAACGGTAATTACCGGTTTCATCCGATCCAAAGGAACAGTATGGATCTTGCGGCGGAATCCGATATGCTCGGGAAGTTTACGACTGCCATGACTAATCCGGTAATGGCGGTAAGCATGGGCACCTCCACTGTTGCAAGTGTTCCGGAGAAGGATTCCAGTGCTTACATGACGCATTATTTTGACAAGGAAGTGAGTCAGCTGTTATCGCATCTTGTGAAGAAGTTAGAGAAGATCCTGAGCCGGTATGTTGCGTTCAGTATTACTTCCATTGTGGATCTGATTCCGGAATTCTTATATTATGTGCGGTTTGCGGAGTATATGGAACACTTGAAGGAGAAGGGGTATCATTTCTGCACGCCGGAAGTTATAGCTGATCCTGCTTCAGACGGATATCGGATGCAGGCGAAGGGACTGTATAATCTGAAGCTGGCAGCCTCCGGGGTTGTAACGCCTTCCGAGATTGTGCCAAATGATCTGGATTTTGATCGGGAGCATTCCTGTTATATTCTGACCGGTGCCAATCGGGGAGGCAAGACGACAATCACACAGGCGGTCGGACTTCTGTATGTTCTGGCTCAGGGTGGGATCAGTGTACCGGCGAAAAGCTTCCGTTTTGCGCCTGTGGATTGCATCTATACGCATTATCCGGCGGATGAGGATAAGACGCTGGATCTTGGCAGACTGGGGGAGGAGTGCCGGCGGTTCAAGGAGATCTATTCGTCTGGCACGGAGAATAGTCTGCTGCTCTTAAATGAGACATTTTCTACAACCTCATTTGAAGAGGGCTACTATATTGCAAGGGATGCGGTCAAAGCAATCCTGCTTAAGAATGTGCGGACGATCTACAATACCCATATGCATAAGCTGGCATTTGATGTCGAGACGCTGAATCAGGAAATGATGGATGAAAAAGGCAAAGCTGCTTCCTTAGTTGCGCATGCAGAGGAAGGAAACCGGTCATTTCATATCTCGGTGTCGGCACCGGAGGGCAAGTCCTATGCGGAGGATATCGCGGTTAAATACGGTGTGACTTATGATATGCTGAAGGAAAATGGATAATATAAGTAAGAAAAGATCATTTTGATCGGAAAAGGAAAGCTATCCCCTGCCTGCACGAAAGGATAGCTTTCTTTTTTATATAAGTTGAGATATAATAATCCATAGAATTCGACAGGGGACTTAAGGTTCAGGTCTGTCGTCATTGGGAGTATAAGGATGGATTATCCGTATTTAGATACAGTCATATATAATAATTTCTATGAGATGTTGAAAGGTCGATATGAGGATAGTGGGGATCGACCGGCCATCCGTTATTTTAAAGGGAAAGAAATTGTCGGAATCACTTACCGGGAAATGACAGAACGGATTGCGGATGTGTATTCCTATCTTCGGGAGCTTGGTGAGAAAGGTCTTCATATTGGAATTCTATCGGAGAATCGTTACGAATATATCATTCTTTACTTGGCAGCAGTTATGCATGATGTGATCGTTCCGTTGGATAAAGAAATGGATCCGGGGATGATTGCCGGTTGTGTGGATCGTTTTGATATAGATGTATTGTTCTATACGAATAAGACAAAGGGAAAGGTAGAATTTCCGGATTCTTCCTGTCAGCTGCGCAATCTGGATGAGGTGTTCGGGGATATCTGTGCAGGGTCGCAAGGGGACACGCAAGATTTTTTTCGGAAGGTCGCCGATACGGACAAGGATCGGTTTGCGGTGCTTGCGTCTACATCGGGGACTGACGGCGAGATGAAAGGAGTTATGCTGTCACAGTACAATGTGATCACGAACATTCGCGGGACTCTGGAAAATAACGTCTTAAAGAATCCGACGCTTGCATTTCTGCCGATGAATCATACCTATGGTTTTAATCCATGTATTCTTGCGACGCTATACAATGGAACAACAGTATGCCTGAACCTGAATATGAAGCATCTAATGCGGGATATCAAGGCATTTGATCCATATTTCTTCGGCGCGGTTCCGATGGTGATCGAAGGGATGTATGAGAATATCATTCGCGAAGTAAAGCGTCAGAATAAAGAGAAGAATTTTAAGCGGATGATACGGATTAGTCAGTTCTTCCTGCGATGGAGAATTGATCTAAGACACCTGTTCTTCGGTAAGATCATCAATCCGAATCTCCGCCTTGTGGTAAATGGCGGCGCGCCGCTGAATCGGGACTATGTCAGGAAATTCGGAGAACTTGGCATCACGATCCTGAACGGATACGGGCTCACGGAATGTTCTCCAACGATCGCCGTCAGCCGGGTAGGGAATAATGTGCCGGGCAGCTCCGGTACGATCATGAAGCATATTGATGTGAAGATTGCGGAGGACGGCGAGATCTTGGTCAAGGGTCCGAATGTGATGCTTGGTTATTATAAGAATGAAGAAGCCACTGCCGCATGCATGCGGGATGGTTACTATGCAACCGGAGACATCGGTTATACCGAAGGGAAGGTCATCTGTGTAACCGGCCGTAAGAAGAATCTGATCATCTTGGAGAATGGGAAGAATGTTCCGCCGGAATATTTAGAAGATAAGTTAAACGGTCTTCCTTACGTGAAGGAAAGTCTGATCGTGCCGAAGCGGGCAGGAGGAAGAAACCGGATCCTGCTGGCAAAGATCGTGCTGGTGGAAGATGTGACGGATGATATAAAAGATGAGAGGAATCAAACGGAAGATGAAGATACAGAGCAGACCGGAGCGCAGGGACAAGACAAAGTGTTCGCGCAGTTGGAGGAACGCTTAAAGCAGGATATCCGGGAAATCAATGAATCCCTCCCGTCTTATATGCGGATTGAGGATTATGAGATTATGCGAGAAGAATTCGAGAAGAACAGTTCTAAGAAGATTAAGAGGAATCTGTATATGGATCCGTGAGCTGTTGAAGGAGGAGAGTTTATGCCCAAACAGGTAAAAATCATACATATCGTGATTACGGTCATGGCTTGGGGGATACTGATCTATAGTCTGATACATTTGTTGATCACATATCAATCTCTGGCGGAGAAGATCGGCGTGCACTTTGGCGGTAATGGGGAATTTGATGTGATCGATAATAAGAGGTATATTGCATATCCGTATATTGTATCGCTTATATTTCTTGTTCTGGGTGAACTGTTTGCATTCTTAACCTGGAAGATTAAGATGGGATTAAAGATCAGCGAGATCGGAGAGAAGAAAATGCGTTCCGCCTTTGTCATGCTGTTGGATCTCATGAAGGTATGCAGTTCCTTTTTCTTTGCGGGTGTTTGGGCTGATTGCGTTATGCGGCAGCGTCCTTTGAACACAAACATTCCGGTTACCATTCTGTGGATACTGTTCATAGCGTGGATCGTATTTGCTGTATATATCATAATAGTGAAAATAAGAGATTCTAAGACGATGACTTAATATCATCTGATATGGTATGGATATATGTCCGGCGAAGAAATGAAACGGGAACGAATCACATAGGATAAGAGAGGCTTAAGCTATGTTTGAAGAAATCAAGAAAATACTATCAGAAGAATACGGGATCACGGAGCTTAGCATGTCCACGAATTTTAAGAAGGATCTGGGGCTTAGTTCCTTTGATTTTATGAATCTGATCTGCATTGTGGAAGACAGGTATCAGGTGGAATTGGATGAGGAGAAATACCGGTCCTTAACGACGATCGAGGACCTGACCAACTATTTGGAAGTGCTGATATCATAGGTTTTTTTGGAATAACGGAAGAATATGAAAGTTACGATTGTAGAAACCAAACAACAACAGAAAAGATTCCTTCAGTTCCGTAAGAGCTTGTATAAAAACGGCGGGAAGTATGTAGATAATAACTATTTCATGCTGACGGAAATCTTTGCGGGTAAGCTGCATTTTGTACAGAATATGGAGATCGTGCCGGTATATATCGAGGCAAGGTCGTTCGATACAGAAATGAATTACGATCAGCAGCCGAAAAATGATGTGCAGGTCGAACCGGGGAGTATTATCTGCGAGGGTGTGATCGCCTATGCCAAGGAACTGCCGGAGTATGTTCAGCTGTGTTTTTTTGAGGCGCTTTCCGGACAGCAGGAAGCAGTGAACCTGCTTGTAGAACAGGCGATAGAATACGGCAGGAAGAAGCAGTGCAGGAAGCTGGTGATCGGGCTGTTCGGGCATGTGAATTACGGGCTTGGTTTTCTCGATTCGCATTACGGAGAAGTGAATTCATTTTCCTCACTGGGCAATCCGGAATATTATAATCATTACTTCCGTGCTATGAATTGCACGGAGATCAAGCTGAATTCCTATATTACACATTCGCTCCATGATCAAATGAAGCGGTATCATGCAATCATTGATAAGATGAACCGTAACTATGAGTTCCGGAGCTTTGACCGGAAGCAGTTTGACAAGGATTCCAAGATCTATACCGATCTGAACAACGCATGCTTTATGGAGCACCGCTATTACTATCACAGAGATTATATGGATGACGCCGAGATGTTGAAGGAGCTGTTCTTATTTATGAAAGAAGATTCGATCATCTACGCCTTTCGGGAAGGGAAACCGGTGGGATTCATCATGTGGTATCCGGATTATAATGAGCTGGCGAAGCCGGGGGAGAGCTTCGGCACCAAGCATTATTTCAAGAACCTGTTCCGGAATAAGAAGATCCGTACAGCCAAGGTCATGGAGTACGGCGTCCTGCCGGAATACCGCGGTTCCGGCCTTCCG
>JAFUAW010000106.1 GCA_017460485.1 Lachnospiraceae bacterium | reverse complement strand
TTGCAAAAGAGTTTGCTTCAAAATGCCAAGCTGCTCAGATTGTTGAACTTGATTGTCCCCATTATGTACATAATTATGAGACTGATTGCATAGAAGAAGAAATGCGGTCTTTTGTTGAGACCTTAGATGATTAACTCGGAATATAACTCAATAAAAATCCATTTTAATGGGCACAAGGACTTCTGTAGAGGGAGTCCTTTTTTTATCGTAACCATTGACTAGATTTTTTTAACAAAAATGAAAATAGTTTCATTTTTTATGTTGACATTTCACAATTATCATCTTAAAATGAATATAGTTTCATTTTAAGGAGGTTTTATTATGCCGAAGGTATCAGAAGAATATATACAGAATAAGAAGAAGTCTATCGTGGATGCAACATACAGGGTCTGTCTCAGGAAGCCTGTGGAAATGGTTACGATGACGGATGTTATTGAAGAGACCGGCTTGTCACAGGGAGGGATCTATAGGTTTTATAAGGATCTGGATGAGGTTCTGTGTGATATGATCGCCAACATGAGATCGGATTACAACATTACCTGCCGGATCGACGAGGCAACCAATGATAAGGATGCAGGCTTTGAGGAGATTACCCACCGGGTCTGCAGCATTCTTGCCGAAGTGATGGAAGAACATCTTCTGGATATTCAAAAAATCAATTTTGACTTAAATGTTCTGGCAATCAACGAGCCGAAGAGAGCGGCTAAAATCATAGGCGCAGTCAAGGGCGGCAATGGCAATCTTGAGTATCTGGCTAAGGTTACGCTGCCTCTTATTGAGAAGGCGTGCAAGGAGAGACAGCTTACACCCAAGAGACCGCCCAAGGAGATATTGGAATTCATATCAGCCGCGTATACGGGAATCGAAATGAATTGTATCTTAACGGCTTGCTACAAGGGGGCGGCCACGAATGTGAACAGCACGCCGGGACCTTTATTTGATACACTTGCAACATCGATCATCTTATTATTTGGAGGAGAAGAGCCATGAAGAAAAGAGAGAATCCAAAACCAACAGGAGAATATGCCGTCGGAACATTTACATATACTGTATATAACGATAGACCGGAAGTGTTAAAGGAGCATGAAAATGAGATGCGAAGCGTGGCTGTCAGAGTGTATTATCCTGCGCCAAAGGAGAAGGTAGACGGGCTTAAAAAGGCAAGATATCTGAGTCGTGAGATGACAAAGGCGATCAAGAAAGCTTATTTTGCGAATATTAATTATGATCGTATTGAGGCAAATGGAGAGAACCTGTCCGAGTGTTACCTGGACGCACCGCATGTTCCGGGACAGAAGTTTCCACTGATCGTATTCAGTCACGGGTATCAGTCATACCGGGAGGGGAATTCCTTTCTTTGTATCGAGCTTGCTTCCAGAGGATATGTCGTGATCGCGGTTTGTCATTCCTATGAGGCCCTTCTTACGGAATTGGATGACGATACGGTAATCCCATTTGAGAACCGGATCAAGAAATGGATGTATAACACCTCTATCATGAAGGTATCTAAGGAAATGTCCCACCTGAAAAAGATGAAGGGAAGTATGGAGGAGAAGGCAGAGGCAATCGATCAGTGGCAAAAGTCGTGCTGCTCATATCTGAATGGCCGCGTGAAGGAATGGGAGAAGGACACTTTGGCTGCTGCCAGCTATGCGAAGGAACACTATTCGGATTTCATAGATTTCAGTCTGGGGATCGGTGTGAGCGGACATTCTATGGGTGGTGCTGTGGCGTATGCGCTTTGTCAGGACTACGATGATTATAAGTGTGGTATTAATATCGATGGAGCCCTTTTTGGAGAGTATGACGGCAAAGTTATGAAGAAACCATATCTCCAAATCGACTGCAGAGGGAATATTGAGCTGATCTACAGAGGATTCGTGCAGAAAGAAGCACCGGCATACAGGGTGATCATAGAAGGCATGCAGCATATTGGATTCTCGGATTTAAAGCACGCCATCCCTATCCGGTTTCTGGTAGGAAAGGCGGATCCTGATATGGTGCATGAGACCGTCTGTCAGTGTCATATAGAATTCTTTGATACCTATCTGAAAGGTGTTAAGGAAGAGCCGGAATGGATGGCCGGCAAAGAGGTTGTTGTAGAGAGCTTCTGAAACTCTTGGATGATACAAAGATGATATATTCTTGATTTCTTCCATATTTTAATTATGAGAAGACCTTAAATATGAGAAGATCTTAAATATGAGAGGAGTTACGGAAAATATAGACAAGCACGTTCTCAGGAATTATAATAGAAAAGGATATATGAAAAAGATATATAAAAAAGCTGGCAGTCATCGCGGGAGCAGGTGACTATATTTGCCAAGGCGATAAGGATCAATTATGATATTATAAAAACCATATTCAAGGAGGTAGTATAATGAAGCAGAGTTTTGACAAGGGTTTTGTAACACCGCATCCGGTATTCATCATCGCAACCTATGATGAGAACGGTAAGGCGGATGCAATGAACGCCGCGTGGGTAGGACAGGTAGGAGGTAATCAACTATCCATGAGCCTCTCTCCGCACAGGACGACCACAAACATTAAGGTAAATAAGGAATTTACAATCAGTTTTGCAACAAAGGAGCAGGTAGAGGCTTGTGATTATGTCGGTATTGTATCCGGAGATAAGGTGCCGGATAAGCTGGAAAAATGCGGCTTTACCGTGACGAAATCAGA
>JAFUAW010000105.1 GCA_017460485.1 Lachnospiraceae bacterium | reverse complement strand
GGTTTTTGATATGCGGTCAGTCGGCAGCAATATTATAAATGGCGGATTATATGGTATCGAAGCGAGTGTTATCACTGCTGTAGTATTAACGGCGGCGTTGATCATATTGTTAGTTGTATGGAATAGGAAAGGCGGGATGAAAGATGGAATTCAATAATAGACTGTATGAGTTAAGAAAACAAAAAGGACTCTCTCAGGAAGAACTGGCCCACCGCTTAAATGTTTCAAGGCAGACAATATCCAAGTGGGAGGTTGGCGAATCGACGCCCGATATGGAAAAGCTCGTTGCTATCAGCGATCTGTTTGAAGTGTCCTTAGATGAACTGGTGAAGGGCGAGGAGCCGGAACCGACAGAAACTTCCGAACAGATTGTGAGATCGGAATTTTATAGTGATGTGAAGGAACATGTTTTGACGGAAGATAATAAGAAAAAAGCGAAAAAGGGACTTATGATAGCGGGTATTATTGCAGGGGGAATTATTTTTATCGATGCAATTTCTTTTGTAGTATATGTCCTTATGTTTGGATTACCGCAATAATGATTATTGATATGAGATTATTTATAGCGATACAATTTGATGATACAATATTAGATGAACTAAGCGTGCTGCAGGCCGGCATGAAGAAATGCGGCTTAAAGGGCAGGTATACAAGCAGGGAGAATCTTCATCTCACCTGTGTATTTATCGGAGAATACGGGAATCCGGATGATGTGCTTGAGGCGATGGAAGAGGTTTCGTTCCAACCATTTACGATCAAATTAGATGGCGTGGGGAATTTCGGGGATCTGTTCTGGGCAGGAACAACAGAGAATCCGGAACTTATGCGTCTGGCCGCACGGATAAGAAAGAGCTTGTCCGATCATCAGATATCATTTGATAAGAAGAAGTTCTTCCCACATGTAACATTGGTACGGAAAGCCGAATTCGTAAATAAGAAGGCGGGGCTTCCGGACACAGAACTCCGTGCGGAAATGACCGTGGACAGAATCGCGCTAATGAAATCAGAACATGGCAAGCATGGGATGATCTATACGGTGGTAGATGAGATCCGTACTAATTCGTAATCTTAGTAATATAGTACTGGTCTCTTTTTATTTCCTATTTTGTTAATCGTTCCATGATGTGTTATAGTACTTATGAAAGCTCATGAAAGTTTTTTGGACTTATGAAAAATGGTCATAGATTCTACAATGTAGTAAGGGAGTATTGAGAGAAATCAATTCAGGAACGGGAGTAGTTACATGAAGATCATACGTGCAAATACCACCGCCGAGCGGGCGGGAGCATACTATGTCAGAATTCAGGCAATGGCGGTCAAGCACCATATCAGCCTGTACGAGGAATTTGATGAGCACGACACCCCGGAAACAAAGTATATTATCGTTGTCGATGATGTTCTTCCGGTTGCAACCTGCCGCCTGTATCCTGTCGATCAGGAGAAAATGATGTTAGGCCGGGTTGTCGTTCTGCCGGAATACCGTCATCAGGGCTTGGGAAGTCTGGTAATCACGGA
This sequence comes from Lachnospiraceae bacterium, assembly GCA_017460485.1. Classification (GTDB taxonomy): domain Bacteria; phylum Bacillota; class Clostridia; order Lachnospirales; family Lachnospiraceae; genus CAG-632. Next base: position 7,475 of record JAFUAW010000105.1, on the reverse strand, counting down.
AGCAGAGAAATGGGCACAGGAGCTAGGGGTTAGAATGACGGTATTGGAAAGCCGGGATAACAAGGTCGGGTTCTATGAGAAGCTGGGATATGTGCTGCATTCCGATCAGGTAATTCAAAGCGGAACATTTGCTTGCGTGCATATGGAGAAGGAACTGGGGTAGAAAAGTACGACTTAATAGAGGAAATATGAACATTCCAAGAATTATGTTTGCAGCACCGAAAAGCGGCAGTGGTAAGACTTTGATCACCTGCGCGATGCTTGGTGCTTGCAAGGAGCGACAATTACATATGGTATCCTGTAAATGCGGACCGGATTATATTGATCCGATGTTTCACAGGACTGTGCTTGGAATTCCGTCTGAGAATCTGGACACATATTTTACGGATGAGGAGCAGACAAGATCTTTGCTTTGCGAGTTTGTATCGGGGCAGGAGCATTCGCCGGAACTGGTCGTTATGGAGGGCGTTATGGGACTCTATGACGGACTAGGAGGCATTCGGAAGGAAGGCTCTTCTTATCATCTGGCAAGTGTGACGAAGACTCCGATCATTCTTGTCGTTGATGTGCATGGAATGGGGCAGACGATGATTCCGGTAATATCTGGAATTCTCCAGTATGACAAGGAGCATTTGATCCGGGGAATCATTCTGAATCGGATCAGCAGACATTTTTATGAATCTATGAAGCCGCTGCTTGCAGAAGAGCTTCCTGTTCCTGTTCTGGGATATATGGAATCGCACCCTGAGCTTGTGATCGACAGCCGCCATTTGGGATTAAAGCTGCCGGTTGAAATGGACCATATTCATAAGACGTTATCTCAGGCTTCCGCTTACCTTTGTGAGGCGGTAGATATCGATGGAATCCTTGCTATTGCGCGAAAAGCGGACGACTTGAGTGTTGAGGAAGAGAACGACTTGTGTGTTGAGGAAGTGAACGACGGGGAGCGTTCTATTGTAGGAGAGACGGAAGATACGAATGTGGATAGAGGCTTAGATGGTAGTTTGATCGGCAAGCAGGTGTCTTCCTCTTCGATCACACTGGCGGTTGCAAGAGACGAGGCATTCTGCTTCTATTATGAGGAGAATCTACGATTGTTGGAAAAGGCCGGCATTCGTATTACGTATTTTTCGCCGTTACGGGATGAGTGTCTTCCCGAAGAGGCGGATGGAATTCTTCTGGGCGGCGGCTATCCGGAGTTATATGCGGAAGCGTTAAGTCGGAATATCTCTATGCAAGATAGCATTCGTACTGCAATTCAGAACGGAATGCCATCTCTGGCGGAATGCGGCGGATTCATGTATCTTCATAAGGAGCTGCAGGATGCCAAGGGACGCATTTTCCCAATGGTGGGTGTGATCAATGGACGGACATACTATGTTGGTAAGTCTGTCCGGTTTGGATATGTTGAGATCCGTGAAGACGAGGAGCAGGCTCATTTTCTGATAAATGATAGACCTATGAAGGGACACGAGTTCCACTATTATGACAGCATTCTGTGTGGAGAGGATGCATATGCGGTCAAGCCGGTGGGAAGTCGGAAATGGCATTGCTGTCATATCGGAGAGAATCACTGGTGGGGATTTCCGCATCTCTATTATCCGTCCTGTCCGGAATTCGTAGGCGTGTTTGCAGATAACATGCAGAGATATCATATTGGCAAAGATGATAATTCGATTTTGTCCAAGAATGAGTTAAGATAGATATCAGTTCGTTATAGAGGAATTAGAACATAAGGGGAAAGGAATACTTCATGAGGAATTTAAGTATGAAGGGAAAGGTTTGATCCATGAAGAATGGAATCTTATACGGAATCGGAGTGGGCCCCGGAGATCCGGAGCTTATGACGCTAAAATCCGTGCGCTTAATAGAAGAAAGTGATATACTATTTTTACCGGCGAAGTCACGGGAGAAATGCATGGCATATCGTATTGCTGCACAGGCAGTCGGGCATTTGGCGGAAAAAGAATACCTGTGTCACGAATTCCCGATGGTTCCTGATAAAGAAATAATGGATCAGGCACATGACGAGATCACGAAGCTGCTGGCGGAGGAATTAGTTCAAGGGAAAACGGTTGCATTTCTTACAATCGGTGATCCATCTATCTATTCCACCTACTCTTACATACAGGAACGGTTGGTGGCAGATGGATACGAAGTGAAGACTGTAAGTGGCGTGCCGTCCTTCTGCGCTGTGGCGGCGCGGCTTGGGATACCGCTTGGACTGTGGGCAGAGGAGATTCATATTCTGTCCGGGTATCACAAGCTGTCCGAACAAAAAAGTCCTTTAAATGAAGTGCTTAAACAGGAATACAAGGGTACACGGATCTATATGAAATCTGGACGGCAGTTAGAGACCCTGCTACATCATTTGCAGGTTGAGATGCGGTGTCAGGAGATTCAAGTATACATTATCACGAATTGTGGTTTGGAGAACGAGACAATGATGATCATCGGACCGGATACGGAGATCGATGTGTCCGATTACCGATATATGACAACCGTGATCGTAACGGATAAAAGATTGTAAGGATACAGGTAATATAAGTTTTACGCAGCTGTTTTGGAGAGAGATCATATGGAAGCATCGTATCGTTATTATGAGAATCATGCATGTGAATATTATCCATGTCATAAGGGGATGGAGGCAATGAACTGCTTATTCTGTTATTGTCCTTTGTATCACATGGAACATTGTCCGGGGAATCCGGAGTATAAGGAGAAGAATGGCAAGCGGCTGAAGATCTGTACGAATTGTACGTATCCGCACCAGGCGGAGCATTATGATGCGATCATGAAGCTGCTAAAGGAACAGATATGACACCGAGATATATGCATAAGGAGGCGAGGAAATGAACATGGTTTGTCCGAATTGTGGTCAGAAAATAATAGAAGGGAATTCGTTCTGTGTGAACTGCGGAACACCGATCAGCATAATGAAGAATGATCAGAATGAAATGCAGAATGGCAGCCAAACAGCTGCTTCCGGTGATGATACGCAGACAGGGAAGCTGATCCGATCGCAGTCAGGCAGCATTGCAAGTTCCGAGCAGCCGACACAGGGATCAGCGCAATCAGCCAGACGATACGAACAGCCAATACAGGAATTTGTTCGATCAGATCAAAGAACCGACTCTCAGGCACAGCTTCCGAAAAAGAAATCGAAGGCTTGGCTGATCATTTTGATCATCATTGCCACGGTATTGTTTGTAGGCATTATCCTTCTTGTTGTATTTATCCTTCTGTTTTATCCGGCCTTAAGGAATTATAAGAGTAAGTCGGAGACTGTGCGCGAGCAGGTGGAAAGATATGAGAATAATAACGACAATCATGGATATACGGATTATAGCCACTCGTCGGATACTTCATATGCTTCGGCAGATATAACAACCACCGGAGATACCACTGATCTTACTACAACGGAGCTGACGACCGAGGCGGCAACGACGGAAGCAACGACTGAGGCAATAACGGAAGCACCGAAGGAATATGAGCATCGATATGAGATTATAGTGGGCGATATTACATGGACGGATGCGAAGGCTGCGTGTGAGGCAAGAGGCGGTTATCTTGCTACGATCACTTCCGAGGAGGAGTATGATCAGATCTGCGCGCTTGCAGACCAATCGAATGTGAAGTATCTGTGGCTGGGAGCCAACATCCATTCGGTGGATGATACATGGGGGCAAAATGGCTGGCTGACAGGAGAAGCCTGGACATATGAACGTTGGTATCCGGGAGAACCGAGCAAGACGGATCTGGATGGAACAGAGGAGTTCTATCTGTGTATGTGGAAAGCAAAGATGGAAAATGAAACGGAAGCTACTACGTGGACATTTAATGATCAAAGGAATGATATCGTCGGAGCGGTTCCGTCCATCTCCGGCAAGCTGGGCTATGTGTTGGAATATGAGGTAGAGGTTCAGCCTTGATATGGACAGTGCAAGCTGAGAGGATAAGATATTATATACAAGGAATAGACAGGAGAATCTGTGATGATTTCGTATTCGGATACAGCCGGGAAAAAAAGAACCCGGCTGATCATAATTATAATAATAGAGTTGATCGCATTACTTTTCTGTGTGGGAATTCTTCTTGTGAGTAAGAGTAAAAAGGATCGGGATTCCATGGAGCTTGCAGATAACAAGACGGAGTCGGAACAATCAACAACTGCGGAACCGACAACAACAGAGGCAACGACTGAGGAACCGACGACAGAAGATCCGCAAGTGGTATATGAGCGGGCAGTTGATGAACGGGCAGAAGAGATCCTTAATTCCATGTCAATGGAAGAGAAGATCTATCAATTATTTATCGTGACACCGGAACAACTGACAGGTGCACCTATCGTCACACAGGCAGGGGACGCAACGAAATCGGCACTGGAGACACAGCCTGTTGGAGGTATTATTTACTTTGCACAGAACATTGTCAGTCGGGATCAATGTGTGGAAATGATTGAGAATACAAAGTCCTATGCTAAGTATGGGCTGTTCATTTCCGTTGATGAGGAAGGTGGCAGAGTTGCGAGAGTCGGTTCCAATTCTGCTATGGGAACGACAGCCTTTCCTCCTATGGCGGAGATTGTAGCTTTGGAGGATGCAGATCGGACCAAGGAAGCATATAAGGTTGGTAATATCCTGGGAACAGAGCTTGTAGAACTGGGATTTAACTTGGATTATGCGCCGGTTGCAGATGTGAATTCGAATCCGAATAATATGGTAATCGGGGATCGCTCCTTCAGTTCGGACCCGCAGACGGCAGCTGATATGGTAGCGGCTGCGGTGCATGGTTTTGAAGATTCCGGAATGTTAAGCTGTATCAAGCATTTTCCGGGACATGGAGATACGGCAGCGGATAGCCATTATGGGGTAGCAGCTTCTTATAAGACGGTGGAAGAACTAGAAGCATGTGAGTTCCTGCCATTCCAGGCGGGAGTAGAGGCAGGAGTTCCTTGTGTCATGGTAGGGCATATCAGTCTGCCGAATGTAACCGGAGATTCCACGCCCGCAACCTTGTCGCATGAGATCGTGACAGGTATGCTCCGGGAACAGCTTGGGTATGAAGGGCTGATCATCACGGATTCCATGAAGATGCAGGCGGTGTCGAGCTATTATTCATCTGGAGATGCAAGTGTGAAGGTTATTCAGGCGGGTATTGACTGTATCCTGATGCCGGCAGATTTGAATGGGGCTGTGCAGGGATTACAGACAGCACTAGAGAATGGCGAACTGACGGAAGAAGATATCAACGAACATGTACTTCGGATTCTGAAGACCAAGATCCGATATGGAATTATTGATTTGGAAGACCAAGATAGTACTGCGTAAGATCAAGATTCCGCTGTAGAAGATCAGGATACTGCTACAGAAGATCAACATTCCATTGTGTAAGACTAACAAATGATTGTAGTTATAAGAGACAAACAAAGATTAGACGCTGCTTTGGTTGTATTTTGTCTCAGAAAGTAATAGAATCAACTAAATATCATGAATATCGGTTGTTACGATTATGCAACCATGGATAACAGATTTTGGTTGCGATTCGATGTAGTGACCGGATATAGGATTGATCCATTGAGCTGTAAGGAATGGAAATGGCAGAGTATTGTGGGATTTGGGAGACTTTATGACTAATCTGTTGATTCGTTTATTTATTAAGAATTATGAGAATACGAAGGAAGCGCGTGTCAGGGCGGCATATGGGAATCTTGCAGGCTGGGTTGGTATTGTCTGCAATATATTATTATGTGCGTTCAAGATGACGATCGGGCTTCTGTCCGGAAGTCTGTCGATCGCGGCAGACGGCGTGAATAACTTATCTGACGCATCTTCCAATATCATCAGTCTGATCGGTTTCAAATTAGGCAGTCGTCCACCGGACCCGGAGCACCCGTATGGCCATGCAAGATATGAGTACCTTGCCGGACTCGTGGTGGCAGTGATGATCATGGTGATCGGAGTGAATATCGGGATTACCAGTATTAAGAAGATTCGGAATCCGGAAGAGGTTGCATATAGCGGAATCGTGGTAATCGTTCTCGTGATCTCGATTCTGATCAAGATCTGGATGGCATTTTTCCAGAAGAAGATCGGACGCCGGATTACTTCTGAGACCTTGATCGCTACATCTGCGGATAGTCGGAATGATGTGATCACCACGAGCGCGGTTCTGATCGCAAGTGTTGCAGAGCATTATACCGGACTTTCCTTAGATGGCTGGATGGGTCTGGCTGTGGCGGTCTTCATTCTGTGGAGCGGAGTAACTATCGTGAAGGACACCTTGGATCCGATCCTCGGCAAGGCGCCTTCTCCGGAATTCGTCCGGCATATACAAGAGAAGATCTTAAGCTACGAAGGCGTTCTCGGGGCGCATGATCTGATGATCCATGATTATGGACCGGGACGGTTATTTGCAAGCGTGCATGTAGAAATGGCTGCAGAAAAAAGTCCATTAGACAGTCATCGGATCATTGACAAGATGGAGAAGGATATCTTCGAAGAAGAGGGGATGGAGCTGGTGATTCATTATGATCCGGTTGTCACCTCGGAGTCCTGCTGGGATGAAGAAGAAGCAGAGCAATTTGAAATGCGGAATTATTTGACAAGGATTGTTACACAGATCAATGCCGATTTTTCTGTGCATGATGTCCGGATCGAGGAGGAAGGGCAGATTCACAAGGTATACTTTGACTGTATGATTCCACAGGATTATCCGCAGACGGATCGGGATGTGAGACATCAGATCCGGGATATGGTTCAGTCGGAGCATAAGGAGCTGCAATGTGTGATCACGATCGACCGGAGCTTCGTGACCATGCCGCATACCCACGAAGATGAGGATGATTGATAATGAATACAGGGAAAACAATATTCTTCGATATGGACGGAACGCTGCTTGATACGGAGAAATACTATCATAAGTATTGGATTCTGGCAGCGAAGGAATGTGGATATACCATGACGCGGGAGATGGCGCTGTCCCTTCGAAGTCTGGGAAGACCATACGCGCCGGAACGGATTAATGGCTGGTATCAGGATGAGAATGCCTATCATACGATCCGTGACAAGCGGATTGAAATGATGGAGCAGGCGCTTTCTCAGGATGGAATTGCACTGAAACCCTATGCGAAGGAGACTCTGGCGGAACTTAAGAATCGCGGGCACCATCTGGCGATCACGACAGCGACCGGTCCGGAACGGACAGAGGCCTATTTGCAGGAAGTCGGTCTGTATCCTTATTTTGACTCCATTGTGTGCGCAACGATGGTCGAACATGGCAAGCCTGCGCCGGATATTTACCTCTATGCCTGTGAGCAGCTGAAGGTTCGACCGGAGGATGCTTACGTCGTGGAGGATGCGCCAAATGGAATTCTGGCCGGTCATCGTGCCGGCTGTCATGTGATCATGGTGCCGGATCTCACCCAGCCGGATGAGGAGCTAAACAAGCTGCTGTATCGTAAGGTGGAGAATCTG
>JAFUAW010000104.1 GCA_017460485.1 Lachnospiraceae bacterium | reverse complement strand
GAATATCGGGATTACCAGTATTAAGAAGATTCGGAATCCGGAAGAGGTTGCATATAGCGGAATCGTGGTAATCGTTCTCGTGATCTCGATTCTGATCAAGATCTGGATGGCATTTTTCCAGAAGAAGATCGGACACCGGATTACTTCTGAGACCTTGATCGCTACATCTGCGGACAGTCGGAATGATGTGATTACGACGAGCGCGGTTCTGATCGCAAGTGTTGTAGAGCATTATACCGGACTTTCCTTAGATGGCTGGATGGGTCTGGCTGTGGCAGTCTTCATTCTGTGGAGCGGAGTTACTATCGTGAAGGACACCTTAGATCCGATTCTCGGCAAGGCGCCTTCTCCGGAATTCGTCCGGCATATACAAGAGAAGATCTTAAGCTACGAAGGCGTTCTCGGTGCGCATGATCTGATGATTCATGATTATGGACCGGGACGGTTATTTGCAAGCGTGCATGTAGAAATGGCGGCAGAAAAAAGCCCATTAGACAGTCATCGGATCATTGATAAGATGGAGAAGGATATCTTCGAAGAAGAGGGGATGGAGCTGGTCATCCATTATGATCCGGTTGTCACCTCGGAGTCCTGCTGGGACGAGGAAGAAGCAGAGCAATTTGAAATGCGGAATTATTTGACAAGGGTTGTTACACAGATCAATGCCGATTTTTCCGTGCATGATGTCCGGATCGAGGAGGAAGGGCAGATTCGCAAGGTATACTTTGACTGTATGATTCCACAGGACTTTCCGCAGACGGATCGGGATGTGAGACATCAGATCCGGGATATGGTTCAGTCGGAGCATGAGGAACTGCAATGTGTGATCACGATCGACAGGAGCTTCGTGACCATGCCGCATACCCACGAAGATGAGGATGATTGATAATGAATACAGGGAAGACGATATTCTTCGATATGGACGGAACGCTGCTTGATACGGAGAAATACTATCATAAGTATTGGATTCTGGCAGCAAAGGAATGCGGATATACCATGACACGGGAGATGGCACTGTCCCTTCGAAGTCTGGGAAGACCATACGCACCGGAACGGATTAATGGCTGGTATCAGGACGATAATGCCTATCATGCGATCCGTGACAAGCGGATCGAAATGATGGGGCAGGCACTTTCTCAGGATGGAATTACATTGAAACCCTATGCGAAGGAGACTCTGGCGGAACTTAAGAACCGTGGGCATCATTTGGCGATCACGACAGCCACAGGCCCGGAACGGACAGAAGCCTATTTGCAGGAAGTCAGTCTGTATCCTTATTTTGACTCCATCGTGTGCGCAACCATGGTCGAACATGGCAAGCCTGCGCCGGATATCTACCTCTATGCCTGTGAGCAGCTGAAGGTTCGACCAGAGGATGCTTACGTCGTGGAGGATGCGCCAAATGGAATTCTGGCCGGTCATCGTGCCGGCTGTCATGTGATCATGGTGCCGGATCTCACCCAGCCGGATGAGGAGCTAAACAAGCTGCTGTATCGTAAGGTGGAGAATCTG
>JAFUAW010000012.1 GCA_017460485.1 Lachnospiraceae bacterium | reverse complement strand
GATGGATTCGGATATGGATCGTGGAACATGGGGACTTGTACTTAGCGGCGGCGGAGCCAAGGGCGCATATGAGATCGGCGTATGGAAGGCAATGAAGGAGCTTTCTATGGAAGACTGGGTCGGCGGATTATCCGGAGCCTCGATCGGTGCCTTAAATGCGCTTCTGTATATCGGAGCGGATTATGAGACGTCAGAGGCTGCATGGAAAAGAGTGGATCCATGGACGGTCTTTGATATCGATGTGGAACTGATCGATGGCAAAGAGGGAACCTGTTCCCGTGAAGGCATGCTTGCCATGATCCGTGAAAATGTGGATATGAGCCGAATTCAGACCTCGGATCTTCCAATTTATTTCAGTGTTGCAGAGCCGCTTGCGGGCGGCGGATATCACTGTGAATATATTCCGATTCAGGGAAAGACGACGTATGCGGTCGAACAGCTGCTTGCTGCGTCAACCGCGCTGCCTGTCATCTATGAAGAGGTCGAATATAACGGTAAGCTGTATCGGGATGGCGGATTATGTGATAATTTCCCAATCAAGCCCTTGTATCAGGATGGTTTCCGCAAGATGATCGCGGTTGGACTGCATGCGGAGCAGAAGGATTATGAGAAGGATTATCCGGACGTAGAATTCCTGTCTGTCTATCCGAGTCGGGACCTGGGCGGTTTATTAGAGGGAACGCTTAATTTCCAGCAGCATTATATCGAATATGCCATGCGGATGGGATATAAGGACGCCATGCGGGTATTCAAGCCGTATCTGGACGGAACACTCGGTATGATCAGCGAGCAGGAGATGAAGCGTAAGGCAGAGCTCGATTACAATGAGGTTATGGTAGAGATGAAACAGGTAGAGCTGCAGGCGGATATCGATGAGCATAAGGCGTATATCAAAGGGATCATGGAGAGATTCGGGTTGGAGGAGTAATGATTGACTATTCTTATGATTGTGTTAGTAACTATGCGAGTGACGATTTGTGCTGATGGTATATAGGCAACCGTGGACACGCTCTCGCTTAGCTTTGAACATAACGGTACATAACGCACCACAATACGGTGCGTAAGTACCGATGTTCAAAGAATAGTCCACTCTGCCTATATACGCATCATGCACAAATCTGACTGGGACAAGTTGGAGTATGTTGTAATTGCTTTAATTTGTTTTGTGATAAAAATAGTTTGTTGGGGCGGGCATTGTGAAGATAGAGAAATTGGCTGTACAGGATTTATATATTTTAATGGAGTTATTTGATTATAATGATGTTGAACAAATGATAACGGAATGTACGCTGGATATTCAAAATGGGATTGTTGATATTTTTGTGTTATATGATAATCATGTGTTAATTGGTGAACTTCATGTAATGTATGAATGTGATGATGATAGATATGCTGTACGGGGCAGACGGGCGTATTTGTTTGCGTTCAGAATTCGTGATGGTTATCAGAATAAAGGGTATGGGACTTATCTCTTACAATCAATTCTGGCCGAATTAACAGAACATGGATACAGTGAATTTACCGTTGGAGTGGAAGATGATAATGATACAGCGATTCATATGTACCAGACGCTGGGATTTCATGAATATCTACTTAGAAAACAAGAAGAATATCAGGGGGATGTGTATGAATATAATTTGTATCTGAAGAGATAAGGATATTATAGATTGCTGTAAGCAGGTGTTCACTGATAGAATATCATATGTATATGTGTCATGAACGGTTACCATCAATGATTGATGAGGATTAGGAAGGATTGTACTAATACATGAATGAAAATGGACAGATTGAGGCAAGAAGACAACTGGATATTATAGAGACTTGCAAGCAGGAGATCGCGGATAGGGCGAGGGAGCTTGGCAGACCGATGACATATCATATCTCGACGTTCGGCTGCCAGATGAATTTTAAGGATTCGGAGAAGCTGGCGGGTATCTTAGAACAGCTGGGATATGTGGAGGCTTGTGATGAGAAGGCGGATTT